>JACDQK010000187.1 GCA_015657645.1 Novosphingobium sp.
GGGTGCCAGACCGGATCGATCGCCTCGTCAAAGGCGAAGGGGATGCGGCGGACCAGGATCGCGGGCGTGCTCATTTCCCGCCGCTCCCATGGCGATGGTGCTGCCAAGCCCCCCATAACAGCAGGGCGACGGCCACATGGACCCCAACCATCGCCGGCCAGCCGAACAGGAAGATCACGTTGTTGATCGTGACATTGCCGGGGAAAGGCCCGCCGCCAAATTCCAGCCCGCGCGTGCCGAAAAGGGCATTGGCGATCGCCGGCAGGGTGAACAGCCAGCCAAAGGCCAGCGCGGCCCAGAACAGCACGGCCTGGGCGCGCTCACCCAGCCGGATGTAACCGCCCGCCGCGCCGATCGCGATCAGCATGGTGCCGTTGGTGATCCCTTCCAGGTGCGCCATGTTCCAGGCCCGCCGGTCGCCGCCAATGGTCACTTGCACATCGGTGACGAAGGGCCACAGATCGATCGCACCCAGCAGGAAGAAGAAATAGAACCAGCCCGACAGGATCGCCGTGGCGATCAGCCCGATCCCGTTGAACACCAGCAAGCCGCGCCGCTTTTCGCTGAGCATGGCAGTCTCCCCCTACCCGGCCGATGCGCTCGGCTCACTGGACACTATGCCAGCGCCGCGCGAAAGGTCCAGCGATGACCGTGCTTTACCGCCTCGCCGCCAGTGCCGCCGAAATCGCGGCGCGGTTTGGCGCGCGGGTGAGCGCGGAGGACCCTTGGGCGGGCGGCTCCATCTCACCCGGCCAGTTCGCGCCGGTGGTGACGGCGGGCCGCGAATTCGTGGCTGGACCGCGTCCGCCGGGCGAGGCCGAGCGGCGACTGGTGCCGCGCTTGTGGGGCGTGCCGCCGCCGCCCTCGGCTGGGGAGACCGGCCGCGCCGTGCTGACCGTGCGCAGTCCGGATTCGCCGTTCTGGATCGGCAACCTGCGCAACAGCGAATTCCGCTGCCTGGTGCCCGCGACGGCGGTCATGCTGTGGGGCGGGACCGATCCGACTACCGGCAAGCGCCGTCAGCTCTGGCTGTCCTGCGCCGACCAGCCGCTCTTCGCTCTGGCCGGGGTGTGGAAGGACAGCGAGGTTGCCTCTTTCGCCCTGCTGACCTGCCCCGCCAATGCCATGCTGCGCGAATTGGGCGTGGAGCGGATGCCGGTGATCCTGCCCGCCGATCCGGCTGCCGCGCGGACCTGGCTGCTGGGCGGCTGGGACCGAGCGTCTGCGCTGGTCGCACCCTATGCCTCGGGATTGACGCAGCTGGGTTAGGCCCGGATAGTCCCGGCCCATGACCATCACCGCCACGCGCCGCGGCTTTACCGCCGGCCTCGCCGCTCTCGCCGTCTCGCCCGCGATCGCGGAGGCGCGCAAGTCGGGCCGCTATGACACGATCGTACGCGGCGGGACGGTGTTTGATGGCCTCGGCGGCGAAGGGCGCGAGGCCGATGTCGGGATCATCTCCGGCAAGATCGCCACGATCGGCAACCTCTCCGCCGCGCGCGGCGCGCTGGAGCTTGATGCAAAGGGCCAGGCGGTCGCCCCCGGCTTCATCAACATGCTGTCCTGGGCCACCGAGAGCCTGATCGAGGATGGCCGCTCGCAAAGCGACATTCGCCAGGGCGTGACGCTGGAAGTGATGGGCGAAGGCTGGTCGTTGGGCCCGCTCACGGCAGAGATGAAGGCGCGCGAACGGCGCGAGCAGGGCGATATCAAGTTCGATATCGGCTGGACCACGCTGGGGCAGTATCTCGGTTTCCTCGAAGCCAAGGGCGTCTCCTGCAACGTCGCCTCCTTCGTCGGGGCGACGACGCTGCGGATGCACGAGGTCGGCTATGACGATGTCCGCGCCAGCCCGGAGCAGCTGCGGCGGATGCAGGAGCTGGTGCGGGCCGAAATGCGCGCCGGGGCGCTGGGGATCGGCTCCTCGCTGATCTATGCCCCCGGCAACTTCGCCAATACCGATGAGCTGGTCGCGCTGACTGCCGCGGCGGCGGAGAGCGGCGGCAGCTATATCGAGCCACA
>JACDQK010000188.1 GCA_015657645.1 Novosphingobium sp.
CATCGCTATAGCACCGCGCCATGACCGATCCAGCCACTGAAGCAGCCACTCGGCTCGCCGAGATTCAGGCCCGTATTGCCCGCACTGCGCAGATCGCGGGGCGCAAGGCCGAGGACGTGACCCTGGTCGCCGTCAGCAAGACCCACCCGGCCGAGCGGATCGCCCCGCTGATCGCCGCCGGCCAGCGCGTCTTTGGCGAGAACCGCGTGCAGGAAGCCGCCGAGAAGTGGCCGGCGCTGCGCGAGGCGCATGGATCAATTGAACTCCATCTGGTCGGCCAGCTGCAGTCGAACAAGGCCGACGATGCGGTCGCGCTGTTCGACTGTATCCATTCGGTTGATCGGCCCTCGCTGGTGTCCGCGCTCGGCAAGGCGATGGACAAGGCCGGTCGGCAGGTGCCGTGCTTCGTCCAGGTCAATATCGGCGCCGAAGAGCAAAAGGGCGGCTGCGCGATTGCCGATCTGCCCGCGCTGCTAGCCGAGGCCCGCGCGGCGAACCTGCCCGTGATCGGCCTGATGTGCGTTCCGCCGCTGGGGATCGAACCGGCGCCGTTCTTCGCCCTGCTCGACAAGCTGGCAGCGGACAATGGCCTGGCTGGCCGCTCAATGGGGATGAGCGACGATTTCGAAACAGCGATCATGCTGGGCGCGACGCACGTCCGCGTCGGTTCCGCCTTGTTCGGCGCGCGCGGCTGACCTAGCCTGCCTGCCAAGGCGGCACAGCGACCGCCGCGGAGGATCATGGGCGACATTTCAAGTGACAGTTTCAGGGAATGGATTCCGGCCGGCTGGCCCGCGCGCAGCCTGGCCGAGTGCGAGGCGATCCTTTGCGCACCGGGCGCCCGGTTCGAATATGAGACCATCGATATCCGCGGCGTGCCGACCCGGGTGTGGAAGAACGCGCCGGAGAACCTGGCGGTCCTTGCCCGGATCGGCCGCAGCCACGGCGCTGCGACCTTCCTGATCTATGAGGACGAGCGGGTTTCCTATGCAGCCTGGTTCCGGGCGGTCGCCGCCTTTGGCCGGTATCTCCAGTCGCTGGGCGTGCAGAAGGGCGACCGGGTGGCGCTGGCTATGCGCAACCTGCCCGAATGGCCGGTGGCGTTCTTTGCTGCCGTCACCATCGGCGCGATCTGCGTGCCGCTCAACGCCTGGTGGACCGGGCCGGAGCTCTCCTATGGCCTCGCCCATTCGGGTGCCAAGGTGCTGGTCTGCGATGGCGAGCGGCTCGACCGGATCACCCCGCACCGCGCCGAATTGCCGGACCTGGCGCATATGATCGTTTCGCGCCGGGATGATCTGCCGGCCGGCGTCACAACGCTGGAAAGCTTGATTGGGCCGTCATCAGCCTGGGGCAGCCTGCCCGATCAGGACCTGCCGGAGGTCGCAATCGCGGCGGATGACGACGCGACAATCCTTTACACCTCTGGCACCACCGGCAATCCCAAGGGCGCGCTGGGGACGCATCGCAACTTCGTCACCAACATCTTCTCCAGCGCTTATGGCGCGGCGCGGCAGGTGCTGCGGCGGGGCGATCCGCTGCCAGAACCGGCGCGCAAAGTGGTGCTGACGGTCATCCCGCTGTTCCACGCGACGGCCTGCTCGGCGACGATGATGGGCGCGATCGCGGCCGGCCACACCATGATCTTTATGTACAAGTGGGAGCCGGAAAAGGCCTTCCAGATCATCGAGCGCGAGAAGGTCAATTCAACCGGCGGGGTGCCGACCATTGCTTGGCAACTGCTGGAGCATCCGGCGCGCGAGAAGTATGACCTCTCCTCGCTGGAGGCGATTGCCTATGGCGGTGCGCCTTCGGCGCCCGATTTGGTCCGCAAGATCCGCGAAGTGTTCGGGGCGCTTCCCGGCAACGGCTGGGGGATGACCGAGACCACCGCCACGGTCACCGGCCTTACCGCCGAAGACTACCTCAACCGCCCGACCAGCTGCGGGCCGCCAGTTGCCGTGGCCCAGCTCAAGGTGCTGGACGAGGACGGGAAGGAACTGCCGCCCGGCCAGATCGGCGAGCTCTATGCCAATGGTCCGATGATCGTGAAGGGCTACTGGAACAACCCCGAAGCGACCGCTGCGACCTTCATTGACGGCTGGGTCCGTACCGGTGACCTCGCATGGATCGACGAGGAAGGCTTCTGTTACATCGCCGACCGGGCCAAGGACATTGTCATCCGCGGCGGCGAGAACATCTACTCGTCCGAGGTCGAGAACGTGCTCTATGATCACCCGGCGGTGATGGACGCGGCCGTGGTCGGCATTCCCCATCGCACCTTGGGCGAGGAACCGGCCGCAGTCGTTCACCTGACGCCGGGCAAGTCCGCGACCGAAGCGGAGCTTCAGGCCTGGGTGCGCGAGCGCCTGGCCGCCTTCAAAGTGCCGGTGCGGATCCTGTTCTACCCGGAAACCCTGCCGCGCAACGCCAATGGCAAGATCCTCAAAAAGGACCTCAAGGCGCTGTTCGACTAGCCCTTGTGCCGATCCAGCTCGTCACC
>JACDQK010000189.1 GCA_015657645.1 Novosphingobium sp.
CCGGCGATCTGGGTAAAGCCGATCGCCACCCCGTCACCGCGCTCGATCAGGATATGCTGGCGCTCGTTTTCCTCGCTCGCCTTGTCGAGATCGGCGTTCATGAACTTGCCGGGCATATAGACCACCCGCCGCACCGTGCCGCCGATCGGGGCGCGGTTGATGTGGACATCGAACACCGACATGAAGATCGAGATGCGGGTCACCAGGCCCGGGGCCAGCCCCTTGGTGCCGCTGCCATCGTCCATCACCAGCTCGCGCGGGGCCTCAACCTGCTGGATCAGCGTGACCAGGCCATCGGCGGGCGCGACAATGAAGCGGTCTTCCTGCGGGGTGACACGGACCGGATCGCGGAAGAAGGCGCAGATCCCCAGCACCAGGAAGCCCAGCGGCCAGGCCAGCGTTTCCCAGGCGAAGAAGGCGGCCGCGATGCTCGCTACGCCAGCGATGGCGGCAAACTTGTGCGCTTCGGGATGGATCCGCGGCCACTGCCAGGTGGCTTCGCCGCGTCCGCGGTTGTCGAGAATTTCGTTGGCCATGACTCAGGCTACCTTGCGGACGAAGACGGTGCCAGCGGAATAGCCTGCGCCGAACGAGCAGATCAGCGCGGTGTCACCCGCCGCCAGATCGCTGCTGTGAAGATGGAAGGCAATGATCGAGCCCGCGCTCGAGGTATTGCCATAGGTGTCGAGCACGGTCGGGCTCTCGTCATCGTTGGCTTCGTGGCCCAGCACGCGCTGTGCAATCAGGCGGTTCATCCCCGAATTGGCCTGGTGCAGCCACAGGCGGCGCAGGCTGGCCGGATCGATCCCCAGATCGCCAGCATGCTCGACGATCATGCTGGCGACCATCGGCACCACTTCCTTGAAGACCTTGCGCCCTTCCTGGACGAACAGCTTGTCCGGCGTGCCAATGGTTTCCGGCGTGGCGGCATTGAGGAAGCCGAAATTGTTGCGGATGTTGTTGGAGAACACCGTCTTGAGCCGGGTGCCGACGATCTCCCAATGCTTGGCCGGGGCCATATCCTTGGCCTCGACCAGCACGGCGGTCGCCACGTCACCGAAGATGAAGTGGCTGTCGCGGTTCCTCATGTTGTTGTGGCCGGTGCAGATTTCCGGGCTGACCACCAGCACCGAACGGGCATTGCCGGCACGGATGAAATCGGCCGCGGTCTGGATCCCGAAGGTGGCGGAAGAGCAGGCGACATTCATGTCAAAGGCAAAGCCCTCGATCCCCAAGGCCTGCTGGATCTCGATCGCCATGGCCGGATAGGGCCGCTGCATATTCGAGGCGGCGCATAGCACGGCATCGACAACCTTGGGATCGCGCCCGATCGATTCCAGCGCATCAAGCGCCGCCTTCACACCGATCTCGGCCATCACCGAAAGCTCGTCGTTTGAACGTTCCGGCCAGCGCGGGCCCATCGTCTCGGGGTCCAGCGTCGACGCCTTGCTCATCACATGGCGCGATTTGATGCCGCTGGCTTTTTCGACGAACTCGGCCGAGCTGGGCTGCAGTTCTTCCACTTCCCCCGCCGCGATCGCAGCCGCGTTGCGGGAATTGTGGAGTTCCACATAGGCGTTGTAGCTGGCGACCAGCTCGTCATTGGTGATTGTCTCGGGCGGGGTGTAGAGGCCTGTCGCCGAGATCACTGGGGTGATTTCGCTCATGGCGGCGCTTCCTATCCGCCGCGAAGGCACACGACAAGTCGATTGGCCCATTGACAGCACGGCTCGCCTTGTCCAAAGGCGCGCTCTCTCGGCCGGACGGTCCCTTCGGGGGCCACAATCCGGGGCAACCCGGCACCGGCAAATGGTGTGGACAGGTGGCCGAGTGGTTAAAGGCAGCAGACTGTAAATCTGCCCGCGCAAGCGTACGCTAGTTCGAATCTAGCCCTGTCCACCACCATCCCCTAGTGACACCCGATGATCAGGGGATTCGCCGCATGAGCCGTAATCGTGACACCAAGCCCAGCCGCGCCCTTCGTGGCCGCGCGGGACGTATGCAGGGCGGGCGCGGTTCGGGCCGGGCCAGTGCCGGGGCCGTGCGGCTGTGGGGCCGCCATGCGGTAGAAGCCGCGCTCAAGAACCCCGATCGCAATCACCGCAAGCTGTGGGCGACGCGCGAAGGCATCGCCTCATTGGATGGCGAGCTGCCGGCCGATTTCAACGTCGAATATGCGCAGCCGGCCGATCTCGCCCGGCTGGTGGCAAAGGATGCGCCGCATCAGGGGCTGGTGCTGGAATGCGACGGGCTGGAAGACGTGTTCCTCGATGAAGTCATGCAGGGCGATCCGGCCCGGCCGCTGGTCGTGCTCGATCAGGTGACCGATCCGCACAATGTCGGCGCGATCATGCGCTCGGCCGCAGCCTTCAACGCCGCCGCGATCGTCACGCAGGACCGCCACTCCCCGCCCGAATCCGGCACCCTGGCCAAGAGTGCTTCGGGCGCGCTGGAAGTCGTGCCCTGGGTGCGCGTGGTCAACCTGGCCCGCGCGCTCGAGGAAATGGCCGAGGCGGGCTACTGGCGGATCGGCCTCGACGGCGAAGGCAAGGCGACCCTGGGCGAGGCCCTGCCCGCTGGTCCGATTGCCCTGGTGCTGGGTGCAGAGGGCGACGGGATGCGCCACAACATCATGCAGCACTGCGATGCGATTGCCCGCTTGCCGATGTCGGGCGCAGTGGAAAGTCTCAATGTTTCCAATGCTGCCGCCATCGCGCTATACGCGCTGGCAGTCCGGCCACAGGAATAGCACCATGACCACAACCACTCGCCGCCTCGCCGCTTCGTTCATCGCCGCGGCGACGCTGCTGCTGAGCGGCTGCTTCGTCTCGCCGGGCAACTTCACCTCGGCGATCGACCTGCGCAAGGACGGCCGGTTCAGCTATGCCTACAACGGCGAGATCTATCTGCTGGGGCTGAGCAAGCTGGCTGAACTCGGCAGCAAGGCCAAGGATGCCGAGCCGTTCAAGGCCCTGCCCTGCTATACCGACGACGCGGCGGCGGATGAGCGCGAATGCTCCAAGGATGAGCTCGCCAAGCAGAAGGCCGAGTGGGAAGAAAACCGCCAGGCCGACGAAGCCAAGAACAAGCGCGACGCCGAGATGATGAAGGTGATGCTGGGCGGATCGATCCCTCCAGCCCCAAGGCCGCCGAGGAACTGGCCGACCGCCTGCGCCGCCAGGCCGGGTGGAAATCGGTAGTCTACAAGGGTGACGGGCTGTTCGTGGTCGATTTCGCCATTTCCGGCCATCTCGATTACGATTTCCAGTTCCCGACCATGGAACGCTTCCCGATGGCCAATGCCTTCGTCGTGCTCAACAAGCGCGCCGACGGGGCCGTGCGGATGGACGCGCCGGCCTTTGGCCAGCCGGGTCAGGGCAATCCGATGGCCAACATGGGCCAGCTGGCCGCGATGGGCGCGGCGTTGGGCTCGAAGGACAAGGAAGACGGCGCCATGAAGCTGCCCGAACTCAACGGCACACTGGTGCTGACGACCGACGGCACGATCCTGGCCAACAACACCGACGAAGGCCCGGTAGCAGGCACCACCGGCCAGCGGCTGGAATGGAAGGTTACCCCGCGCACCACGGCTGCTCCCACCGCATTGGTGCGGCTGGGCGGGTAGCCCTATTCGACGGTGACGGTGGTCGTCATGGTCACCTTGCGGCTGACCGGCTTCTTGTCCGCGTCGAGGTAGGGCTTCATCTTCTTCGTATTGCCGCAGAAGCCCGCAATGCGATTCATCGAAGTGGCGGCCGCTCCTTCCAGCACCACCTTGCAGCCGGTCACATCACCATTTGCCTCAACGGTATAGGTGGTGACGGCCTGGCCGGGTTCGGGCGGCGTAATCGTCGGCAGTACCCAGCGGACCCGGTTGGAATAGGTCCCCTCGATCGGGTTGTCCTTGCTGTCAGTCGCGGGCGTAAAGCGCGCGCGCTGGGTGACCAGCCGGCAGGTCGTTTCATCGAGCCGAGGCGAGCCGCTCGAAGCGCTGATCCGGCAATCCTTTACGCGACCCTGCGTATCAACGGTGACGGTAAAGCCGGTGCTGCCCTGTTCGTTGGCCCGCAAGGAATCGGTGGGATAGTCTGCGGTCATTACCCACGATCCGGGATAGCTCATCGGCTTAGGCGCGCGTGGATTGAAGGCACCTTCGCCGATCGGGATTGGCAAACCTGGCGGCGGCGGGGGCACCGGCATGGGTGGCGTGACGACAGGCGCGGTGGAAGCGGCCTGGGCGAGCAAGAGAATAGCGAGCATAGTCATGCGTTTGAGATATCAGCCTGCTCCACCAAAACAAGCGAAACCGCGACCACCTTGCCCCCTGCGCGCTGGCACCATAAGGGTCCGGCCATGGCCCACCCCGTTTCGCCCCTTGCCCGCCCCTTCCCCGCGATCCCGCCGATAGCCGGCGTCACCCCGCGCGTCGCCCGCGCCGGGTACAAGGACTGGGGCCGCTGCGACCTGACCTATGTGGAGCTGGCCGAGGGTACGGCGGCGGCCGGGGTGTTCACCCGCAACGTCTGCTGCTCGTCCGAGGTTGAGCTGGGCCGCCAGAACGTGGCGCAAGGTCATGCCCGGGCGCTGGTGGTCAATGCCGGCAATTCCAACGCCTTCACCGGCTATCGCGGGCGCGAGGCGGTTGAGGCGATCATGGCCCAGGTCAGCGCACACCTCGGCTGCGCGGCGGAGCAGGTCTTCGTCTCCTCCACCGGGGTGATCGGCGTGCCGCTGCCCAAGGACAAGGCCAAGGCCGGGATCGAAGCCGCGCTGGTCGCCCAGCCCTGCGGCTGGGAAGAGGCTGCGAACACGATCGGCACGACCGACACTTTCGCCAAGGGCGCGATGGCCACGGCGGTGGTCGATGGTCGCACGGTCACGCTCGGCGCGATCATCAAGGGCAGCGGTATGATCGCGCCCGATATGGCGACCATGCTGGGCTACATTTTCACCGATGCGGCGGTCGAGCCGGGCTTCCTGCAAGCACTCCTCTCCGCCGCCAACCAGCGGACCTTCTCCTGCATCACGGTTGATAGCGACACCTCGACCAGCGACACCGTGCTGGCCTTCGCTACCGGTGCGGCGGGCAATGTGCCGCTCAGCTCGTTCGACAGTGCCGGCGCCGATGCCTTTGCCGCCGCGCTGGAGGATGTCTGCCGGCAGATGGCGCACCTGGTCGTGCGCGACGGCGAAGGCGCGCAGAAATTCATCGCTGTGACCGTGTCCGGCGCGGTCAGCGATGAAAGTGCCCGCAAGGTCGGCCTCGCCATCGCCAATTCGCCGCTGGTCAAGACCGCCATCGCGGGTGAGGACGCCAACTGGGGCCGCGTCGTCATGGCCGTGGGCAAGGCCGGCGAACCCGCCGACCGCGACCGGCTCTCGATCGGCTTCGGCGGCACCTGGGCGGCGCGCGACGGCCAGCCGCTGGCCGATTATGACGAGGCCCCGGTGGCCGCCCACCTCAAGGGGCAGGACATCTCGATTGAGGTCGATCTCGGCCTGGGTGAAGGCCGCGCGACGGTGTGGACCTGCGACCTGACCCACGGCTACATCTCGATCAACGCGGATTATCGTTCGTGAGCGCGGCGCTCGACGCGGCGGTGCTGGCGGTCATCCAGGATGCCTCGGCCCGCGCCGTCATGCCGCGCTACCAGCAGCTTGAAGCCCACGAAGTTATCGACAAATCGGTCGGCGAACTGGTCACCATCGCCGACCGTCAGGCCGAAGTGATCCTGGCCGAAGGGCTCGCCAAGATCCTGCCCGAGGCGACCATCGTCGGCGAGGAGGCCTGCGAGGCGAACCCGGCGCTGATGGAGCGGCTGGGCGATGCGCTGTGCTGGATCATCGATCCGGTCGACGGCACCAACAACTTCGCTGCGGGCAAGCCGCCGTTCGGGATCATGGTCGCCCTGGCCGAGGCTGGCGAGACCATTGGCGGGTGGATCTACGATCCGCTGCGCGGCCGGTTCTGCACCGCACAAAAGAGCCAGGGTGCCTGGATCGATGGCGAGCGGATCACCGCCCGCGCCAGCGGCCAGACCCCGCCAATTGCTGCCATTTCACTCGTCTTCGCCGACCCGGCCCGGCGCGAGGCGCTGAAAACCCACATCGCCCCGCACTACACGCTGGTCGATATCCCGCGGTGCGCCGCAGAGCAGTATCCCCGCATCGTGCTGGGCGAGAACGACATCACGATCTTCGAGCGCACGCTCGCCTGGGATCATGCGGCAGGCGTGCTGTTGCTCAACGAAGCCGGCGGCAAGGTCGCGCGGCCCGATGGTAAGCCCTACCGGGTCGACGAACACCTGCGCCCCAGCCTGATCGGCGCGGCCAGCCCGGCCCTGTGGGACGAGCTGGCGGAGCGGATGCAGGCGCTTTAGAGAACGCTTTCCAGCCAGCCCTTGAGCTGGCTCTTCGGCGCGGCACCCAGCTTCTGGGCGACCGGCTGGCCATCCTTGAACAGGATCATCAGCGGGATCGACTGAACGCCGAACTGGGCGGCGACGTCAGTGTTTTCCATGATGTCGACCTTGGCGATGGTCACCTGGTCAGCCAGTTCGTCGCTGATTTCTTCCAGCGCCGGGGCGATCATCTTGCACGGGCCGCACCAGTCGGCCCAGAAATCGACCAGCACGGGCTTGTCGGAATTGAGCACATCGGCGGCGAAGCTGGCATCGGTAACGGCTTTGGTGGCCATGGGGAATCTCCTGAAGGGTTGTTCGTCAATCTAGGTAGCCGCGCGCGCTTCGGCAATCGCCGCGGTTCAAAAGCTTTCCTGCGCGGCCAGCAATGCCTGCTTGTGGACGCTGAGAAGCGCATCCGGCAGCGCGATCAGCCGCGGAGCCTGGGTGTAAAGCAGCGCCGCCTCGACCCGGCGGCCCGGATAGGCTGCCTCCAGCGCAGCGGCATAGGCCGCCATCTGGCGCAGGATCGCGACCGGCACGGCATCGAGGCTTTCAGGCGGGCGCGCGCGGTCTTGAAGTCGATCAGGCGGATCCGGTCGGCAGGATTACCATCCGGTCAATCGTGCCGACCACCACTTGCCCGCCGACCGTCGCGGCGATCGGCACTTCGGCCAGGCCGCCCGGCGCGAAGAGCTCGGCCCAGGCGGGCTCGGCCAGCACGGCCAGTGCCGAGCGGACCATGTCGGCGCGCTCAGGCGCCGTGAAATCGCCGCCGTTCTTGGCGAGCCAGGCCTCGGCCGCCGCCTTGCGCTCGGCCACCGGCAGTTCGGGCAGACGCTCGAGCAGCTTGTGGAGCAGCACGCCCCTTGCGGCCGCCTGTCCAGCGCCCGGCGGGAATGGCGGATCGGTCGCCAGGTCCTCGCCCAGCGATGAGGGCGCGAGCGGGCGCGGCGGGCGCGGTTCGGCGGCGACCGGGCGCTCCAGCCAGGCTGGCAGCAGCGGCAATTCGCCGCCGGTCCCGGGCTTGGGCGGTGCGGGAATGACAGGCGCCTCGCCGTGAGTAACCGTCGCGCCCCAGCGGGCGTCCTCGATCCAGTCGGCCTCTTCGAACAGCCCCGCCAGCCGCGCATACCAGCTATCGGGATGCGGGGCCTTTTCGCGCGCGGTCAGCGCCCCGCCGATGAACAGCGCTTCCTCGGCGCGGGTCATGGCGACGTAAAGCAGCCGCCAGTGCTCCTCCATCTCGGCCTTGGCATTCGCCTCGATCACCTCGGAAATCCGGCCGAGCTGCTGGCTCTGCGGCAGAGCGGGCAGCGGGATCGTCTTGCCGCTCAGCGGGTCTTCCAGCTCGACCGGGCTGCCCCGCCCGCGCGCCGGATTGTCCGCCGCATCGGCCAGGATCACGATCGGGGCCTGCAGTCCCTTGGAGCCGTGGACGGTCATCACCCGCACTTCGTCGCGGCTCTTGCCAGCCTCGCGCTTCAGTTCGCTGGTCCCGGCATCGAACCAGCGGATGAAGCCGGTCAGGCTCGGCACTTCGTTCGCGGCATAGGCCCCGGCGGCGTTAAGCAGCTCGTCGATCGGGTCGTTCGATTCGGTCCCCAGCCGCGCGACCAGGCGCTTGCGGCCCTGCCACGGCCCGGTCAGCACCCAGTGCAGCAGCGCGCGCGGCGGCTCGTAGTCCGCAATCCGCAGCAGCTCGCCCAACTGGTGCCAGACGCGGTCGACGTCGGGCGTCCCGCGTGACTTGCGCAGGTGTTCGTAGAACCCCACCCCTTCGGGCCGCCAGCCCCAGCGCAGCAGATCGTCCTGGCTCCACCCAAGCAGCGGCGAAACGAGCAGGCAGGCGAGGTTGAGGTCATCATGCGGCTGCACCGCAAAGCGCAGCGCCGCCATCAGATCGCGCACGGCCAGCGGCGTCGCCAGCCGCAGGCGGTCGACCCCTGCCACCGCCACGCCCGCCGCATGCAGCCGCGCGACGATCAGCCCGGCCAGCTCCTTGCGCTTGCGCACCAGCACCATGACATCGCCGGCCGTGGCGCGGCGGGCGGTGCCCGGGTCCTGCCCCTTGACCAGCGGGAAGCCATGATCGAGCCAGTCGCGCACTTGCTGCGCGATCCGCTCGGCCATCTGGCGATCCCCACGGCTGAGCCAGCCCTCGGCGCCTTCGTCGGCCGCCTCGGCCTCGTCGCCATTGGCGCTCTCGCCGCCGATGACGCGCCACAGCGTGACCCGTCCGGGCCGCTCCTCGCCCTTGTGCGGTTCCGGGGCCTTGTCGAGGCCGAGACCGTCAAAGCCAATGTCGCCGATTGCCTGGTCGACGAATTCGAGGATCGCCCGCGCCGTGCGGAAGCTCTGCCCAAGATCGAGATCCTGCAGCTCGCGCCCCGCCCCGCCGCCGCGCTGCTCGGCGAGGTTGACGGCAGCCTGGCGCATCATCTCGTCGACCCGCGCCTTGGCCTTGGCGAAGTTTTCCGGGCTGGTGCCCTGGAAGCGGAAGATCGCCTGCTTGTAGTCGCCGACCACGAACAGCGTGCGCAGCTTGTCATCGCGCGCGCCCTTGCCGGCAAAAAATTCGTCGGTCAGCGCGCCGATGATCTGCCACTGCGCGGCATTGGTATCCTGCGCCTCGTCGACCAGGATGTGATCGAACTGGCGGTCCAGCTTGTAGCGGATCCAGTCAGACAGCTCGCTACGAGTCAGCAGGGCCGCGGCCTGGCGGATCTGGTCGTCGAAATCGATGAACCCGGCGCGGGCCTTGGCCTCGTCCCAGGCCAGCGCGAACTTGCGCCCGACTTCGAGCGCCGGGACCAGAAAATCGACCAGATCAAGCAAGGCGCGGCGTTCCTGCACCGCCATCGAGCTGTCGAACACGGCAAAGGCCGCTTCCTCGAAACTGCTTTCCAGCGGGACGAGATACTTGAGGTTCTTGATCTGGCCTTTCTGGCCGAACAGTTCCTTGTGCAGGTCCGCCAGCCCCGCCAGCCGCTCTACCGGGCCGCTTTCCAGCCAGTCGCGGATCAGCGGAGTGACCTTGGCGCTGGTTGCGGTCTTCCAACCGGCATAGGCCGAGAGGCAGCATTCGAGCGCATCGGTATCGAACACCCCGTCGCTGCACAGATCGAGCAGGTCGTCCGGCCCGGCATCGGCGGGCAGGCCGAGCAGGCGGTGGACCCCGTCCTTCATCGGCGGCTGCCAGCCCGCCGGCGCTTCCCAGGCCTCGCGCGCGGCGGCGCAGCGCAGCAGCCAGGCCGGGACCTTGTCCGGCCCCATCCTTACCGAGAGCTGCGCCAGGGCATTGAGCGTGGCCGCATCGTTGGTCCGCTCGGCCACCAGCAACAGCTCGGCCAGCACCTCGCGCAGCAGCAGGTCGCGGTCGCGATCTTCCATCGCCTTGACGCCGGGCAGCAGCCCCGCCTCGTTCGGGAAGGCGGCGAGCAGCCACTGCGCGAAAGCGTGGATCGTATCAATCCGCAGGCCCCCACCGGGGCAATCGAGCACGGCGGCAAACAGCTTACGCGCGCGGGCGATCGTCTCGGGCCCATGGTCCGCCCCGATCGCCATCAATTCCTTGGCCAGCGTCGTCGCATCGAGCCGCACCCAGCGGGCCAGCACCTCGTTGATACGCGCAGCCATTTCGGTCGCCCCGGCCTTGGTGAAGGTCAGGCAGAGGATCTGGTCGGGCCGCACGCCCTCTTCCAGCAGCAGCCGCAGCACGCGGGCGGACAACACCTGGGTCTTGCCCGTGCCCGCCGAGGCGGACAGCCAGACGACCTCGGACGGTTCGACCGCCGGGCGTTGCTCATGGGTCAGCGGATGGACGCGGCTCATTGTTCCGCCTCCCCGCGCGCCTGCCATTCATCCAGCCGCATCAGCTGGTCGTAATCGTTGTAGCCCGGCAGGTCCGGATTGAGCCGCGCGGTGAAGGGCTTGTCGCCCCTGATCCAATCGTTGATCGCTTCAAGCAGGAATTCCTGCGTCTTGGTCAGGAATTCGTCGCGCGGCAGGCCGGTCTTCTTCTTGTCTTCCAGCACCGGCTCGGCGCAATAGCCAAAGCCGGTTTCGCTGTCCTCGCTCTTGCCGAAGGACCAGTATTCGAAGCCGTTCGGCACCCCGGCAATCCCTTCGAAGCCACCCGCCGCCGCCATCAGCGCCAGGGTGCCGAGCTGGAGCGCAAAGCCTTTCTCCACCTGCTTGGGCTTGGGCGGGGCGCCGGTCTTGTAATCGACCACGATCAGCTGCCCATCCGGGCCGCGATCGATCCGGTCGGCGCGGCCCTTGATCATCACCCCGCCGAGCGTGAAGTTGCCTTTGATCTCGCTCGCCAGCACCTCGCGGCCCAGCGCCCGGTCGCGGGCAATCTGCGCGTCGATCCATTGCAGGGCGCGCTCCAGCCGCGGCCACCACAGGCTGCGGGTGACCGGATGGGCCTGCATTTCGGCCAGTTCTTCTGAGGCGATCGCCAGCAGCTCTCCTGCCCGCCCCCCGGCCTTGTGCCAGCGCTCCATCACGTTGTGGACCACCGTGCCCTGCCAGGCGGCGGTGGGATCGGCATCTAGCCCGTCGAGCGAACGCAGCCGCAGGATCGCCTGGGCGTAGAACTGATAGGGATCGCCGCGCAGCCGGTCGATCGCGGTTACCGCCAGTGCGACATTGCGTTGCTCGGCGCTGGGGACTGGCTTGGGCTGCGGATAGGGCGGCAGCAGCTGGGCGTGGTCAATCGCGCGGGCCAGCTCGACCGCGCCGCGCTCGCGGTGCGCCTCGGCCAGATCGCCAAGCATGGCCTCGACCCGCAGCACGAAGCGGCTGGGGATCACCGGGCCGCTTTCATCGCGCTGCGCCCAGCTCAGCACGACCTCCGGCGCGCCGAGCGCCCCGGCCAGGTCATGCGCGGCAAGGCCAATGCGGAACTCACCCGCCGGCACGCCCAGCGCGCGCAGCACGGCGGGGGGCAGCAGCGGTTCGGGCGACGGGCTGGCGGGCCAGGACCCTTCGGTCAGCCCGGCACAGATCACCAGGTCG
>JACDQK010000190.1 GCA_015657645.1 Novosphingobium sp.
CCGCGCAGGGGATGCGGCCCTTCGCCGCGATCTATTCCACCTTCCTGCAGCGCGCCTTCGACCAGGTGGTCCATGACGTGGCGATCCAGAACCTGCCGGTCCGCTTCGCGATCGACCGCGCCGGGCTGGTTGGCGCCGATGGTGCGACCCACGCCGGCTCGTTCGACATCACCTATCTTGCCACCCTGCCCAACATGGTGGTGATGGCCGCAGCCGACGAGGCTGAGCTGGTCCACATGACCTATACCGCCGCGCTCCATGATTCTGGCCCGATCGCCTTCCGCTATCCGCGCGGCAACGGCATCGGCGTGCCGCTGCCCGAGGTGCCGCAGCAGCTTGAGATCGGCAAGGGCCGGGTGGTGCGCGAAGGGACCAAGGTTGCGCTGCTCTCGCTCGGCACGCGCCTCGCCGAAGCGCTCAAGGCTGCCGACCTGCTCGAGGCCAAGGGCCTCTCCACCACGGTGGCCGACCTGCGCTTTGCCAAGCCGCTTGATACCGACCTGATCCGCCGCCTGATGGCGAGCCACGAAGTGGTCGTGACGGTTGAAGAAGGCGCGATCGGCGGCCTCGGCGCCCATGTCCTGACCATGGCCAGCGACGAAGGCCTGCTCGATGCCGGCCTCAAGATCCGCACGCTCCGGTTGCCCGACACCTTCCAGGACCACGACGCGCCCGACAAGCAGTATGACGAAGCCGGCCTCAACGCGCCGAACATCGTCGACTGCGTGCTGAAGGCGCTGCGGCACAATTCAGCCGGGGTTGAAGAGGCGCGCGCTTGATGTAGGACTAAGCAGCGGGGGGATTTATGGAAATCGGACTCGCTGCTGCAGTTGGCTGGCTTTTTCTCGCGATCTTCGCCGTCCTCGCGATCATTTCGATTCTTGATCTGATCAAGCTGATCGAAATTCGCAGCGCCAGCCAGCGCAAATGGCTGTTCAACAGTGTCCTCGGCGCGGCGGTGCTGTCCGTTGGCGGGCTGGGCAAGGCCTATTACAACGACCTGATCGGCCAGATCGGCAGCCCAGCTCCTGAAGCTACTGCACGGCCTGGCCCGAGCGGCGAACCCGCCAGGCCTGCCGGACCCGTGCAGCAACCAAGCCCGAGCTCGGAAGGCCCGAAAGCGGACCCGTCTGATGCAGCCAGCAATTGCGCCGCGCAGGCCCCCGAAGCCTTGCGCGACTGGGCCCAGGCCGAGCTTGGCGAACGGCCCGATTTCGCCTGCGTCGCGCGCGAGCGCTATCCGCGCTGCGTTGCCAGCCTGCAGGGCCGTGCGGCGGCGGAGAATTCATCGATCGAAGCACGGGTCTGCGCGCGCGAGATCGAAGCCTTCCGCCGCAACCAGATCTCGCCCGTGTTGGCGAGGAAGGGCAGCTACCAGGTCAACCTCGATAGCGCCGAGGCTAATTCGCGATCAGCCGGCACGCCTGCGGAACTGGAACGCCGCGAGTATGTCGTCGCTGAAATCGCCCGGATGAACGGGACCGAGTGGCAGCGCTTCGTTACCTTTGACCGGGATTCGCTGCGCGATCTTGGTGCCTGCAACAGCGCGGCCAAGTGCACGCTGCCGCAGTAGGGCTTAACCCACCCAGCGCCAGATCCCGGCCGCCATGCCGTTGCCGGGAATATGCGCCCAGCTCGCGCCGAGCCACAGCACCAGCCCGCCAATCCACGGCACCAGGCCAGCCTTCGCCAGCCCGCCCAGTTTCGGCCAGTAAGAGGTCTTGGCCTCCCATCCGGACCAGGCCGCGCCCATCAGCCCTTCTTTCTTGCGGTCCTGCATGTGCGAGCCGACCAGCGCGAGGAAGCCCATGGCGAAAGTCAGGACCAGACTGCGCGGGGTCGGGCTGACCAGCGCATGGCTCACCGCCCAGAGCGCGAAGCCCCACATCATCGGGTGGCGGGTAACATGGAATACGCCGTGGACCGGCTTTTCGGCCAGCGCCGCCGCGCCGGGTTGCGGCAGCGCGGGGTTACCCAGCAGGCTGCCGACGAACAGCACCGATGCAACAAGGGTCAACAGGCTGCCCAGCGCCCAGGGCAGGTTCTGCGAGCCGTCCCACAGCCCGGCACTTGGCGGAATGGCGCGGAAGGCGAAGACCATCCAGCCGAAGGTGGCCAAGGACACCAGCGAATAGACCACCGAGAACCCGGCCGCGCCGAGCCGCGCCACCAGGCCCGCGCGCAAGGGATGCGACATGGCGAAGTGGCTGCCGACAAAGGCAACCGAAGCGGCGATCAGGTTGGCAAGCGGATCCATTGGGCCTCTCCCATGTTTACGGCGTCAACATGGCTAGCACAGACCGGCGGGATTGCAACCCCGCCGGTCCTCACCCGGTCAGCCTACCACTCATAGGCCTTGGGCAGTGCACCTTCGGTTGGCACCTTGTAGCGATCGCGCAGCTTGGTCTGGTGGTTGACCAGCGACTGTTCGACCCCGTCGATCATCACCCGGACCACACCCGAGGTATTCTCGAGCGGATCGCCGTCCCAAATCACCACGTCTCCGGCGAGGCCGGGCTTGAGGCTGCCAAACTTGTCACCCATGCCCAGGATCGCGGCCGGGACCGAGCTGATCGCGGCAAAGGCCTGACCCCAGTTCAGCCCGCTCGCCCCCGGCACCTTGGTCAGCGAGACCAGGTTGCCGGAATATTGCGGGGCATAGCGCGGCTGATCGCCGAACGCGCCGAGGCCAACCTTGACCCCCGCTGCCGCCATCCGGCCGACATTGGACTGGGTCGCGGCAAGCTGCTCGAAGCTGGCGGGCAGGTCGTTTAGCGGGGTGGCCAGCACCGGCACGCCCGCAGCGACCAGCTCCTTCGCCATGGTCCAGCCTTCGGTCGCCCCGACGATCACCATTTTCAGCGCCGGGAAGTCACTCTTGAGCGCCAGTGCCATGCGGATATCGGCGGCGCGTTCGGCGCGGACGTAAAGCGGCTGACGCCCGGTCACGACCGGCACCAGCGCGGCGGCATCGAAGCGGGTCAGCAGGGCATCGCCAGGCCGTTCAGGCGCAGCGTCCTGCAGACGCGGATCGGCGCCCTGGCCGCCACCCCGGCGGGCCAGCTCGCGCGCTTCCATGAAGGCATTGCGCAGCACGGCGTGGACCGCCGCGCGGCTGCCCCCAGCCGCCCGCGCGCCGTCTTCGCCCAGCTGGACCAGCTGGAACGCGCGCGCCTGGGTAATCGGCTGACCATCGCTGGCGAGATCGATCACTGCGCCCTGCCCACCAAAGATTGCCCCGGTCCGCAGCGGCGCCACGGCAGCGCGGGTGACCCCGCCGGCGCGGCTGACCGCAATGTGCTGGGCCAGCGGATTGATCGCCGGAGAGAGATCGAGCGCGGCGCTGAACGGACCCTTGTCGGCCCCTTCATCATTCGATTCATCGACGCCTTCGACATCGAACAGGCCGATATCGGTCACGGCGACGACCAGGCCAGGCGTGACCCACTTGCCGCAGCATCGATGGTGCGCGCACCGGCCGGCACGGCCACGCCGCGCCGGCAGACAGGACCTTGCCCCCGCGCAGCACGACCGTGCCGTTCGGGATCGGGGCCGAGCCATCGCCGATCACGACGGTGGCGTTAGTGATTGCCACGTCCTCGGCAATCGCCGGAGCCGAGAGAGCGAGCAGCGCGGCGGCGCTGAGCAGCAGCTGACGCGGGCTCATTTCACGTCTCCTTCACCGACCTGGCCCAGCTCGAAATCGCTGACCGGCCGCCGCTTGGGATCGGCCGCGTCGAACAGCAATGCGCCGTCGACCCAGACCTTGTCCGGCCGCGAATAGACCGACAGCGGATTGCCGTTCCACAGCACCACGTCGGCCATCTTGCCCTTTTCGAGGCTGCCGGTCTGCTGGTGGATGCCCATCGCCATGGCGGGGTTGAGCGTCAGCCAGCGGATCACCTCGGCATCGGACACCTCGATCCCGGCGCGGCGGGCATCGCCCTGGGCCTTGGCGGCTTCCTGGTTGAGGCGCTGAATGCCGTTCTCGTCATCCGAGTGGATCACCACGCAGGCCCCGGCCTTCTGCAGGATCCCGGCGTTTTCCGGAATCGCGTCATAGCTTTCCATCTTGAAGCCCCACCAGTCGGCCCAGATTGCCGAACAGGTGCCAGCCGCCTTGAGCAGATCGCCGATCTTGTAAGCTTCGGTGGCGTGGTGGAAGGCGGTGACCTTGTAGCCAAACTCCTTGGCCATATCGAGCACCAGCGCCATTTCATCGGCGCGGTAGCAGTGGTTCTGGATCAGGATCTCGCCATCGAGCACGCCGGCCAGGGTCTCCATCGCCAGGTCGCGGCTCTCCAGCTTGCCGGCATTGCGCTTGGCGCGATACTCACTGGCCTTCATCCAGGTCATGCGGCTGACCGCGATGTTGCC
>JACDQK010000020.1 GCA_015657645.1 Novosphingobium sp.
GCCCGACCGTCGCGGTGCTGACGCCGGGCATCTACAACTCGGCCTATTTCGAGCATGCCTTCCTGGCCGACCAGATGGGCGCCGAACTGGTCGAGGGCAGCGACCTGCGCGTGGTCGATGGCCGGGTCGCGATGCGCACGACCTGCGGCTATGAGCCGATCGACGTGCTCTACCGCCGGGTCGATGACGAGTACCTCGATCCGCTGACCTTCAACCCCAACTCGGCGCTGGGCGTGCCGGGGATCATGGACATCTACCGCGCCGGCGGGATCACCATCGCCAACGCGCCGGGCACCGGGATTGCTGATGACAAGGCGATCTACTCGTTCATGCCCGAGATCGTCGAGTTCTACACCGGCGAGAAGCCGCTGCTGCAGAACGTGCCGACCTGGCGTTGTTCGGAAAAGGACAGCCTGGCCTATGTCCTCGACAACCTGGCCGAGCTGGTGGTCAAGGAAGTCCACGGTTCGGGCGGCTATGGCATGCTGATCGGGCCGACCAGCTCGAAGAAGGAAATTGCCGACTTCGCCGTCAAGCTGCGGGCCAAGCCGGACAACTACATCGCCCAGCCCACCCTGGCGCTGTCGACCGTGCCGATTTTCACCAAGGCTGGCCTGGCCCCGCGCCATGTCGACCTGCGTCCGTTCGTGCTGGTCAGCCCCAAGGGGATCGAAATCACGCCTGGCGGGCTGACGCGGGTGGCGCTCAAGAAGGGTTCGCTGGTGGTCAACTCGTCGCAGGGCGGCGGGACCAAGGACACCTGGGTCTTGGAGGACTAGGCGCGTGCTGGGCAGAACCGCCAACGGGGTGTTCTGGATGGCCCGCTACCTCGAGCGGGCGGAGAACACTGCGCGCCTGCTCGATGCGGGTTCACGCATGGCGCTGACCCGCGATGTGCTGACGGCTGAGGCGGAATGGCGCTCGGTGATCTCCACGGTCGGCCAGACCCGCGGCTACGAGGCGGTCCACGGCCAGGCCTATACCGGCGACAAGGTCTGGAACTTCCTGCTGCGCGACAAGGCCAACCCCGGCTCGGTCCTGGCCATGATCGAAGGCGCGCGGACCAATGCCCGCTCGGTCCGCACGGCCTTGACCCGCGAGGTGTGGGAGGCGGTCAACGAGAGCTGGATGCTGCTGTCCGAATGGCTGAGCCGCCCGGTCAAGGAGGCCATGCTCGGCCAGGTCCTCGCCGCGATCCGCCGACAGATGACGCTGGTGCGCGGGGCGATGGACGGGACCATGCTGCGCAATGAAGTGCACAACTTCATGCGGATCGGCACCTTCATCGAGCGGGCCGATAACACCGCCCGGATCCTCGACGTGAAGTATTACGTCCTGCTGCCCTCGATCGCCTGGGTCGGGTCGAGCCTCGACAATGTGCAGTGGGAATCCGTGCTGCGCTCGGTCGCCGGGGACCGGGCCTATCGCTGGCTCAACGCCGGGGCGATGGACCCGCGCGGGATCGCGCAGTTCCTGATCCTCGATCAGCGCTTCCCGCGGTCCTTGCACTTCTGCATCGACAAGATCCGCTCCAACCTGCGCGGGCTGGCCCACGAATACGGGCTCGAAACCGGCGCGCACGAGTTGCTGCGCGGGCTGGGCACCCAGTTCCACGACGCGACGATCGAAAGCATTGTCGAGCGCGGCCTGCACGAGTTCATCACCGACTTTATCGCCTGCAACCAGCAGGTCGCCCAGGCGATCGAGCGCGAATACCGGTTCTACGCCTGATGCGCCTCAAGATCGCCCATACCACGCATTACCAGTTCGGCCAGCCGGTCAGCCACGGGCTGCAGCGGCTGCGGCTCTCGCCCAAGACTACCCAGGGGCAGAAGGTGCTCGACTGGCGCATGATCTATGATGGCGCAGTCGAGGAAGTGCGGTTCGAGGATCACAACCACAACCATGTCGTGCTCGTCTCGGTCGTGCCCGGGGTGAGCGAAGTGACGATCCGCTGCGAAGGTACGGTGGCGACAGCGGACAACCACGGCGTGATCGGCCAGCATTCCGGCCACATGCCGCTCTGGGCCTTCCTTGCCCAGTCGCCGCTGACCCGGCCGGGGCCGAAGGTGCGGGCGATCATGAGCGGGCTGGACGTGCCGCGCAGCGATCCCGTGCCGATGCTGCACAGCCTGTCAGCCTTGGTGCGCGACGCGATTGACTATATCCCGGGGGAAACCTCGGTCCAGACCACGGCCGAGGAGGCCGCGACGATCGGTGCCGGGGTCTGCCAGGATCACGCCCATGTCTTTATCGGTGCGGCC
>JACDQK010000191.1 GCA_015657645.1 Novosphingobium sp.
ATGCGCGACGCGTCGAGGCGGGCCTCCGCGAGGGGCAGCCTTGGGATCTCGAACTACCCTTGCTCCGCCGGGACGGCACCGCCTTCTGGGCGCGCGCGGTTGGCAGGCCCGTCTTCGAGGGGGATCGGGTCTGACATCCCGACCCTGATGGCCTATGATTTCGATCCCACGGTCCAGACCTGGCTGTGGCTGGCTTTCTTCGCCAGCTTTGCGGTGAAGATGCCGATGTGGCCGGTCCACACCTGGTTGCCCGATGCCCACGTGCAGGCGCCCACCGCCGGTTCGGTGATCCTGGCGGGCGTGCTGCTGAAGATGGGCGGCTATGGCTTCATCCGCTTCTCGCTGCCGATGTTCCCGGAGGCCTCGGCGCAGTTTGCCCCGTTGGTCTTCGCCCTGTCGATGATCGCAGTAGTGGTCACTTCGCTGATCGCGCTGGTGCAGCACGACATGAAGAAGCTGATCGCCTATTCCTCGGTCGCGCACATGGCGATCGTGACGATCGGCCTGTTCGCCTTCAACCCGCAGGGGCTGGAAGGCGCGATGATCGTGATGCTGAGCCACGGCCTGGTTTCGGGCGCATTGTTCCTCTGCGTTGGCGTGATCTATGACCGCCTGCACACCCGTGAGATTGACCGTTACGGCGGCCTCTCGATCAACATGCCCTACTACGCGCTGTTCTTCCTGCTGTTCACCATGGCCTCGATCGGCCTGCCGGGGACCAGCGGCTTCGTGGGTGAATTCCTCAGCCTCGCGGGCATCTATCAGGTGTCGAGCTGGGTGGCATTTGTCTGCACCACCGGGATCATCCTGGGTGCGGCCTATATGCTTTACCTCTACCGCCGCGTGGCCTTTGGTGAGCAGAAGAACGCCGATGCCGCCGCCATGCCCGATCTCGACAAGCGCGAATGGTTCCTGCTCGCACCGATCGCCGCAGTCGTGCTGTGGATGGGGGTCTATCCGGAAAGCTTCATGGCGCCGATGCGCGCCGATATTGCAGCGCTCGATGCACGGCTTGCCCGGGCCAAGCCCGAAGGTGATGCCCACCTGACCGCGCCCAAGCCCAAGGCTGCTACTGCAACCGATGAACATGCCGCGCACGGGGGAGCGCACTGATGGATTTCGTCCAGTCTTTCCGCCTGACCGCGCCTGAAGTCCTGTTCAGCCTGTCCGGGCTTGTCCTGCTGCTGGCCGCCGCCTGGTCGCGCAGCGATGCGGGCGCGCGCATCATTACCTGGTTGGCGGTTGCCGCCATGGCAGTGGGCGCCGCGCTGATCGCGCCGGTCTTGTTCAGTGGCGCCAAGGGACCTGAAACCCTGGCTTTCTCAGGCCTGTTCACCGCTACCGCCTTTGCCGCATTTGCCAAGCTGCTGATTCTTGCTGCGGCCGGTGCCTCGCTGGTGGTCGCGCCGGCATTCTTCCAGCGGATCGGCGCCTATCGCCCGGAATACCCGGTACTGGTGCTGTTTGCCGTGCTCGGCATGTGCCTGATGGTCTCGTCGACCAACCTGCTGACGCTGTACATCGGGCTCGAGCTCAGCTCGCTGGCTGCTTATGTCCTGGCGGCATTCCTGCGCAACGATGACCGTTCCGCTGAAGCGGGCCTCAAGTACTTCGTGCTGGGTTCGCTCGCTTCGGGCATCCTGCTGTTCGGCACCAGCCTGACTTATGGCTTTGCCGGAACGATCGATTACGCCGGGATTGCCAACGCACTCACTGGCAAGATCTCGACCGGGGCCGTCTTCGGCCTGGTCTTCGTCTTTGCCGGACTAGCCTTCAAGATCAGCGCCGTGCCGTTCCACATGTGGACGCCGGACGTTTACGAAGGCGCGCCGACGCCGGTCACCACCTTCTTCGCTTCGGCGCCGAAGGTGGCGGCGCTGGCGCTGACCGTGATCGTCGCGATGACCGCCTTCGGCAACCAGGTAGCCGCCTGGCAGCCGATCGTGATCTTTGCCGCGCTGGCCTCGATCGTGGTCGGTGCGCTCGGCGCGATCGGGCAGACCAACCTCAAGCGCCTGCTGGCCTATTCGTCGATCAACAATGTCGGCTTCCTGCTGATCGGCCTGGCGGTTGCAACGCCCAAGGGCGTGGCCGCGATGCTGATCTACCTGGCGATCTATGTTGCCATGACGATCGGCGGCTTCGTGGCCCTGCTGATGTTCAAGGATGCTGATGGCGAGCCGGTCGAGGATCTGCGCGACATCGCCGGCATCTCGCGCCACCGCAAGGTGCTGGCCGCCTGCTTCGCGATGATCATGTTCAGCCTGGCCGGTATTCCGCCGCTGTTCGGTTTCTGGGGCAAGTTCGTGGTGTTCCAGGCCGCGGTTGAGGCCGACATGATTGCACTCGCCGCAATCGGGATCGCCGCCAGCGTGATCGGCGCCTTCTATTACCTCAAGGTCGTCAAGGTCATGTACTTTGACGAGCCAGCGATGAAGGTGACCGGGCAGAGCGACTGGATGCATCAGGCCCTGCTGGCAATCTGCGCCCTGGCGATCTCGCCCGCAGGCTATCTGCTGACCAAGTGCCTCGACAGCCTGTCGATCTCGGCTGCCGCCGCGCTCATCGCGCCCTGAGCCAGTCGTTGATTGAAACCCACGAGGAACTCGCTTCGACCAGCGGGACACTGCTGGAGCGCCTGGCCTCCGGCGCGGCAGTCCCTGAAGGCCAGTGGCTCGTGGCCAACCGCCAGACCAGCGGGCGCGGCCGGCAGGGCCGGGCCTGGTTCGATGGCCATGGCAACTTCATGGGTTCGACCTTTGTCGCCAGTCACGCCGGCGATCCGCCGCTCGGCACGCTGGCGCTGGCCACTGGCCTGGCCGTGCGCGAGGCGGTGCTCAAGCACCTGCCGCCGGGCCACGAAGTGCTGCTCAAATGGCCGAACGACTTGCTGGTCAAAGGCGCCAAGCTCTCCGGCATCCTGCTGGAAGGGGCGCGGGGCGGGGTGGTCGTTGGTATCGGCGTGAACCTTGCCGTGGCCCCCGATCTTCCGGACCGGCCGACCGTTTCCCTGGCCCAGCTTGGTGCAAGCCCGGATCGGGATGCCTTCGCGCAGGACCTCGCTCTCGCGGTGGCGCAGGAAGTCGAACGTTGGCGCACCTTTGGCCTGGAACCGCTGATCCGCCGCTGGGTCGCCGCGGCTCACCCGCTTGGCACGCCTTTGCGGGCGGGCGAGGGGGATGACGTGACCGAGGGGACCTTTGCCGGCCTCGGTCCCGACGGTTCGTTGCAACTCCGCTTGGCGGATGGCGCGATGCGTGCCATCCACGCCGGCGAAATCAACCTGTCCAACCGGAGCTAGGGCCATGCTGCTCGCGATCGATGTCGGAAACACCAACGTGGTCTTCGCGCTGCTCGAAGCGCGCACGATCAAGGCGCGCTGGCGGATCGCGACTGACCCCCGCCGGACCGGCGATGAATATGCCGTCTGGCTGATGCAACTGCTGCAGATCGAAGGTTTTGAGCGGACCGCGATCAAGAAGATCATCGTCTCCACCGTGGTGCCGCGCGCGCTGCACAATCTCGAAGTACTGGCGGACAAGTATTTCGGCGTGAAAGCCCTGGTCGCGGGTCTGCCGCCGGTCGATTACGGCATGGAAATCGATGTCGACGAGCCGCGCTCGCTCGGGGCTGATCGCGCGGTCAATGCCATCGCCGCCCATGCCAAGTATCCGGGTGACCTGATCGTAGTCGATTTCGGCACGGCCACGACCTTTGATGCGATCGACTTCAACGGCGCCTACAAGGGCGGGATCATCGCCCCCGGCCTCAACCTCTCGCTCGATGCGCTGGTCGGCAACACCGCCAAGCTGCCGCGCATCGCCATTCGCAGTCCCGACAGCACCAGCGTGATCGGGCGCAATACCGAAGACCAGATGCTGATCGGCGTATTCTGGGGCTATGTCGCCATGATGGAAGGATTGATTGCCCGGATGCGCAGTGAAATCGGACGCCCCGCCAAGGTTATCGCGACGGGCGGCCTGGCCATCCTGTTCGATCAGCACACCGACATCTTCGATGCGGTCGATGCCGACCTGACCCTTGAAGGCATGGCCATCCTGGCCGAGAAGGCGAAGTGAAGCCCGGCAAGGAACTGCTGTTCTGCGCGCTCGGGGGATCGGGCGAGATCGGGATGAACGTCAACCTCTATGGGGCTGACGGCAAATGGCTGATGGTCGATCTGGGCATGACCTTCGGCGCCAACGAATATCCCGGCACCGAACTGGTCTTCGCCGATCTGGAATTTATCGAGGAGCGCAAGAAGGACCTGCTCGGCGTGGTCCTGACGCACGCGCATGAGGACCATATCGGCGCTGTGCCCTACTTCGCGCAGGAACTGGGTGTGCCGCTTTATGCGACGCCCTTCACCGCGCGTCTGGTGGCGGACAAGTTGCAGGAAGCCGGGCTGCTCAAGGAAGTGCAGCTCAAGGTGATCGACCACCTGGAGCCGTTCCAGCTGGGCCCGTTCTCGATGCGCTATCTGCCGCTCGCTCACTCGATTGCCGAGGGCAATGCCCTGGTGATCGAAACGCCTTACGGACGCGTCTTCCACACCGGTGACTGGAAGCTGGATGACGATCCGCTGGTCGGCGTGCCGGCAACCGCAGCGGAACTGACCGCGATTGGCGATGAGGGCGTGCTGGCGCTGGTTTGCGATTCGACCAACGTGTTCAATCCGAACTCATCCGGGTCGGAAGGCGCGGTGCGGGCGGCCTTGCTGGAAGAGGTGGCCCGGCACCGCGGCAAGCGTGTGCTGGTCACGACCTTTGCATCCAACGTGGCCCGGCTGCAGACGCTGGGTGAGGTGGCCGTGGCGACCAAGCGCCGGCTTTGCGTGGCCGGGCGCTCGCTCGATCGGATCATCCGCACCGCCCAAGCCAGCGGCTACCTGAAGAACCTGCCAGACCTCGTCGACTTCGACAGCGCGATGAACCTGCCGCGCGGTGAGGTGCTGATCCTGGCGACCGGCGGGCAGGGCGAGCCGCGTGCCGCCCTGTCGCGGATTGCCGAAGGCAATCACCAGATCGCCCTGGAAGCTGGCGATGTCGTGCTGTTTTCCAGCCGGCAGATCCCCGGCAACGAGATCGCGATTGGCCGGATCCAGAACCGCCTGGCCGGTCGCGACATCACGATGGTGACCGATCGTCAGGCCGAGATCCACGTATCGGGTCACCCCGGTCGGCCCGAGCTTGAAGCGATGTATGACTGGCTGCGGCCGGAAATCCTGGTGCCGGTCCATGGCGAACTGCGCCACATGCGCGAACAGGCGCGGGTTGGCCGGGCCAAGGGCATTGCCAAGACCGTGGTGCAGCAGAACGGTGACATGATCCGCCTGGCTCCGGGCAAGCCAGGCAAGATTTCCGAAGTGCGGGCCGGACGGCTAGTTCTTGATGGCGATATCCTGACGCCCGCCGATGGCGAGGCCATCGTGATGCGGCGGCGTCTGGCGGCTAACGGCCTGCTGATCGTCGTGCTTGATGGCAAGGGCCGGGTCCATGTCGAAGGCATCGGCCTGCCGCTGGACGAGGACTATGACGATTTCACTGCCGAGGCGCGCGAGGACGTGGCCGTGGCACTGACCAAGCTCAAGGGTGGGGCGCGGCATGACCGCGATGCAATTTCAGAAGCGGCGCGCCTGGCGGCTCGCCGTGCCGCGCAGCGCTGGTCGGGCAAGAAGCCCCAGGTGCGCGTGATCCTCCCGGAGCCATAAGCCATGAAGATAACGTCGATTATCGCCATCTATGCGATGTTCTGGGTGCTGAGCGCCTTCCTGGTGATGCCGTTTGGCATCCGTACCCATAAGGAAGCTGGCGAAGCGACCATTCCTGGTCAGGCTGAGAGCGCACCGGCCAATTTCCAGCCCCGCAAGGTCGCCAAGCGCGCTACGATCCTGGCGGCGGTGCTGTTCGGATTGTACTATGCCAACTATGTGAATGGCTGGATCGGACCGCAGGACCTCGATCTTACCAAGAAGATTACCGACAAGCCGGAATTGCCGAAGAGCTACTGAGCGAGAGCCGCAAAGAGAAGGGGCGCGGTACCGGGTGGTACCGCGCCCCTTTCTTTTTCGGTTTGCCTGACTGGGATCAGCCCAGGTTCGCGCTGGTCATTGCGTAAAGCATCGGCAGCGAGAGCAGCAGGTTGGTGCGGCTTGCCATCAGTGCGCGCGGTGCCAGCTTGGCCTTTTCTTCAGCGGTGGCTTCAACGATGCCGAGGATGCGCTTCTGCGCCGGCCAGATGATGAACCACACGTTGAAGGCCATGATCAGCGCCAGCCACATGCCCAGGCCGATCAGGTTGACGTTGCCTTCGCCCGAGAAGGTCATGGCCTCGTGCAGATAGCCGCTGACCATGGCAATCATGAGCCCGGTTACGACTGTCAGCAATGCGGCCCAGCGGAAGAAGAAGAACACCTTGGGTGCGATGTAGCCGGTGACGCCCTTCTTGAGCTCGTCCGGCACGGTCGGCATGGTCGGGACCTGCACGAAGTTCAGGTAATAAAGCAGGCCGATCCACAGGATGCCGAAGAACACGTGCAGCCAGCGGAACACCGAATTGACATCGACAGTGGCCGAACCGGCCCAATGCATCATCACGGCCACTGCCGCGATCAGCCCGACTACCAGCACCAGGTGCAGGTTTCCGAAGAACTTAGCCATTTGCTTCCCCCTAGAATTGAAGCTTGTGGTTGGCCCACTCTGTCGGTGGGCAGACGGGCAGTATCACCCGTTCAGGCGACAAAGTCACACGCTTTTTGGACGCTTTCCCCTGTCCTTTGGATCAGGTCAGCTCATTCGTGCGGCGGGTTTTCCAACACGTCGGCCTTCTCTTCGGCCGCCAGCCCATGGCGCATCAGCATCGGGATCTGGCTGAACGTGAACAGGAAGGTGGCCGGCAGGAAGACCCACAGCTTGGCCGCGATCCAATCCCCGAATGAGAGCCAGTAGCGCAGCCCTTCGTTGACGCCCGCCAGGACCAGGAAGAACACCCCCC
>JACDQK010000192.1 GCA_015657645.1 Novosphingobium sp.
AAACGTCCTCTTTCGCAACGCGATTCAGGCGTTAGTCTGGACAAGTTCTGCCACTGCGCAGCCGCCAAGGGGGTTATCATGATTGCACGGAATCTCACTCGCATCGTTCTGTCGAGCGGCGTGGCGCTAGGTGCGCTCGCAACCCCGGCGCTGGCGCAGGATGCGCCTGACATCACCAACCGCAATGCGCAGGCCTCGGAAGAGGGCGGGGCGATCGTCGTCACCGGCTCGCGCATCAAGCAGGACCCGACCAAGAGCGCGCTGCCGCTGCAGATCATCACGACTGCTGATATTGAGCGGGCCGGGATTTCCAGCGCCGAACAGCTCAACATGTTCCTGACCTCGAGCGGTTCAGGCGCTGACAACCTCGCCTCGAACTCCGACGTTACCTCGGGCGCCCAGCGCGGCACCAACGGGCTTTCGGCGGCCAACCTGCGCGGGCAGGGCAGCGCCGCCACGCTCGTCCTGCTCAACGGCCGCCGCGTCGCCGCGCACGGCCTTTCGGGCCAGGCGGTTGACGTCAACCAGATCCCCTTCGCCGCGATTGACCGGGTCGAAGTGCTCAAGGACGGCGCCTCGGCGATCTATGGCACCGATGCCGTCGGCGGGGTGATCAACTATATCACCAAGAAGAACTACACCGGCCTCGGCGTGCAGGGCTTCACCGACATCACCCAGCGCGGCGATGGCAACATCTATCGCCTCTCGGGCGTGGCAGGATATGGTGACCTTGACGAGCAGGGTTTCAACATCATGGGCGCGGTCGCCTATAGCTGGAACCAGATCCTGCAAGGTTCCAGCCGCGATTTCGTCAATGGTAACCAGCCCGAGCGCGGCCTGTCGATCGACACCCGCGGCACCCCGCTCGCGACCGTGTTCAACATCGGCAACAACGCGATCTTCTTCCCGACGGGTACGCTGACCGGCACCCTGACCCTGACCGCGCCCAATGGCGGGAACGCCGCAGCAGGCGGCATCAATATCCTCGATCTGCCAGGCGGCGCCGGCTGCGGCACCATGGACGGCGGCATGGCCTATGACGAGCAGCTGTGGAGCTCGCCCAACAACATCTATGCCTGCGCCTGGGATACGGGCCGCGCCGCTGCGCTGCAACAGCCGATCAACACCCTGACCTATTACGCCAAGGGGACGGTCAAGCTGGGCGCCAGCGAAGCCTATGTCGAAGTGACCGGTTCGGATGCGGATTCGGCCAAGAGCTTTTCGCATAACCAGCTTTCGACCAATACCGGCAACCTGCCGATCGCCTATCCGCTCAACAGCCTGACTGCAGCGACTTACAACACGGTCTTCAACGCCATCCGCGGCGCCTTGCCGGCATGCCGCGCAGGTTGCGGCGCTCGATGCGCGCTATGGCCGCCCGATCGGGTTCCGCTGGCGCTGCATTCCCTGCGAACGCCGCGAATATGTGACCAACACCGAAACCTTCCGCATTGCCGGCGGGGTCGAAGGTCCGCTGCCGCTGCAAGGCTGGGACTACCGGGCCGGGGCCTCGCTTGCCCGCAGCGAAAGCTCTTCTGTGCTGGGAACCGGCTACCACTATCGCGGCGTCTTCGCCTCAGCTGCCGATGCGGCCGGTTCGGGCGTCGCGGGCGCTGTCAGTGGCGGGATCGATCCGCGTGCGCCGACCGCACCGGGGGCTTCGGCGCCGGGCCTGGTTGGCCTGATCAACTCCGGCATTCTCAACCCCTTCAGCCTGACCCAGACCGATGCGGCGCTGGCCGGGCTCAAGACGATCTCGGCTGAGGGCGCCTCGCTTTATGGCGGCCGCTACAAGGTGGTCCAGGTCGATGCTTCGGCTTCGGGCCCGCTGTTCGGCCTGCCGGGCGGCGATGTTCAGCTGGCCGTCGGGGTCGACTATCGCCGCGAGACTTACGAGTTCAACGGCTCGGCAGCGGCCGCCGCGAGCTCGCCGAATATCTTCAATGCCGCCTTCGACAACGTCAACGCGCTGACCCCGAAGAACCGCACGATCAAGGCGGCCTATGCCGAAGTCCTGGTGCCGGTATTCGACGGTTTCGAGCTGACCGGCGCGCTGCGGATCGACGATTACACCGGCTTTGGCACCACCACCAATCCCAAGATCACGGCCAAGTTCCAGCCGGTTGACTGGCTGATGCTGCGCGGCAGCTACAACACCAGCTTCCGCGTGCCGAGCTTCAACCAGATCTTCAACGGCGTCACCGTCTCGCCCTATTCGGGCAGCGACCTGGCCGATCCGACCAAGTGCCCTGGCGGTGTGCCGACCAGCGCCTTTGGTTCGGGCCTGCCCTGCGCCCAGATTCGGCCGGATATCGCGACCGGCGGCAACCTGACGCTGCGTCCGGAAACGGCCGAGCAGTACAGCCTGGGCGTAGTGCTGCGCCCGGCCCCGCGGTGGAGCGCCTCGGCCGACTTCTGGGTGATCAACGTCGATGATACGATCCAGATCCTGACCCTGCGTGACCTGATCAACAATGCCTCGACCTTCCCGGACAAGTTTGTCCGCGATGGCTCGGGCAATGTCACCCTGATCGACAGCGCTGGATCAACGCCGGTGCGCGTGAGACCCGCGGGATCGAATTTGCCCTGCGAGGCGGGTTCGACCTGGGCGGAACCTCTTCACTCAACCTCGGCTTCGATGCCACCCTGCTGCTGCGCAAGCTCGAAAAGGCTGCGCCTTCGCTGGCCTTCGTCAATCAGCTCGGCGTGTTCAGCTATGCCGGCGATCTGGGGTTGAAGTGGAAGCACAATGCCTGGGTCAACTGGTCGAACGATGACTGGTCGGCCACGCTGACGCAGGTCTTCCGCGGCACCTATGCCAATCAGAAGCTGCCCGGCATCGCCAATGGCACTGTGGTCCGCCCGGGCTTCAACGCGAAGGTCGATCCCTATTCGATCTTCCACCTCTCGGTCAGCTATCTGGGCCTGGGCCCGAACTACAAGCTGACATGGGGGTCAAGAACCTGTTCGATACCGATCCGCCGTACGCCATCACTTATGACGGCAACACCGGTGCCGGCAGCTCGTGGGAGCCGCGCGTGGCCGATCCGCGCGGCCGTTCGTTCACCGTGGCGGTTGAAGTGAAGTTCTGATCACGACCTGATCCGAACCAACCGAGGGCGCGGTCGCAAGGCCGCGCCCTTGTCATATCAGAGCGGCACACTGTTTTTTGCGACGGCCGGTTATCGTTAACTGCCGCTTTACCCTCTCACGGCATGCTAATGCGGTCGAAAAGTCGCAACAGGCATGGATCATGGACATGAGTCCGGCATCACAACCCAAGTTCGAGTCCACCGGCGGACGCCGGGCGGACCGGCGCAACTATGATGCGCAGATCCAGTTCCGCAAGGGCGTGAAGCGCGCCACGGTCAAGCTGCAGGATATCTCGCAGCTGGGCGCGCGGGTCTCCGGGGTCTTCCTGGTGCACGAGGATGATCGCTTTTACCTGACCCTGCCGGGGCTCGCTCCGATCGAGGCGCGAGTGGCCTGGGTCAGCCAGTTCGAATTCGGCTGCGAATTCCTGAGGCCGCTTAATCCGGTCATTCTGGAATCGATTATCGCCCGCCGCTGAGCGGCAGGCGATTGCATTTTCAAACCATCGTTAGGTGAACCCCCGCCGGCCGGCACACGGAAGGGCCGTCGGGACTGTGCCAGCGGGCGAGGGCTCGGGGGGCTCGTTCGCCCCAGTCTCAGCAGACCGGGCGGAAGCTCGAATCGCCGCGCCAGCGGGTCAGGATGTTGTCGTGCACGATCGGCGAGAGCAGCTGTTCGAAGGCGCAGCCGGTCAGGCTGTTGTCCCACCACACCACTTCGCCCTGCAAGGCTTCGAGACCCGGCAAGGTGAGCCAGCAGACGGTGCCCGGATGCAACCGGTTGATCGCGGCGGCGCAGAAGCCGCTCAGCGACAAGTCATTGACCACGGTCTGGAAACCACGTCCGCCCGACACGCGCAGCATCGCCGGAATGGTGATGCGGGTGCGCGGCGCGCTGCGGTCTTCCTGGGCGGCAGCAAAATAGGGATCGCGCGTGTGCAGCAGATAATCGCTCATGGCCGGGTCCTTGCTCAAGACTGTGCTTGTCCGCAGCTTTCCGGACAGGCTTGGCAAAGTATGGACCGGCGGGGTTGCCTAGAGATTATGAGGGCTGGTTAACGCGTTCGCGGTGCGGGCTGGCAAATTGTTCACCAAGCAGGGCAATTATCCGGTCAGCAACGGCCGCCGGCTCCTTGTTCCGCTTCGGATCTTCGCCCGGATAGGCCTTGGCCCGCATCGCTGTGCGGGTGGCACCGGGATCGACGATGGCGACGCGGATTGGTGTGATATTCCGCACTTCCTGGGCGTAGCAATCGACCAGCACTTCGGCCGCAGCCTTGCTGGCGGCATAGGCCCCCCACCAGGCCCGCGGCGACAAGGCAACCGAGGTGGTGAGATAGATCAGCCGTGGGTTCTTGGCCTTGCGCAGCAGCGGATCGAACCGGGCAATCAGCGCCTGAGTGGCCGAGGCGTTTATGGTCAGCGCATTGGCCAGGCTCTTGGCGTCGACATCGGTCACGCCGGTCAGCTGCGGCAGCACCGCAGCGGCATGCACCAGGATATCGAGTGTGGGCCAGCGTCCGCCGATTGCCTGAGCCAGGCGGGCAATGCCGTCGGCTTCGGCCAGATCGACCGGTGCAATCGTGGCCGAGCCACCAGCAGCGAAGATCGCTTCCTCAACCGCTTCGAGCGCCTTGGTATCGCGCCCGGTCAGGATCACGTGCGCCCCGGCGGCAGCCAGCGCCAGCGCCGTTGCCGCACCAATACCGCGGCTGGCGCCCGTAACGAGCGCGACCTGCCCGGACAGGTCGGTCATGCGACCTTCCCGACCGGCAGGTTGAGCTGATCGGCTTCGGCCGCGCGATCGGCCAGGTCGGTCAGCTTGGTCGGATAGTCACCAGTGAAGCAGGCATCACAATGCTGCGGGCAGGCGTTGTTGCGGCCATTCTCGCCCACCGCGCGATAGAGACCGTCGATCGAGACGAAGGCCAGGCTGTCAGCAACGATGAACTTGGTCATCTCCTGCAGATCCATCCGTGCGGCCAGCAGCTTGTGCCGCTCAGGCGTATCGACACCATAGAAGCAGGAATTGTTGGTCGGCGGGCTGGCGACGCGGAAGTGGACTTCCTTGGCCCCGGCATCGCGCATCATCTGCACGATCTTCATCGAGGTGGTGCCGCGCACGATCGAATCGTCGATCAGCACGATCCGCTTGCCTTCAACCAGCGCGCGGTTGGCATTGTGCTTGCGCTTCACATCGGCATGGCGCGCGCCGTCCGATGGCTGGATGAAGGTCCGGCCCACATAGTGCGAGCGAATGATGCCCAGACCAAAGGGAATGCCGCTTTCCTGGGCAAAGCCGATCGCCGCCGGCACGCCGCTGTCGGGCACCGGCACGACGAGGTCAGCCTCGACCGGCGCTTCGCGCGCCAGTTCGATCCCGATCTTGCGGCGCACTTCGTAAACTGACTGCCCGCCCGAAACCGAATCCGGCCGGCTGAAATAGACGTGCTCGAAAATGCAGGGGCGCTGCGGGTGATTGCCGAAGGGGCGGTGTGAAGTAACCCGGCCGTCCTGGCGGACCTCGACGATTTCGCCCGGCTCGATCTCGCGCACGAACTGGGCGCCGACGACGTCGAGCGCCACCGTTTCGCTGGCGAAGACCGTGGCATCGCCGATCTTGCCCATCACCAGCGGGCGGATGCCCAGCGGGTCGCGGCAAGCGATCATCCGCTTCGGCGTCTGGCAGATCAGCGAATAGGCGCCTTCGACCATCCGCAGCGCATCGACAAACCGGTCAAGCAGGGTGGGATAGCGGCTGGTCGCGATCAGGTGGATGATCACTTCGGTGTCAGAGGTCGACTGGAAGATCGCCCCCTTGTCGACCAGCTCCTGCTTGAGGTGCATGGCGTTGGAAATATTGCCGTTATGCGCGATCGAGAAGCCGCCGCGCGCCAGATCGGCGTGGAGCGGCTGGACATTGCGCAGGCCCTGGCCGCCGGTGGTTGAATAGCGCACGTGGCCCGAGGCCATATGGCCGGGCAGCTCGCTCAGGATCGTCTGGTCGGCAAAGACCTGCGCGACATGGCCCAGGCCGCGCCGCGCGAAGAATTCGTGGCCGTCCCAGCTGACGATGCCGCAGGCTTCCTGCCCGCGGTGCTGCAGGGCGTGCAGGCCGAGCGCAGTGATAGCGGCAGCTTCCGGGCTGCCGATAACGCCGAAGATGCCGCATTCCTCGCGCAGCTTGTCGCCGTCGACGTCCAGGAATGGGTGAGTGATGTTCATGATGGAATCGCCTGCCAGGTGCGCTCGCGCTTCGCCAGCGCCTTTGGCCGCTCTTGCGCGTCAAGGCAAGCATGGGTTCGCTGCCGTCCACGATGCTGGTCCCTGGGGGGCGGTCCAAAGGCCGGGTTGTGCCAGGGGCGGGGTAGGCCCAGTTCGGGACACTCGGGGGCAGGAAGGATCGACGCGATGAACTACATGACCAGCCACCTCGATCACGACGAGGGCGAAACCAAGCTGTTCGTGCCGGACGAGGTTCAGGACGCATTGCGCACTCTGCTGCGCTGGGCAGGTGAAGATCCATCGCGCGAAGGGCTGATCGACACGCCGGCGCGGGTCGCCCGGGCCTGGCGCGAATATTGCCAGGGCAATGAGGAAGACCCGGCGCTGCACCTTTCGCGCACCTTCGCGGAAGTGGGCGGCTATGACGAGGTCGTGCTGCTCAAGGACATTCCCTTCCAGTCGCACTGCGAACACCATATGGCGCCGATCACCGGCAAGGCCTCGATCGCCTATCTGCCCAAGAACCGGGTCGTCGGCATTTCCAAGCTGGCCCGCGTGCTTCACGGTTTTGCCCGCCGCCTGCAGATTCAGGAACGCCTGACGGCCGAAGTGGCGGAATGCATCTGGCATCACCTCCAGCCGCATGGCGTGGCGGTGGTGATCGAAGCGCAGCATGGCTGCATGACCGGGCGCGGCGTACGCACGCCGGGCGTCGGCATGGTCACCAGCCGGATGCTCGGTTGCTTCCTCGAAGACGAGCGCAGCCGCAAGGAAGTGCTCAGCCTGATGGGCTATTGAGCCAGGCGGTCATCTTCGGGGCGAGCGGCGGGATCGGCGCGGCGCTGGCCGAGGCCGTGGTCGCGAGTGGCCGCCACGAACAGGTCTGGGCTGGTTCGCGCCAGGGCCTAGCCGCTCCGGCCGGTGCCATGCCCTTCGCCTTCGATCTGACTGACGAAGCCAGCATTGCCGCTGCCGCCGGCCGGATCGGCGCGGAGGTCACGCTGGCCTTCGTTGCAACCGGCGTGCTCTCTGATGGGGCGGACTTCCAGCCGGAGAAGAGCTTCAAGGCGCAGGATCCCGCCGCCTATGCCCGCGCCTTCGCCACCAATGCGACCGGTCCCGCGCTGATCGGCAAGCATTTCCTGCCGCTGCTGCCCCGGCGCGAACGGGCGGTCTTTGCGGCGCTGTCGGCCCGGGTCGGCTCGATCGGGGACAATCGCTTCGGCGGCTGGCACGCCTACCGCGCCAGCAAGGCTGCGCTCAACATGATCCTGCGCAACTTCGCGATCGAACTGGGGCGCACGCACCTGCAAGCCGTCGTGGCGGCGCTCCATCCGGGGACCGTGACGACGGATCTTTCCGCACCATTCACAGGCTCGCGCGACGGTCAGCGGCTGTTCACGCCCACTGAGGCAGCAGGGTACCTGCTGAGCGTAATCGATGGCCTCACCCCGGCCGAAAGCGGCAAAGCCTTTGCCTGGGATGGCCAGCCGATTCCGTTCTGAACGCTTGCCCTGATCGCTTGCGCCCCCTAAGTCCGGCCACACGGAATTCTCCCCAGTCGAGGCAATCCTTGCTGCTCTCTCCCTTCGAAAAAGTGCTGGTTAAGCGCTACCTCCTACCGGGGCGGAGCGAGGCGTTCATTGCCCTCGTCGCCGGGATCAGCCTGGTCGCCGTGGCGCTGGGCGTGGCCGCGCTGGTCATCGTGATGAGCGTGATGAACGGCTTCCGCGCCGAACTGTTCGACAAGACCGTCGGGCTCAACGGCCATGCCGTCGTCCAGGCTTATGGCGGGCGACTGGAAAACTGGCAGACGGTGCTGAAGGATTTGCGGGCGACGCCCGGTGTCACTGATGCCTCGCCGCTGATTGAGCAGCCGCAGATGGGCAGCTTCAATGGCCGGGTCGACCTGATCTTCGCGCGCGGCAATACGGCCGAAGACATCCAGGGCTTCAAGTCAAAGCTGGTTGCCGGCTCGCTCGAGACCTTGAAGCCGGGCGCGGACGAGGTTGCAATCGGCTCGCAGCTGGCTGCCAATCTGGGCATCCGGGTCGGCGATACGTTGACGATCATCAATCCGCAGGGCCGTTCCACGCCGTTCGGCACAGTCCCGCGCGAGATTGCCTATCGCGTTGCTGCAATCTTCGAGATCGGCGTATTCGATTTCGACGAGCGCTTCGTCATCATGCCGATCGAAGATGCGCAGACGCTGCTGCTGGCCGGGGATTCGATCGGGATGATCGAGGTCAAGGTCACCGATCCTGATGCCGTGACCGAGATCCTCAAGCCGGTTGCCCAGCGCCTGGCTGGACAGGCTGTGATTACGGATTGGCAGACAATGAACGCCACTCTGTTTGAGGCGCTGGCCGTGGAACGCGTGGCGATGTTCGTGATACTTTCGATCATCGTGCTTGTGGCCGTTTTCAACATCCTCTCTTCGCTGATCATGCTGGTCCGCGCCAAGACGCGGGACATCGCGATCCTGCGGACGATGGGGGCCAGCCGTCAGAGCCTGCTTAAGGTGTTCGTGGTGCTGGGCTTTGTGATCGGCACGATGGGCACTGTGACCGGCCTGATCCTGGGTGCCGTGTTTCTGTTCTTCCGCCAGTCGATCGTCCGCGGGATTGAGTTCGTCACCGGCCAGAACCTGTGGGATCCCAAGATCCGCTTCCTGACTGAACTGCCAGCCCGGCCCGACCCGATCGAAATCGTGCTGATCGTGATCATGGCGCTGGTGTTCAGCTTCCTCGCGACGCTCTACCCGGCCTTCAAGGCGGCGAGCACCGATCCGGTCCAGGTGTTGCGCTATGAGTGAACCTGTTGTCCAGACCACTGGCCTGACCCGCAGCTTTGAGCAGGGCGGGGTGCGGATCGACGTGCTGCGCGGGGTCGACCTGACGATCCAGCCGGGCGAGATCGTTGCGCTGCTCGGCCCCTCGGGTTCGGGCAAATCGACGCTGCTGCAGGCGGTCGGGCTGCTGGAGGGCGGCTTTGGCGGTTCGCTGCGGCTTGCCGGGGTAGAGGCCGCTTCGCTCTCGGCCGATGATCGCACTGCGCTGCGCCGTGACCGGATCGGTTTCGTCTATCAGTTCCATCACCTGCTGCCGGACTTCAGCGCGCAGGAGAACGTGGTCCTGCCGCAGCTGGTCGCCGGGGTGAGCGAAGCCGCTGCCGCCGCCCGCGCAGTCGAACTGCTCTCCGCCCTGGGCCTTGGCGAACGGCTCGATCACCGGCCCAGCCAGCTGTCCGGCGGCGAGCAGCAGCGCGTCGCCGTCGCCCGCGCGCTGGCTAACCGCCCGGCGCTGGTCCTGGCCGACGAGCCGACTGGCAATCTTGATGAGGCCACGGCCGACCGGGTGTTCGACGAATTCGTCACCCTGGTGCGCGGCCAGACCAGCGCCGCGCTGGTTGCCACGCACAACGAGCGGCTGGCCGCGCGGATGGACCGGGTGCTGCGCCTGCACGAAGGGCTTGTCGGCTAGGCCTTTGAGCCGGTTGACGGACCCGCGTCAGCCCCTAGTCTCCCCGGCAAACAATTTGGGGAGTCCGACCACATGAAGACCATTGCCGATTTCACGGCCAAGCTGCCCGGCGGGGCCGAGATCAATCTGGCCGACAAGGCTGGCAAGGTGCTGCTGATCGTCAACACGGCCAGCAAGTGCGGCTTCACCCCGCAGTACGAAGGGCTGGAAGCGCTCTACAAGAAATACGCCGATGACGGGTTCGAAGTGATCGCTTTCCCCTGCAACCAGTTCGGCGCGCAGGAACCCGGCAATGCCGAGGAGATCGCCAACTTCTGCAGTCTGAAGTACGATGTGACCTTCCCCCTGATGGCCAAGATCGATGTCAATGGCGACAATGCCGCGCCGCTCTATGATTGGCTGAAGAGCGAGGCTCCGGGCCTGATGGGCAGCAAGTCGGTCAAATGGAACTTCACCAAGTTCCTGATCGATCGCGATGGCAAGGTGGTCCGCCGCTATGCCCCTACCGACAAGCCCGAGGCGCTTGAAAAGGACATCAAGGCACTGCTGTAATCCGGCACTGCCCGGCGCGGTTCGGTCCTGTGGGTAAAGCCGGCCGAACCCCCTTCCGAATCGCGCCCGCTACCCGCATCTAGCGAGAATGGCCCACGAACGTTTCGTCCCGCTGCGCGTCTTTTCGAGCTACACCATGCTCGACGGGACGATCGATCCCAAGGTCGCGGCGAAGCTGGCGAAAGATCGGGCTTTTCCGGCTATCGCGATCACCGATCGCAACGGGCTTTATGGCGCGATGTTGTTCGCCGGGGCCTGCAAGGATGCGGGTATCCAGCCGCTGATCGGCACCTTCCTGGCAGTCGCGCGCGAGGACACGCCAGCGGGCAAGGATCCGGTGATCGACTGGCTGGGCCTGATCGCGCAAGATGAGACCGGCTGGAACAACCTCTGCTACCTGGTCAGCCGCGCTCACCTGGGTCGGCCGATCGAATTCGACCCCCATGTCACCATGGCCGATCTGGACGACCACACGGACGGCCTGATCGCGCTGACGGGGGCGGGCGAGGGCGCGCTGGTGCGCCTGCTTGCCGCCGGCAAGGCCGAGGCAGCGGTTGAGCTTTGCGCGCGGCTTGAGGTGCTGTTCCCGGGACGGCTCTACCTTGAGGTTGCCCGCCGAAACGACCCGACCGAGGATGCGGCCGAAGACGCGCTGATTGACCTCGCCTATGCCCGCAATCTGCCGCTGGTCGCGACCAACCCTGCCAATTTCGCCGATCCGGGCGGCCACGCGGCGCACGATGCCATGCTCTGCATCGCCAATTCGACCCACATCGATGCGCCCGACCGGCCTCGGTCCCCTCGCGAATCCTGGATCAAGTCCGGGCCGATGATGCGCGAACTGTTTGCCGACCTGCCGGAGGCGCTGGCCAATACCCTGGTCATCGCCCAGCGCTGTGCCTTTTCTCCGCCCAAGCGCAAGCCCTTGCTGCCGAGCCTGGCCGGTGACAAGGAGGGCGAAGCGCAGATGCTGATCGAGCACGCCCGCGCTGGCCTGGAAAAGCGGCTCGCGCCTTATGGCGAACTGCCCGAGGAGGAACGCCAGGCCTATTTCGACCGGCTCGACTTCGAGACTGACGTGATCAACCGGATGGGCTTTGCCGGTTACTTCCTGATCGTGGCCGACTTCATCCAGTGGGCCAAATCGAGCGACATTCCGGTCGGGCCGGGGCGTGGCTCGGGTGCTGGTTCGGTCGTCGCCTGGGCGCTCACCATTACCGATCTCGATCCGCTGCGGCTGGGGCTGCTGTTCGAACGCTTCCTCAACCCGGAACGCGTCTCGATGCCGGACTTCGATATCGACTTTTGCGAAACCCGCCGCGGCGAGGTGATCCGCTATGTCCAGGCCAAGTACGGCGCCGATCACGTCGCCCAGATCATCACCTTCGGCAAGCTCAAGGCCCGCGCCGTGTTGCGCGATTGCGGCCGTATCCTGCAGATGAGCTATGGCCAGGTTGACCGGCTGTGCAAGATGGTGCCCAACCACCCGACCGACCCGTGGAGCCTGCCACGCGCGCTCAACGGCGTGGCCGAGCTGAAGCGCGAATACGACAACGATCCCGAAGTGAAGCGGCTGGTGGACCTGGCCGTGCAGCTGGAAGGCCAGCCGCGCAACAGCTCGACCCATGCGGCCGGCGTGGTGATTGGTGACCGTCCGCTTGATCAGCTGGTGCCGCTCTACCGCGATCCGCGTTCGGACATGCCGGTGACTCAGTTCGACATGAAATATGTCGAGGACACCGGCCTCATCAAGTTCGACTTCCTTGGCCTCAAGACGCTGTCAGTGCTGAAGAAGGCGGTTCAGCTACTCCAGAAGCGCGAGATCACGATCGATCTCGATGCACTGCCCTGGGATGATGCCGAGGTCTATGAGCTGCTTCAGCGCGGAGACACGGTCGGCGTGTTCCAGCTTGAATCGGAAGGCATGCGGCGCGCGCTGTCAGCGGTGAAGCCCAGCAACTTTGGCGACATCATCGCCATCGGCGCGCTGTATCGTCCGGGTCCGATGGACAACATTCCGATGTTCGGGCGGCGCAAGAACGGGGTGGAAGAAATCATCTATCCGCACCCCAAGCTCGAAGCGATCCTGGCCGAAACCTATGGGGTCATCGTCTATCAGGAACAAGTGATGCAGGCGGCGCAGGTGCTGGCCGGCTATTCACTGGGCGATGCCGACCTGCTGCGCCGCGCGATGGGCAAGAAGGTTCAGGCGGAAATGGACGCCCAGCGTCAGCGCTTCGTCGAAGGCTGCAAGACGCACAACGATATCGATCCCAAGAAGGCCAACGAACTGTTCGACTTGATCGACAAGTTCGCCGGCTACGGCTTCAACAAGAGCCACGCTGCGGCCTATGCCGTGCTGTCCTATCAGACCGCTTGGCTGAAGACCCATTACCCGCACGAATTCTATGCCGCTTCGATGTGCTTTGACATGCACCAGTCGGAAAAGCTGGCGATCTATGTCGATGACATGCGTCGCGGCGGGGTCACTCTCGAAGGGCCTGACATCAACCGCAGCGAGGCCGAGTATTCGGTTGAACGAACCGACGAGGGCTATGCCGTGCGCTATGCCCTGGCCGGGATCCGCAACGTTGGCGAAAAGGCGATGGACGCGATCGTCGCCGAGCGTGAAGCGAATGGCCGCTTCACCAGCCTGGAAGACCTGTTCCGCCGCGTGCCGCCCGGCTCGATGAACCGCCGCCAGCTCGAAGGACTGGCCGGGGCCGGGGCCTTCGACGGGCTGGAGCCCAACCGCGCCAAGGTGCTGGCCAATGCCGACATGCTGCTGGCCGTGGCAGACGAGGCCGAACGCACTCGTTCCAGCGGGCAGGCCGGTCTCTTTGGCGGCGAGGACCACGCCGCACCCTCGCTGCGCCTGGCCGACACGCCCGCCTGGCCCCGGGCCGAGCAGATGGCCAAGGAGCGCGAGAACTTCGGCTTCTATTTCGCCGCCCATCCGGTTGAGCAATGGCGCGCTGTCGCCACGGCCAATGGTGCGCGGACCTATGCCGCGCTGATGGAAACCGGCGTGCCCGGCGGCGGGCGGATGCAGGCGATGATGGCGGCGATGGTTGAAAGCGTCAGCCGGGGCCGCACCCGCAAGGGCGGCGAATTTGTCCGCGCCGACTTCTCCGACAGCTCGGGCCAGTTCAGCGCTGCGTGCTTCGAAGAATCGCTGGTCGAGCCGATGCAGGCCTGGGCCAAGGATGGCACCTGCCTGCTGCTGACGGTCGAGCTCGATGCGCCGAGCCCGGACGAGCCGCCGCGCGTTACCGTGCGCGGGGCGCGGCCGTTGGAGGAAGTAAAGGGTTCGGCGCAGATGCAGCTGCGGCTCGATGTGCTCAATCCGCAGGCGCTGCATGATCTGTCGGTCCTGCTCGGGACCGACGGGGTGGGGACGGGTGAAGTGCTGGTGCGGCTGCGCACTGGACATGGCCAGGAGCCCGTCCTGCGGCTGGGCCGTCAGTATCATCTCGACAGCGAAGTCGCTGAGCGCTTGGCAAGTGTGGAAGGACTTGCCAATGTGGCCTTAACCGCGCGGCGAAACACGGGGCATCTCCGGCTCGTCGCATAATCAAAGCGGATGGGGGTAACGGAGAGTTCAATGCTGGGAGCAATGCAAGATTTCGACCTGCGGGTCACGCACCTGATCGATCACGCCGCGCGCGAAACGGGATCGCGCGAAATCGTGACGCGCTGGGCTGATGGCAGCGAAAGCCGCACCAACTGGGCCGGGATCCGCCACGATGCGCTGAAAATGACCCAAGCGCTGCGCAAACTGGGCATTCAGCAGGGCGACCGGATCGCCACCCTGGCGATGAACCACAGCCGCCATCTGGTTTCCTGGTACGGCGCGGTTGGCGTCGGCGGGGTGCTGCACACGATCAACCCGCGCCTGTTCGACGATCAGCTGGAATATATCGCCAACCACGCCGAAGATCTGGTGCTGCTCTACGATGCGGCCTTCACGCCGATCATCGAGCGGATGAAGCCCAAGTGGACGACCATCAAGCACTTCATCTGCTTCGATAATGGCGAGTTCGAGGCCTGGATCGGCGCCGAGGACGGCAATACCACCTGGGCCACCGGTGACGAGCGCGATCCCTGCATGCTCTGCTACACCAGCGGCACCACCGGCAACCCCAAGGGTGTGCTGTACGAGCACCGCTCGACCTTCCTCCATGCGATCACTGGCCTGCAGCCGGCGATCTTCGATTTCGATGCCCGCTCGGTCATGCTGCCGGTGGTGCCGATGTTCCATGCCGCCAGCTGGGGCCTGCCCTGGGCCGGGGCGGCGGCGGGGATCAAGTTCGTCTTCTCGGCGGTGAACGATCCGGCCGTGCTGTGCGAGCTGATGAACCGTGAGAAGGTGACGCACTCCGCTGGCGTGCCGACCGTCTGGCTCGCCACCTTCCAGCACATGGACGCGACCGGCACGACGCTGCCGACGCTGCGCCAGGCGATCATCGGCGGCTCGGCCGCGCCGCGCTTCATGATCGAGCGGCTTATGAAGGCCGGGGTCAATGTCGCCCACGCCTGGGGTATGACCGAAACCAGCCCGATCGGCACGACTGGCGCCAAGACCTGGAATTGGGACGACCGCTCGTTCGACGAACAGGTTTCGATCAAGCAGATGCAGGGCCGCGTGCCCTTCGGCGTCGAGCTGCGCACGGTCGATCTGGGCGATCCGACCAAGGTTCTGCCGCGCGACGGCCAGACCAGCGGCGCGCTGCAGGTGCGCGGGCCCTGGATAATCAAGCGCTACTTCAAGGCCGAGGCCGATGCGACCGATGCCGAACAGTGGTTCGATACCGGCGACGTCGCGATCCTCCACCCGGACGGCACGCTGCAGCTGACCGACCGGACCAAGGACGTGATCAAGTCTGGCGGGGAATGGATCAGCTCGGTTGAGCTCGAGAATGCGGCGGTCGGCGTGCCCGGCGTGGCCGAAGCGGCGGCGATCGGCATCTACCACCCCAAGTGGGACGAGCGCCCGATCCTGGTCGTGGTCAAGAAGGCCGGCATGGGCGTGACCAAGGAAGCGATCATGGCGCACCTGGCCGAGAAGGTCGCCAAGTGGTGGCTGCCCGATGCGATCGAGTTCGTTGACGCAATCCCGCACGGCGCGACCGGCAAGATCAGCAAGAAGGATCTGCGCGACCAGTTCCGCGACTACAAGTTGGTGGAGGGCTGAGATGACGGGCTATGTGGATCCGAGCCGGGAGAACTGGCAGGCGTTCAAGGACCTGCCGCGCGACCGGCCGATCCACATGCTCAACCTGATCAAGTTCCGCGATCTGGCGGAGTACCCGGAAGGCCATCCCGACCATGGGAAGGGTCTGACGGGGCGCGAGGCCTATGCCATCTACCTCGAAGGCTTCCAGCGCGTCGTGGCCAACGATGGTGCGGCGATGGTCTGGGAAGCCCCAATGGAATGCGTCGTCACCGGCCCGGCGGGTGAGTGGGACGAGGCCTTTGTCATGGGTTACCCCAACAGCGGCATCTTCATGGCGATGGTCAAGAACGAGGAATACATCCGCGATGTCGTTCCGCACCGCAGCGCCGCGGTGGCGGACAGCCGGCTGATCCGGTTCGGGGGCTGAACCAGCGGATCAGTTGCTCAATTCACCCACCCGCTTGAGATAAGCATAGACCGCTTTCCGCTCAGCATCGGTCATCAGCGCAAAGCGGCGGCGGGCGACGCCGCTCATCATCGGCAGTTCGCGATTGCCGGCGGCCTTGCCGGTGATCATGAAATTGAGGAAATCCGCTTCGCTATAGGAGGCGACAATCCGCAGGTTCGGGTTGGCGGGTTCGCCTGGGTAGGCCGGCTTGCCGTCGAGTTCAATGCGGTGACATTCGGCGCAGCTGGCCCGCGCGATCGCCCGTCCGCGTTCGAATTGTGGTCCGGCATCGGGCCCACGGTTGGCGAACTGCTGCTTCGCTTCGACCGCAGACGAGTGATAAATCCCCTTGGCCATTTCGGCGCGGGCGGCCGGGTAGAACACCGGATCGGGCGCGGCCTTGCCGATGGGTTTGAGCGTCTTGAGGTAGCTGGCGATTGCGTCCAGGTCCTCGTCTGCAGATGCGTGAACAGGAACGAGGGCATATCCCATAATTCGCGTCCACCCGGACGGTGACCGTGGGCGATCATGGTCTTGAGGTCCTCGACCGAGTGCTTTTGCGCCGAAACGGTCAGGTTGGCCGTCGTCATGTCGACGAAATCGGGCGCGCTCCAGTCTTGTCCGGTCAGGTCCTTGCCATGACAACCCTTGCAGCCGAGTACCGTCGCCAGCCGCTCGCCATGCTTGACCGGGTCGGTGGCAAGGCGATCGAAAGGCGACTTCTGCGCGGGGGCAGAACAGGCAGCCAGCGCGGCAAGGGTCAGGATGATCGGCAACCGCATGGCCGAGGCTCCAGGCTGTGGTTGCAGCAGGCTATCAGCATGACGCTTCAAAGCAAGGACAGCTGCCCATCGCTGCGCGGCGCGACGAACTGGCTGCAATCGAGCTGTGGCGGTTCGCGATTGAGGCCGAGGCGCTGGCAGCCGATCCGGAAGCGGGTGCGGAACACGTCTGCCCAGACGCCCTTGGGCTTCATCCGTTCGAAGAAACGGCTGTCATAGTCCTTGCCGCGGCGCATGGCCTGGACGATGCCCATGACCTTGCCGGCGCGGTCAGGGAAGTGAACCTCCAGCCATTCGCGCATCAACGGCGCGACTTCGTGCGGGAGGCGCAGCATGATCCAGCTGGCGGTCTTGACGCCGCGCCCGGCTGTTTCCTCGAGAATGCGCTCGATGAATTCGTCGGTGATCGCCGGAACCACCGGGGCGACGGAGACGTGCGCCGGCACGCCAGCAGCGGCCAGCTTCTCAAGCGCATCAAGCCGCTTGGCCGGGGAAGAGGCGCGCGGTTCAAGCAGGCCGGAGAGCTTGGGATCGAGGCTGGTGACCGAGATCGAGACCGCCGTCAGGTTCAGCTTCGCCAGCTCCGTCAGCAGGTCGAGATCGCGCACCACCCGCGCGCTCTTGGTGGTGATTGTCACCGGGTGGCGGGTCTCCAGGCAGACTTCCAAGACCTGACGCGTCAGTCGGTAAGTCGCCTCAATTGGCTGGTATGGATCCGTATTGGTCCCCATCGCGATCGGTGCCGGGCTATAGCCGCGCTTAGCCAGCTCGGCGCGGAGCAAGGCAGCAGCATCGGGTTTGGCGAACAGCTTGGTCTCGAAATCGAGACCTGGCGAGAGATCGTGGAAGGCATGCGTCGGCCGGGCATAGCAATAGACGCAGCCATGCTCGCAGCCGCGATAGGCGTTGATCGAGCGGTCGAAGGGAATGTCGGGCGAGCTATTGCGGCTGATGATCGTCTTCGCGCGCTCTTCGGTCACCGTGGTGCGCAGCTTGGGGCCGGGTCCATCGATCTCTACGCGCACATCGAGCCAGTCCCCATCCGCCTCACGCGCGGCGAGGCCGAAGCGCTGCGGCACAGCGGCTGACTGAGCGCCACGGCCATGGATGGGGGAGGGATTCGTCATCCGCATAGTAGAACATATGCGGAACAAAACTACAAGAAGGTCAGACTTCCTTAAGCCGCGGCATCAGTTCGACAAAGTTGCAGGGCCGGTTACGGCTGTCGAGCTGTTCGGCGAGGATTCCGTCCCAGCCATCCTTCACCGCGCCGTTGGAGCCCGGCAGGGCGAAGATGTAGGTGCCGCGCGCGACCACGGCGCAGGCGCGGCTCTGGATCGTGCTGGTGCCGATGGTCTGGAAGCTGATCCAGCGGAACAGCTCGCCAAAGCCGGGGATTTCGCGCGCGCCGTCGATCCGGCCGAGCGCCTCGGGCGTTACGTCGCGGCCGGTCAGGCCGGTGCCGCCGGTCGAGACCACGGCGTCGATGGCGGGATCGTCGATCCAGTCGTTGAGCTTGCTTACGATCAGGCCCGGATCATCGCGGACAATCGCCCGCGCAGCCAGCCGATGACCGGATTTCTGGACCCGTTCGACCAGGATATCGCCCGAGGTATCGTCCGCCGCAGTGCGGGTATCGGATACGGTCAGGACCGCGATGTTGATCGGCTTGAAGGTGCGGCTGGGATCAACGGCCACGCTGGATCACCCCGTTGGCGCTCATCCGCACGGCGCTCGCCCCGGAAATGCCGGGGAAAGTCGGCCACAGGCCTTGGGTCAGCGCAATCCGGCTTTCCGATGGGCCGCCGGCCTGGCGTTCGTACATCCAGTAATTGCGCATCACGATGTTCACATAACCGCGCGTCTCCCAATAGGGAACGCTTTCGATCCACAGCAGCGGATCGCCCTGGTCCTTGATCTCATACTGCCAGCGCGCGATCGGGGTAAGGCCGGCGTTATAGGCTGCCATCACCTTGGGCAGCAGACCCTGTGTGCCCTGCGCATCGCGCAGCATTTGCAAATGACGCTGGCCGAAGGCGAGGTTGACCTCTGGCTTGTGTAGATCGGTCGCCGTGCCCGAAACGCCCAGCGATCCCGCATGGTCACGCGCGGCGGCCGGCATGATCTGCATCAGGCCGCGGGCGCCGGCCGGGCTGACCGCCTTGGTCCGGAACACCGATTCCTGCAGCGTATGGGCATAGACCAGCGCCGGATCGACCTGCCAGTTGTTGGCCGGGGTCCACTTCGGCGTCGGGAAGCGCGCGGCGGGTTCGGCGCGCCCCCCGACCGGGGCGTTGTAAGCCATCCACAACTGGGTCGAGGGCAGGCCGAGGTCGCGGGCAAGGCGGGTCAACGGCTGATACTCGCCCGCCGGGCCCAGCCGGGCCTGGTGGCGCAGCACTTCATCAGCCAGGCCGTCGCGGCCGATCTCGGCCAGGCCCACGGCGGTGCGGATATTGGTTTCGTCGCGCAGCTTCTGCCAGTCGTTCTGGGTAAAGTCCGGCGCGGTGTGGGTCTGCGGCAGGGCCAGGCCAAGCTGCTCGGCGGCGAGCATGCCGTAGAGCGTCTCGTCCATCCTGGCGGCGGCCTTGAGTGAGGCCGAGGCCTTTTCCGGCTGGCGGCAACGCACCGCAGCGCGGCTTTGCCAGTAAAGCGCGGCGGCAGTCAGTTCACTGTTCTGCGAGGTGCCGGCAGTGCGGACAAAGGCATCGCCTGCCCCCATGCAGTCACCGATCCGCCAGGCGGCGAGGCCAGCGGTCCACCAACCTTCGGCCACCCACGGCCCGGCGCCGTCCTGCACGGTCTGGGCCAGGGTATAGGCCGAGGCATCGTCATTCTCGATATAGAACGACCAGGCGATCTTCGCGCGCCATTCGGCCCGGGCGGCGGGGGAAAGCTGGGTGTCGATCCCGTCGAGCAGGGCCTTGGCCCCGGCCGGATTGTCAGCCTTGATGCTGGAATTGATCGCGGCGGCGACGGCGCTGGGCATGGTCCCGTCGTTGGTTTCGCGCGGGCGGATCCGCTTGGCCCGGTTCGGCTGGCTGACCAGCGACCCGGCCTGGGGCAGGGCGGGGAGGGCAGTCGCCCCGCGCTTCTGCGCCAAGAGGGCGATCTGTTCGGCCTGGGGCAGGTCGGTACCCTTGGCCAGCCAGGCACTCAGCGCATCGAGTTCGATCTTGGGCGAGGTCGGTGCAAGATAATACTCAGCCATCGCCACTTGATGCAGCGGCCCGTCCTGCCGCTGGGCGAACATTTGCTGGACCTTGGCCCAGTCAGACCGCTCGATCGCGCCGAACAGGTCGCGATAATAGGTCCGGTCATCCTGGCTCAGCAGGGTGGGAACATTGCTGCGGTCAGCCCGGTTGCGGAAGTAATCGACCGCCGCGCTGTTGGCCTGCGCAGGCGTTGCCACGGCGGCAAGACTGCCCGCCAGGCCCAGGGCCAGCATCAGTTTAGCAGTGGTGCGCGTCACGCCAGTTTCTACCCCGTCCAGTCCAGCCAGGCTTGCCACAACCCGGCCTTGTTGCGCGGCCGGCCGGCCAGTGTGGCCAGACCCGGCGCCATCAACAGCGGAATGCTTTGGCCCTCATGGTTAAAAATCCGCAAAGGTTCAGCGCTTTTCGCTGGATCGTGGCCAAGCAGCGGCGAGATGTGCCGTCCGAACACCAGCAGGCGCTGCGGACGGGCCAAAGCGATGTGGTGGCGCACCACCTGGCCAAGCCCGGCAGCATCGAGCGCGGCCCAGTCCGGCAGCGGCATATGGCGCGGCAGGCAGGCGGCGATATAGGCCTGATCGGGCCCAATCCCCATGGCGCCGAACAGCGCCTGCAGCAGCCGCCCTTGCGGGCCGGACAACAGGACATCGCGGTCCTCGACCTCGGGGTGATCGACCAGCACCATCAGCGCCGCGCCCTCGGCCCCGCGCGGCGGAACGCGGCCCGCAACCTGGCCGTCATCGAGCGATGGTTCGGCCAGCCACCAGGCCTGGAACTCCGCCAGGTTCCCGGGGAGGGCGTCGAGGCCGGCCAGCGGTGCGGCCGCCAGAGGACCAGGGGCAGGCTTGGCCGGCATGGGCGGCGGAACATCGCTCCGCTCCGGTTCCGGTTCGGGCGCGGCCGGTTCGGCTAGCCAGGTGCGCGGATCGTCAGAAAAGGCATGGTCGACGCCCGCCTCGCGCCACCAGTCGAGCACGGCCGCGAGCGCGGCGGCGGGATCGGTTGCCGGATCAGTTTGTGCGGGGGTGTTCACATTTGCGGTCTTGACCTGCCGCAAGCCAGCTTTCAAGGCTCAACCGCACGATTAAGCACGAACAGGTGGACCATGAGCGAACGCGAATCCATGCCCTATGACGTCGTCATCGTCGGCGGCGGCCCGGCCGGCCTTGCTGCGGCGATCCGGCTGAAACAGGTGAATGCAGAGCTTTCGGTCTGCATCCTGGAAAAGGGCAGCGAAGTCGGCGCCCATATCCTGTCGGGCGCAGTGGTCGATCCCAAGGCGCTGGACGAGCTGCTGCCGAACTGGCGCGAAGACGGCTGCCCGATGGCCGAAACCCCGGTGACGGACAACTGGCACTGGGTGCTCTCCGCCACGGGCAAGTTCGATGTGCCGCACTGGCCGATGCCGCCGTTCATGTCGAACAACGGCAATTACACCGGTTCGCTCGGCAACCTGTGTCGCTGGCTAGCGGGCAAGGCGGAAGAGTTGGGTGTGGAAATCTTCCCCGGCTTCCCGGCCTCGGAAGTGCTTTATAACGAAGACGGCTCGGTCAAGGGCGTCGCGACCCAGGACATGGGCGTGGCCAAGGACGGCAGCCACAAGGGCGATTACCAGCCCGGCATGGAACTCCACGCCAAGTACACCTTCTTTGCCGAAGGCGCGCGCGGCCACCTGACCAAGACGCTCAAGGCCAAGTTCGATCTGGAAGCCAATTGCGCACCGCAGGTCTACGGCCTGGGTATCAAGGAACTGTGGGACATCGATCCGGCCAAGCACGTGCCGGGCCGCGTGCTCCATACCCAGGGCTGGCCGCTGACCGAGAGCGACAGCTGGGGCGGGGGGTTCCTCTACCACCAGGCCAATAACCAGGTTGCCTTGGGCTTCGTGACCGCGCTCGATTACAAGAATCCCTACGTTTACCCGTTCGAGGAATTCCAGCGCTGGAAGCAGCACCCGGAAATCCGCGCGATCCTGGAAGGCGGCCGCCGCGTGTCCTATGGCGCGCGTGCGATCAACGAAGGTGGCTGGCAGTCGGTGCCCAAGCTCGATTTCCCGGGCGGCGCGCTGATCGGGTGCTCGGCCGGCTTCGTCAATGTGCCGCGCATCAAGGGCAGCCACACCGCGATGAAGAGCGGGATGCTCGCCGCCGAAGCCGCCGAGGCCGCAATCGCTTCGGGCCGTGAGCACGATGCGATGGTCGAATACGATGCCGCCGTGCGCGAAAGCTGGATCGCCAAGGAGCTCAAGCTGGTCCAGAACGCCGAACCGATGGTCGCCAAGTTCGGCGGTGATATCGGCACGGTCTTCGCCGGGCTCGACATGTGGCTGCGCTATCTCAAGCTGCCGATCCTGCCGGTCATGGGCCACCACCGCGATTGTGATGAAACCGGGCGGGCCGATCTCTACAAGCCGATCGCCTATCCCAAGCCCGACGGCGTGATCACTTTCGATCGCCTGTCCAGCGTGGCGCTGTCCTTCACCAATCACGAGGAAGACCAGCCCTGCCACCTGCAGCTGAAGGACCCGGCGGTGCCGGTGGAGATCAACCTCAACCTCTACGCGGGGCCTGAGGCGCGCTACTGCCCGGCCGGCGTCTATGAGTTCCTCGGCGTCGAGGAAGGCAATCCGCGCCTGCAGATCAACGCCCAGAACTGCGTCCACTGCAAGACCTGCGACATCAAGGACAAGACCCAGAACATCAACTGGGTAACGCCCGAAGGTGGCGGCGGTCCGAACTATCCGAATATGTGATCTGCCCGAACGGTGATCGAAACCGCCTTTGCCAAGATCAACCTCGCGCTGCACGTGCGGCGGCGGCGCGAGGATGGCTATCATGAGCTTGAGACGGTCTTTGCTTTCGTCGACGCGGGGGACCGGCTGAGCGTCTCGCCCGCCGAGCGCGACAGCCTGCGGGTGCTGGGCGAATTTGCCGGGACGCTGGACAATCCTTTCGACAATATCGTGATGCAGGCGCTCACCGCCCTGCCGCGCGCGCAGGGCTGGGCGGTGACGCTGGAGAAGAACCTGCCGGTCGCAGCGGGGCTGGGCGGTGGCTCGGCCGATGCCGGGGCGCTGTTCCGGCTGGTCGAGCGCAGCCAGGGCTTGCCGGCTGACTGGCAAGCCCGCGCGGCCAGGCTGGGGGCTGACGTGCCAGCATGTGTCCTCTCGCGCGCCTGCATTGGCCGGGGAACCGGGACCGAACTGACCGAAGTGCCGAACGATCTGGCCGGCATGGCCTGCTTGCTGGTCAACCCGCGCGTGCCGCTCAGCACCGGGCCAGTGTTCAAGGCCTGGGATGGCATTGACCGCGGGCCGCTGACAGACGGCAATCTGCGTGAGATCATGCTGGCCGGGCGCAACGATCTGGAGGCTCCGGCGCTGAGCCTCTGCCCAGTGATCGGCGAGGTGCTTGCGGCACTCAAGGCAACCAATCCGGTCCTGGCGCGGATGTCTGGCTCCGGCGCGACCTGCTTCGCGCTCTATGACGATCCAGTTCAGCGCGATGCGGCGCAGGCGGCCATGCCAGCGGACTGGTGGACACTCGCCGGAGCACTGCGGTGAAGGAGCACGAAGCCTACCGCTTGCTCGGCACGCCGCGGTTCGGCGGAGTTCTGGTCGTATCGGATCACGCGTCGAACCGGGTGCCGGACGATATCGACCTCGGCATCGACCCCGCGCTGCTTGGCCAGCACATCGCGGTCGATCTGGGCGTTGCCGAAGTCGGCGCGCTGCTGGCCGAGCGCCCTGGCATCGCCGCCTTTCAGGGCAATATCAGCCGCCTGGTCTGCGATCTCAACCGCGAGCCGCATGCGCCGGCTGTGATCCCGATTGCCAGTGACGGCCACGCGATCCCCGGCAATGCGCTGGACCATGCTGACCATCAGGCGCGGCTGGAGCGCTTCCACACGCCCTATCACGCCGCGCTGGCCGCGCTGCTCGATGAACGCCCGCCAGCGCTGGTCCTCTCGCTGCACAGCTTCACCCCGCAGCTGGCGTCCAGCGACGAGGCCCGCCCCTGGCAGGTCGGCGTGCTCTACAACGAGGATGACCGCGCCTCGCGCCTCGCCATCCCGCTGCTCGAGGCCGAGGGCCTCTGCGTCGGTGATCAGCTGCCCTATTCCGGCAAGCTGCTCAACTACACCATGAACCGCCACTGCGAGGCGGAGGGGCGGCCTTACCTGGGCATCGAACTGCGCCATGACGAGGTCGCGACGGCGGAGCAGCAGGCTAATTGGGCCGAACGGCTGGCCCGGCTGTGCAACAGGGTTGCGCTTTCGTTGTCCTGAAGGCAGGGCGAATTGCGCAAAGTGCCATTCGCAAGGACTGAAAATGACCCGCTTCGACAAGAGCCGCCTGCCCAGCCGTTATGTTTCGGTCGGGCCCGAGCGCGCCCCGCAACGTTCGTACTACTACGCGATGGGCATGACCGAAGAGGAAATCGCCCAGCCGTTCGTCGCCGTGGTCTCGGCCGGGAATGACTCGGCGCCGTGCAACACTGCGCTCGACTTCCAGGCCAACATCTGCCGCGATGGGGTGATTGCCGCGGGCGGTACGCCGCGCCGGTTCAATACCATCACTGTTACCGACGGGATCGCGATGGGCCATCAGGGCATGCGCTCTTCGCTGGTCAGCCGCGAGGTGATCGCCGATTCGGTCGAGCTCTCGGTGCGCGGACACTGCTATGATGCGATTGTCGGCTTTGCCGGCTGCGACAAGAGCCTGCCCGGCATGATGATGGCCATGCTGCGGCTCAATGTGCCGTCGATCTTCGTTTATGGCGGCTCGATCCTGCCGGGTCGCTATCAGGACCGCGACTTGACCGTGCAAGACGTGTTCGAGGTCGTCGGGCGCTATTCGGCCGGAGCCTGTCCCCTGTCCGAACTGACCGCAATCGAAAAGGCTGCCTGTCCGGGCCACGGTGCCTGCGGCGGGCAGTACACTGCCAACACCATGGCCTGCGTGGCTGAAGCAATCGGGCTGTCGCTGCCCAACAGCAACATGGCCCCGGCACCCTATAAGTCGCGCGAGGAAATCGCCATTGCGGCCGGCAAGCAGGTGATGAACCTGATCGAACGCAACCTGCGCCCACGCACGATCTGCAGCCGCGCCGCCTTTGAAAACGCCGCCCGCGTCGTCGCGGCAACCGGCGGTTCGACCAACGCCGCGCTGCACCTGCCGGCCATGGCCAGCGAATGCGGGATCGATTTCGACCTGTTCGACGTGGCGGAGATCTTCAAATCGACGCCCTACATCGCCGATCTCAAGCCCGGCGGGCAGTATGTTGCCAAGGACATGTACGATGCCGGCGGGGTCTACATGGTGATGAAGGCGCTGCTGGATGGCGGCTTCCTCGATCCCGAGCCGATCACCGTGACCGGCAAGACCCTGGGCGAGAATATCGAGGAGATCACCTGGAATCCTGACCAGAAGGTGATCTACGGCGTGAAGAGCCCGCTGACCCCGACTGGCGGTGTGGTCGGTCTGCGCGGTTCGCTGGCACCCGAGGGCGCGATCGTGAAGGTGGCAGGCATGGCGCGGCTGCAGTTCCGCGGTCCGGCGCAGGTGTTTGAGTGCGAGGAAGACGCCTTTGCCGCCGTCGAGGCCAAGGCGATTCGCGAAGGCAGCGTGATAGTAATCCGCAACGAAGGGCCGCGCGGCGGACCGGGCATGCGCGAGATGCTGGCCACCACGGCGGCACTCTATGGTCAGGGCATGGGTGAGAAGGTGGCGCTGATCACCGATGGCCGCTTCTCCGGTGCGACCCGCGGCTTTTGCATCGGCCATGTCGGCCCGGAAGCGGCCGAATGCGGCCCGATCGCGCTGGTCAAGGAGGGCGACATGATCTCGATCGATGCCGAAGCCGGGACGATCGAACTGGAAGTCGATGAAGCCGAACTGGCCGAGCGCCGCAAGGGCTGGGCCC
>JACDQK010000193.1 GCA_015657645.1 Novosphingobium sp.
AGGCCAGCTGGCCTATGCCACTGCCGCCTTTGCCGCCGGGGAACGCGATGCCGCTGCCGAGACTCTGCTGGGTATGATCGCCGCCGACCGCGAATGGAACGAAGGCGCCGCCAAGGCGAAGCTGCTGCAGATCTTTGAAGCGGTCGGGCTGGAAGACCCGTGGGTCGCCGCCATGCGCCGCAAGCTCTCGCTGGTGCTGTTCGGTTGAGCAATCCCGTGCGCCTGTCGATCTTCCCGCTGACCGGCGCCGTGCTATACCCTGGGCTGCAACTGCCGCTGCACATCTTCGAGCCGCGTTACCGGGCGATGGTGACCGATGCCCTGGCCCGCGACCGCCGCATTGCCATGATCCAGCCGCAACGCCCGGAGGAAGGCGCGCCGCTGTTCAGCGTCGGCTGCATTGGCAAGATCGCCGATGTCGAAGCGCTGGAAGACGGGCGCTTCAACCTGGTGCTCGAAGGTGAAGCGCGCTTCCGCCTGCTGCGCGAGCTCGATGTCATCACGCCCTTCCGCCAGGTCGAGGCCGAACTGCTCGAAGATCCGCCGCACCAGACGCTGTCCCCGGTCGAGCGCGCCGGGTTCGAACGCGAGGCGCGGCGCTTTGCCGAAGCCCAGGGTTACCGGGTCGATTGGGAGGCCGTGACCTCGCTCGACGATACGTCGCTGATTGATGGGGTCAGCCAGATTGCGCCGTTCGATGCCGCCGCCAAGCAGGCGCTGCTCGAAGCGCCGAACATTGCCGCGCGCTGCGAGCTGCTGGTCCAGCTGATGCAGTTTTTCGGCCGGCGGGACAGCGACGAAGGCCGGGTGACCCTGCAATAGCGCCGATCAGGCCATTGTCGCTTTCAGCCCGTCGATCACGTACTGCGCGGCCAGTGCCGCCAGCAGCACCCCGAGCAGGCGGGTAATCACCGCCTCAACCCGCGCGCCAAGCAGCTTCATCAGCGGCCCCGCCGCGACCAGCGCCAGCAGGGTCAGCAGCATTACCGCCCCCAGCGCGCCCAGTACGACCAGCGTTTCGTCAGTCCCCTTGGCGCGGGCGGTCAGCAGCATGATCGTCGCGATCGAGCCCGGCCCGGCGATCATTGGCATGGCCATCGGGAAGACCGAGACGTCCTCGATCTCGGGCGTAGCCTTGACCTTTTCCGCCCGTTCCTCGCGGCGCTGGGTGCGCTTTTCGAACACCATGTCGAGCGCGATCAGGAACAGCATGATCCCGCCGGCGATGCGGAAGGAATCGAGTTCGATATGCAGCGCGCCGAGCAGGTCCTCGCCGAATACGGCAAAGACCAGCAGGATGATCGTGGCGATGAAGGTGGCCCGCAGCGCCATGATCCGCGCCTGAGCATGGGTCGCCCCGCTGGTCAGGCCGGCATAGATCGGCGCGCAGCCGGGCGGATCGATCACCACGAACAGGGCGATGAAGGCGGAGAGGAACAGTTCAAGCATGGCCTAGCGCGGCGCTCCGGTGGCAGGTGCGGAGTGGTCAAGCACTGCTTCGTAAGTCGTGCCGTTCCACAGCGAGACGAGGATCCGCCGGCCGCCGCTGGCAGTCGCGCCGGTGCCCCAGCGCAGCGTTCCATCGGCGGAAGCGCCCGTCTGCCAATCGCTGTCAGCCACGGCGATCACCGGCGGCGGAGCTGGACGGATCTTGCATTCGGCCACGCGGGCAGCGATCATTTCCGGCGCGGAGGCCGGGCCATCGGCCGTCAGGCTCATATCGGCGATCCACTTCAATGCGCCGTTTTTCTGGCGCTGCCAGATGGTCGCGAAGCTGCCGCTGGCGTTGGGGCTTTCCCAGCCGCCGCGGGTCACCGCATAGGTGCCGTCGCAGCTCGACCAGACAGCATGCGGCTGCCACTTGACCGCCACAGCCGGCTCGGCCCGGCCCTTGAGCCAATCGGCCGCTTTCACCCGGTGGGGCACGAACATCTCCGCGCCATCGGCCGCCGTTGCGCGGAAGGCCGTCCACTGGCCCTTCTCCTGCGCCAGGCGGGCAAAGGCGAGTTCGGCGGCGATCACGGCACTGGGATTGGCGATCGGTTCAATCTTGCCAAAGCGCGGGCCGCGTGGGCCCGAGGCGCAGGCGACCAGAGTGAGCGAGAGTGTGGCGGCGATCAGGAAGCGCTTCATGGCCTGCAGCCTAAAGCGCTTGGTCCTCCAGCGCCACCCCTGCAATGCGGTGCGCGGCAACCAGCGTGTTGCGCAGCAGGACGGCAATGGTCATCGGCCCGACCCCGCCCGGCACCGGCGTGATCGCGCCGGCAACCGTGCTGGCCCCGGCATAGTCGACATCGCCGATCAGCCGGGTCTTGCCCTCTTCTGCCGCCGGCACGCGGTTGATGCCGACATCGATCACGGTCGCGCCGGGCTTAATCCAGTCGGCCTTGACCATTTCAGGCCGGCCGACCGCAGCCACGACGATATCGGCGCGGCGGACCACGTCGGCCAGGTTCTGCGTGCGGCTATGCGCGATGGTGACGGTGCAGCTTTCGGCCAGCAGCAGTTGCGCCATCGGCTTGCCGACCAGGATCGAGCGCCCGATCACCACCGCATCCTTGCCCGACAGGTCGCCCAGCCGGTCCTTGAGCAGCATCAGGCAGCCGAGCGGGGTGCAGGGCACCAGCCCCGGCAGGCCCAGCGCCAGGCGGCCCGTGCTGGTCGGGGTCAGGCCGTCGACATCCTTGTTCGGGCTGATCCGCTCAACCACGGCCTGCTCATCGAGATGCTTCGGTAGCGGCAGCTGAACCAGGATACCGTCAACCGCCGGATCGGCATTAAGCCGCTCGACCAGCGCGATCAGATCGGCCTGGGCGGTATCGGCCGGGAGCTTGTGTTCAAAGCTGGCCATGCCGGCTTCCACCGTCTGCTTGCCCTTGTTGCGGACATAGACCTGGCTGGCCGGATCATCGCCCACCAGTACCACAGCCAGGCCCGCCTTGCGCCCAGCCTTGGCCTCAAAGGCAGCTGCTGCAACACCAACGCGCGCGCGCAGCCCGGCCGCAAAAGCCTTCCCGTCAATGACCGCAGCCTGGCTCATCCAACCTGTCGCCCGACATAGGAGAGGATAATCAGGGCCACGTTGATCAACAGGATCAACACGATCGGCGAAAAGTCGATCCCGCCGGTATTGGGCATGCGCCGCTTGATCGGAGCCAGGATCGGATCGAGAATTGCATTGAGCGCGGTCCACAGCGCGGACACGAACTGGTTATGGAAGCTGACTACGTTGAAGCTGATCAACAGCCCCAGCACGAACTGCACGATCACCACGGTGATGATCAGGTTGGCGAACAGTTCCAGGATCGGGATGAGCACTTCGTTGATCATCGATTGGGTCCTTGGGAGAGGGAAAGGGCCTTAGCGGCGGATCAGGGTGCCAGCCCCGCGCGCAGTGAACACTTCGATCAGCATGGCATGCGGCACCCGGCCATCGAGCACGACCGCCGCCTCGCACCCGGCCTCAACCGCGTGGATGCAGGTTTCCAGCTTGGGGATCATCCCGCCGCTGATCGTGCCGTCTTCCTGCAACTTGGTGATGTCGGCCGGGGTCAGGTCCGTCAGCAGGTTGCCCTGCTTGTCGAGCACGCCCGCCACATCGGTCAGCAGGAACAGCCGCGCCGCGCCCAGCGCCGCGGCGATTGCCCCGGCCATGGTATCGGCGTTGATATTGTAGGTCTCGCCATCGATCCCCGGTGCGATCGGCGCGATCACCGGGATCATCCCGGCGGCGCTGGCGGTTTCGATCAGGGTCACGTCGACCGCGGTCGGCTCACCCACGAAGCCCAGGTCGACCGCCCGCTCGATATTGCTGTCGGGGTCCTTGGTGGTCCGCTCGACCTTGGTCGCAGTGACGAGGCCGCCGTCCTTGCCCGAGATACCGAGCGCCTTGCCGCCGGCCCCGGCGATCCAGCCGACCAGTTCCTTGTTGATTGCGCCGGACAGGACCATTTCCGCCACTTCGGCGGTAGCCTTGTCAGTCACCCGCAGGCCGTCGATGAACTTGCTTTCGACGCCCAGTTTCTTGAGCATGGCCCCGATTTGCGGCCCGCCGCCGTGGACCACGACCGGGTTGATCCCGACCGCCTTCAGCAGCACCACATCCTCGGCAAAATCGCGCGCCAGCTCCGGATCGCCCATCGCATGGCCGCCGTACTTCACCACGAAAGTGCGCCCGGCATAGCGCTGCAGGTAGGGCAGCGCCTCGACCAGCGTTTCGGCCTTGGCGAGCATCAGGGGATCGTGGGACTGGGTCATCCCCGCGCCTTTACCCTGCTGACCGGGGATTTGAAGCGTTTTCGCCCGGCTCCGTCATTGGGCGGGGGCATCGAGCCGTCGGCCGATCCGCACGGCCAGCACCACGATCAGCGGCACCAGCACGGCCGAAAGCACCACCTTGGCGATCGCCTGGCCGATCATCAGGTCCATGATCGGGCGCACGCCATAGAAGCTGATGCCGATGAAGATCAGCGTATCAACGATCTGCGACAGCGCTGCGGCGATGAATCCGCGGACCGCAGCGAACTTGCCCACGGCATTGCGCAGCTTGTCAAACAGCCAGATATTGAGCGTGACCGAGACGCCATAGGCGATGATCCCGGCGGCCATCATCCGCGCGCCCTGGCTCATGATGATCGGGAAAGCTTCCTTGGCTGGTTCGTACATCCCCGGGTCGGTCGGCAGACGCACGACCAGGAAGGTCCAGCCGATCGCCACGATCAGCGGCACGAAGCCATAGCGCACCAGCCGGTTGGCGGTTTCCCGCCCGTGCAGTTCGGCAATCGCCGAGGATAGTGCGACCAGGGTCAGGAAGGGAAAGATCCCCGCTTCGACCGCCAGCGGGCCGAGTGAGGCCTGCTTGGCCCCGAGGAAGCCCCCCAGTGGAACCATGCCGCCATAAAGAATGGCGAGGACGAAAAGCGAGCGCGGGATCGAAACAGTCTGCATCGCCATGACTTAGCGACCTTCCCGCGCTTGTGGAAGGCCCGGTAAATACGGCTAGGCGGAGAGCCGCTGGACCGTTACCACAACCACGGAATTCACCGGGGGAGCGCCACTGCCATGTTGATCGTCAACAGCCTGATCGGGATCGTGCTGATCCTGGGCATTGCCTGGCTCCTGTCGAGCGACCGCAAGGCGATCCGGCTGCGTGTGGTCGGCGCGGCGTTCGCGCTGCAGGCCGGCCTCGCCGCGCTGGTGCTCTATGTTCCGTTCGGCAAGCACATGCTCAAGGGCGCCTCGGACGGGGTCAGCGCGCTGCTGGGCTATGCTCACGCCGGGGTGGAATTCCTGTTCGGCCCCCTCGCCAAGCCCGAGATCGGCGGCACCAGCTTTGCCATCGCCGCCCTGCCGGTGATCATCTTCTTCGCCGCGCTGATCTCGATCCTTTATTACCTCGGCATCATGCAGCTGGTGATCAAGTGGATCGGCGGCGGGCTGGAAAAGATCACCGGGGTCAGCAAGGTCGAAAGCCTGGGTGCGGCCAGCAACATCTTTGTCGGCCAGTCGGAAAGCCCGCTGGTGATCCGGCCCTATCTCGCCGCGCTGACCCCCAGCCAGCTGTTCTGCCTGATGACGGTCGGCATGGCCGGGGTCGCCGGCACGATCCTGGCGGCCTATGCCAGCATGGGCATCCGGATCGACTATCTGGTCGCGGCCGCATTCATGTCCGCGCCCGGCGGGATCCTGATGGCCAAGATCATCATGCCTGACCCGAAGGGCGAGAAGATCGTCGAGCCGGACGAGGTCAAGGTGGCCGGCCTGGAAGATGAAGCCCCGGCCAACATCATCATGGCAGCCTCGCAAGGCGCGCAGACCGGGGTCAAACTGGCCGTCGCGGTGGGCGCGATGGTGTTGGCCTTTGTCGCCCTGGTGGCGCTGGCCAACGGCATTCTTGGCGGGATCGGCGGCTGGTTCGGCCTGCCCGACCTCTCGTTCCAGATGATCCTGGGCTATGTCTTCGCACCCGTCTTCTGGCTGCTGGCCGGGCCAGACTGGACCGAAGCGCTGCGGGCTGGCGGGTTTTTCGGCACCAAAGTGGTGCTCAACGAATTCGTCGCCTTCATCGACCTCGGCCAGGTCCAGGGCCTGTCCGAACGGACGGTGGCGGTGGTTACCTTCGCGCTGTGCGGCTTTGCCAATTTCAGCTCGATCGCAATCCAGATGGCGGTTACCGGCGGCCTGGCCCTGAACAGCGCCGGTGATCGCGCGGCTGGGGATCAAGGCGCTGGTCGCTGGCAGCCTCTCAAACCTGATGAGCGCGGCGCTCGCGGGCCTGTTCCTCAGCCTGTAACCCCAGCTTTTCTGCCGCTAATGCCTCCGCTTTCGAGCGAAACCACGGGTTTGTCCGGATAGTCCGCTGCGCACCGCACCGGCAGTCAGCGGGCCATGCCTGCGCTTCTGCTCTCGGCCGCCGCCCTGTTCACGCTCTGCACCAGCGCCCCGCGCGAAACCTGCGTGGTCGATGGCGACACCTTCTGGCTGGCGGGCGAGAAGGTCCGAATGGCCGATATCAATGCGCCCGAAACTGCCCAGGCCGAGTGCGCGAGCGAACGCCAGCGCGGCGAGGCCGCCAAGCTGCGCCTGCTGCAACTGCTCAACCAGGGGCCGGTCCAGCTAGTGGACGAGGCCCGCAGCCGTGATCGCTACGGTCGCCGTCTGGCGGTGGCAATGCGGCAAGGGGAAAGCCTGGGCGCGCGACTGGTGGCGGAGGGCCTGGCCGAACCGTGGCGCGGGCGGCGCTCAAGCTGGTGCCCGGCGACAAACTGATCGCGCACAAACAAAAAGCCCCGGCGGTGCCGGGGCTTTCTGCGGTTCAGTGTGCTTGATCTGAACAGATCAGGCGTAGCTAACCTTGACGGTCTGGCGGCGACGACGCAGCGCGGCACCGGCGATCCCGACACCCAGGATCATCATGAGCCAGGTCGAGGGTTCAGGCACAGCGGCGAACGAGAGCACGCCCGAGTAACCGCCCTGACCCCAAGACTGACCGCTGACAGCCAGGACGTTGTTGCCGCCGGGGGTCATCGGCTGGTTATTGAGGAAGCGGAACTCGGTGACACCGGTGCTGCCAATGACGAAGTTGACGCCATTCAGCTTGACTGACGAGAAATTAATGTCGGTCGCCAGGCTGGTACGGGTCGACGTAATCGACGCACTGACCAGCTGCATGCCGGCAGGAGTGATAAAGTTAGCAACGTCGCTGAACGTGCAGGGAAGCGCCGTCGAGAGGCACGGTACCGGGCTGCTGGCAAAAGTGCCGGACGTAGGGCCGGTCATGGTGACAACCAGCGCCGCGCTGGCGTTGGAGCTGAACGCAAGGGCCATGGCCCCCGTCGCAGCAAGCAGATACTTCTTCATCGGGCTTCTCCTGAACCGGAACAACACAGAATCTCGTGTGGGAGCAGGTATACCCGAATCGGGATGGTTGCCAAGCCATTAACTAATCGTCAGTCGTGGATTCTTGCCATGCTTCCCGAAATGAAACACTTTCGCAGCAACTGAAATCCAGATGCCGCTCTGAGTGGGGGCTGTTGTGTCGACAATGTGACCGTTATCAAACGAAAATCCGCCGCCGAGACCCAATTTGATTCGGGTGCAAAGTAATTCCAAGTAAAGTTTCCGAACGCGGGAAAGGACCCAAGAATCATGCTGATCATCGAAGGCTGGCTCAAGCTGGCAACCGGCGAGTTCGACAAAGTGGCCGATGCCGCCCGCGCCATGGTGGCCGAGACGGTCAAAGAGGAAGGCTGCCTGACCTATGCTTTCTCCCGGGATATCAACGATCCGGACCTGATCCGCATCGCCGAACGTTGGGAAACCGCCGAGGCCCTCGCCGCGCACGGACAATCGGCGCACATGGCCACGTTCAACAAGGCGATGGGCGGGGTGAAACGCGAGGGCGCCGAGCTGTGGCTCTATTCGGCCGAGATCGTGCGCCGGATCATGTGAATCAGATCCCGGCCCACCACTGGTAGCCGCGATTGTCTTCCCAGAACCCGCCCTTGCCGCCGTAAAGTCCGGCCAGGCTTTCGCGCAGTTCGATCCGCATCACGTATTTGGCGTGCTTGTAGCCCAACTGGCGTTCGACCCGCAGGCGGATCGGTGCACCATGCGGTTCGGTCAGCGGGGCATCGTTCATCCGCCAGGCCAGGATCGTCTGCGGATGGAAAGCCTCGATCAGGTCGATCGATTCGTAGAACGGCTTGCCTTCCAACTGGTCGGCGCAATGGAACACGGCATAGCGAGCGGCCGGCATCAACCCGGCCGCACTCAGGATCGCGCCCAGTTGCGGCCCCTGCCACTTGCCGATCGCGCTCCACCCCTCGACGCAGTCATGCCGGGTGATCTGGGTGCGCTGCGGCATGGCCTGGAGCGCGGTCAGCGGTAAGGCGAGCGGGCGGTGGACCAGACCATCGACCCGCAGCGCCCACTGCCCAAACCCACCAGTCAGCAGCGCCCGATAGGCCGGATCGGCCACCCGCAGACTGCCGTTGGCCTTGAACACCGGCGACATGTCAGCCTCGGTAAACTCGCGCGCCAGGCTATCGCCGATGATCGCGCGCTGGGTCAGCTCGTGGAGCCGGCCGACATTGGCCAGGCCATCCTTGAATGGCGCGCTGTCATTCAGCGCATCGCAGCCCGAAAGCAGTAGACCGCCGGCACCTGCCGCACCGACCTGCAATGCCTTGCGGCGGGTCAGGATCATGCCGCGTCCTCCTTGCCCCGCGGGAGGCGGTACCAGCCGGTCAGCATCGAGCGGACTTCATTGATCGGACCCGCCAGCACAACCATGACGATGTGTGCGACGAAGAACAGCACCAGCCCCATGGCCGCAATGAAGTGGATCGAGCGGGCCGATTGCCGTCCGCCGAACAGGTCGACCAGCCAGGGCCAGGCCGCATCGAGTGCCGGCGCCATGGCCAGACCTGAGAGGATGATGGCGGGGATCAGAACGAACAGCACGCCGCCATAGGCCAGCTTCTGGAGTACATTGTAGTCAAGCGCCGCCGCGCCGGTCGGGAAACGCAGCCGGGCGTGTTCGCCAATGTCGTGCAGAATATGGCGCGGGCTCCATTCGGCGCGGGTGATATGCAGCCGCCGCCGGATATGACCGCGCACCAGCCCCCAGATCAGGTAGCCGGTGAAGGCCAGCACCAGCAGCCAGGCAAAGGCGAAATGCCAAAGCCGCGCATCGGCCAGGCTGTAATCCGAAGGAATCGTCATCCAGCCGGGAAAGGCGGTGTCCTCCATCGCCGCCAGGACCAGCCAGGCTTCGTCATGGTCCGAGCCATAATGACCCCAGTAGAGCCGCGGATGGGCATTGAGGATCATCAACCCGCTCATCAGCATGACCAGAATGCAGAGCGCATTGGTCCAGTGCCACAGGCGCGTGACCCCGCCATGGCGGCGGACCAGATCGCCGCCGCGCAGCGGGCTCTGGCTCTCGGGGACGGTTTCGGCGGAGTCCATGACCTGCCTTTCGGACCGGAACACCGGAAAGTTACAGCACTATCCGATAAATACCAGCGGCAGCTTGCCACCCTTTGCTCGCTCCCCTACCCGCCGGACCAAGGGAGAGAAACACTTGCCGCCGGGCCAGCATCGCCACCATCCTGTCATGCCGTTCCTGGTTGCCACTGGCGGGATTGCGCTGTTCAGCGTGATGGACGCAGTGATGAAAAGCGCCAGCCTGCAAGTCGGGGCTTACAACGCAATGCTGTTCCGGTCGGGCTTCGGGGTGCTGCTGATGGCCCCGCTGTGGCGCGCAACCGGCGGGCGCTGGCCGGGCCAATCCGCCCTCAGGCTCCACGCTCTGCGCGGCGCGATCAGCGCCGGGCTGGCGACAAGCTTCTTCTGGGGCCTGATCCGCCTACCGCTGGCCGAGGCGATTGCCCTGTCGTTCATCGCCCCGCTGATTGCGCTCTATCTGGCCGCCGTCATGCTGGGCGAAAAGATCGGGCGGGGTGCCGTGATCGCCTCGCTGCTGGGCTTTGCCGGGGTGCTGGTGATCGGCGCGGGCCGATTGGGGCGCGAGGCGCTGAGCGAGGATGCGATGTGGGGCATCGGCGCCGTGCTGCTGTCAGCCGTGCTCTATGCCTTCAACCTGATCTTCCAGCGCAAGCAGGCGCAGCTTGCCAGTCCGCAGGAAGTGGCACTGTTCCAGATGGGCTTTGCGGGCCTGTTTTTACTGCTCGCCGCGCCGTGGCTCGCGGTCGTTCCCAGCCTGCCTGCGCTGAGCGAGATCGCCGCTGGCGCAGCCCTGGCCGCGGTCTCGCTCATGCTGCTCAGCTGGGCCTATGCCCGGGCCGAGGCACAGGCGCTGTTGCCGATCGAATATACCGCTTTCATCTGGGCGGCGCTGCTCGGCTGGCTGGTCTTTGCCGAGCCGGTGACGATAGAAACCATGGCCGGGGTCGTGCTGATCGTGATCGGCTGCTGGATCGCCGCGCGCAAGTCGGCGCCGGTCCACACCGAACAGACCTCACTTTAGAGCCTGTCCTGGTTCGGATTCCCGGTCCAGCTACTTGACGAAAGGGCCAATCCCGCGCATCGGCGGCGCCGATATGGCTCGGCTGCACCCGCGAAAGGGGCGTGCGCGCAGGCGGGCACCACCAACAGGAGTATATGCGGGATGACCCAGGTCGGACAGGACACGCTCGGGACGCGCAGCACGCTTAGCGTCGGCGGCAAGGACTATGCCTATTATTCGCTCAAGAAGGCCGCGGCCAAGCTGGGCGATGTCAGCCGCCTGCCGTTCTCGATGAAGGTCCTGCTCGAAAACCTGCTCCGTTTCGAAGACGGCGGCTTCACCGTCTCGACCGATCACGTCAAGGCCGTGATCGACTGGCAGAAGAGCCCCAAGGAATCGACCGAGGAAATCCAGTACCGCCCGGCCCGCGTGCTGCTGCAGGACTTCACCGGCGTGCCCTGCGTGGTCGATCTGGCCGCGATGCGCGATGCGATCGCCAAGCTGGGCGGCGATACCAGCAAGATCAACCCGCTGGTCCCGGTCAACCTGGTGATCGACCACTCGGTGATGGTCGATGAATTCGGCCACCCCAAGGCGTTCCAGGAAAACGTCGAGATCGAATACCACCGCAACATGGAGCGCTATGACTTCCTCAAGTGGGGTTCCAAGTCGCTCAACAATTTCTACGCCGTGCCCCCGGGCACCGGCATCTGCCATCAGGTCAACCTGGAAAACATCGCCCAGACCGTCTGGACCAGCAAGGACCAGACCGGCGCGACCGTGGCCTATCCCGACACCTGCGTCGGCACGGACAGCCACACCACCATGATCAACGGCCTGGGCGTGCTGGGCTGGGGCGTTGGCGGGATCGAGGCTGAGGCCGCGATGCTCGGCCAGCCGGTTTCGATGCTGATCCCCGAAGTGGTCGGCTTCAAGCTGACCGGGGCGCTGCGCGAAGGCGTGACCGCGACCGACCTGGTGCTGACCTGCACCAACCTGCTGCGCAAGCACGGCGTGGTCGGCCGCTTCGTCGAATACTATGGCCCGGGCCTGGCCTCGCTCAGCCTGGCCGACCGCGCGACGCTGGCCAACATGGCGCCTGAATATGGCGCGACCTGCGGCTTCTTCGGGATCGATGACAAGACGCTCGACTACCTGCGCCTCACGGGCCGCGAGGAAAGCCAGATCGCGCTGGTTGAGGCCTATGCCAAGGAGCAGGGCTTCTGGATCGATCCGGCCGCGGCCGATCCGATCTTCTCGAGCACGCTTGAGCTCGACATGGGCACGGTCGTCCCGTCGCTCGCCGGGCCGAAGCGCCCGCAGGACCGGGTCAACCTGGAAGACGTCGACGACGTTTTCGCCAAGGACATGGCCGAGACCTACAAGAAGACCAACGCCCGCGTGCCGGTGGAAGGCAAGGACTTCACCGTTGGCGATGGCGACGTGATGATCGCGGCGATCACCAGCTGCACCAACACCTCGAACCCGGGTGTGCTGGTTGCCGCCGGCCTGGTCGCCAAGAAGGCTGACGAGCTGGGCCTGAAGCCGCAGCCGTGGGTCAAGACCTCGCTCGCCCCCGGCAGCCAGGTCGTCACCGATTACCTGATCAAGGCTGGGCTGCAGTCGCACCTCGACAATATCGGCTTCAACCTGGTCGGCTATGGCTGCACCACCTGCATCGGCAACTCCGGCCCGCTGGCCGAACCGATCAGCAAGGCGATCAACGAGAACGGCCTGGTTGCCGCGGCCGTGATCTCGGGCAACCGCAACTTCGAAGGCCGCGTTTCGCCCGACGTGCGCGCCAACTTCCTCGCCAGCCCGCCGCTGGTGGTGGCCTATGCGCTCAAGGGCACGGTGATCGACGATTTCGTCACCACCCCGATCGGCGTGGGCAGCAATGGTCAGGACGTGTTCCTCAAGGACATCTGGCCGACCAACCTGGAAGTTGCCGAAACCATGGCGGCCTGCGTCACCCGCGAGATGTTCCAGGCCCGCTATGCCGACGTCTACAAGGGCGATGAGCACTGGCAGGCGATCAATGTCACCGGCTCGGAAACCTACTCGTGGCGCGCCGGCTCGACTTACGTCGCCAACCCGCCCTACTTCGAAGGCATGTCGATGACCCCAGCCCCGGTGCAGGACATCGTCGATGCCAAGCCGCTGCTGGTGCTGGGCGATTCGATCACCACCGACCACATCAGCCCGGCCGGCAACATCAAGGCTGACAGCCCGGCCGGCCAGTGGCTGATGGAGCACCAGGTCGCCAAGGCGGACTTCAACTCCTATGGCGCGCGCGCGGCCACCATGAAGTGATGATGCGCGGCACCTTCGCCAACATCCGCATCAAGAACGAGATGGTCCCCGGCATCGAAGGCGGGATGAGCAAGTACAACGGCGAAGTCATGCCGGTCTACGACGCCGCGATGAAGCACAAGGCCGATGGCACCCCGATGGTGGTCGTGGCTGGCAAGGAATACGGCACCGGCTCGTCGCGTGACTGGGCGGCCAAGGGCACCAACCTGCTCGGCGTCCGCGCCGTGATCGTCGAGAGCTTTGAGCGGATCCACCGCTCGAACCTGGTCGGCATGGGCGTGCTGCCGCTGCAGTTCAAGGACGGCGAAACCCGCGAGACCCTGGGCCTCGATGGCGACTGCACTTACACGATTTTGGGCGTTGCCAGCCTGACCCCGCGCCAGGATGTTACAGTCGAAGTGACCCGCAAGGACGGTTCGACCTTTACCTTCACCGCGCTGTGCCGGATCGATACCGCCAATGAGGTCGAGTACTTCATGAACGGCGGAATCCTGCACTACGTGCTGCGCAAGCTGGCGGCCTGATGCATCGGACGGCCGTCCAGACGGCGGTCGACGATACCCTCGCCCCGCGGCTGGCGGAGGGCGGATGGAAGCGGCGCGGCTCGCGCGGCTTCATCCGCCGCCGCGGCACGACCTGTTGGGTGATCAAGCTGGTCCACCGCGAATACCGGCAAGAGCATGGCGCTTGCCGGATCACGGCCAAGATCATGCGGCTGCATTTCGCGCCCTTCACATCACGCTCGGTGATGGAAACGATCATCCGCTCGCCGATGCTGTGGCGTGAATGGGACCGCTGGGCCGAACCGCGTTATCTGCTGGCGCGCCAGACCACCCGGCACCTGGGCGAGCTGACCGAGGCGCGCGAGCAGCTGTGGTACAGCTATGACGCCAGCGATCCGGCCGATTGCGAGCGCGTGCTGGCCGAGCTGGCGTCCGACGTCGAAACCTATGCCATGCCCTGGCTGGCGCGGGGCTGGCTGTGGCGGCTGCCGGACAAGGACCTGGCCCGCAAGGAACAGCACAAGGCCCACCACGCCCGGTTACGCAAGCAGCTCGCCTGAACGGAAAAGGGCGGCACCAAGGCCGCCCTCCCCCTGTCTGAATGAATTGCCGCGTCAGGCGGTCTGCTTGGCCAGACGCCGGCGGCCGACCAGTGCAGCCGCAGCCGCGCCGAACAGCAGCAGCATCGGCGGAGCCGGAACTTCGGTGCCGCCCGAAGTCGTGGTCGTGGTGGTATTGCCCGAGGACGATGAGGTGCTGGTCGACGAAGATGTCGAGGAGCTGGTCGAGGTCGACGAGGTCACGTTGCCCGAGGTCGAGCTGGACGTGCTGGTCGAAACATTGCCCGAGGTCGAGCTCGAGGTGCTGGTCGACACGTTGCCCGACGACGAACTGGTCGAGGTGACGTTGCCCGACGAGGTCGAGGTCGACGAGTAGTTGCCCGAGCTGGTCGAGACATTCCCGGTCGAGGTCGAGACGTTGCCAGTGGAGGTCGAAACGCCGCCAGTCGAAGTGGTCGAGCTGGAGGTAATGCCGCCCGTGGTGGTCGTGCTGGTCAAGCCGCCGGTCGAGCTGGAGGTGCTGCCGCCCGAGGTCGAGGACGAGGAACCGCCGCTCGAGCTGGAGGTCGAAGTCGAGCCGCCCGAGGTGGTGGTCGAAACAACCACGCTGCCGCCCGAGCTACTGCCGCCGCCAAAGAAGCCGCCGAAGAACCCGCCGCCGAAGCCGAAGCCGCCCGAACCGCCGATCACGGTCACACCGCTATCGCCGCCACCCTGCGGGGTGGGCATCGGCGGCAGCGGGGGGAGCGGCATGGCCATCATCGCCATCTGCTGCGGAGCCGGCGCGGCGCAGGCGACCGACTTGGTCACGACGCGGCGGATCTTCTTCATCGGGCGCGGCGCAGCCTTGGCCGTGCGGACGACCTTGCGCTTCATCACCTTAGGCGCAGGCTTGGCGTGCTTGACGTACTGGACCTGAGCTGCCGGAGCTTCGGCGACATGCACCGCTCCACCACCCACAACGGCGCCGCCTGCGGCAACCGCAGACAATTTCACAAGGGCCATCCGTACCGACATAAGCTTTGCTCTCTTTGCCTTTGGCTGGGGCGGAAAGACCGGCAGCAATGCAGCCGAGATGCCCCTATAGGCAGAGAAACGCAGACGAATGATTAAGGGACAATCGCGTTAACCCTGTTTCTGCCGTCCCGGAGCGGGAATCGTCAGAAAGCCCGGGCCAGTGCCATGCACCTGTCCCAATCTGGAACCGAATGTAGCTAAAATTACTAACAAGCGGCGCGCGAGCGCTGCCTATTTGTCTGTCGAATCAGCAGAATCGAACAGGCCGCCCTGGTTGCCCGCAGGCGGTGCCAGACCGAGGTGCTGCCAGCCCCGGGCGTTGAGGCAGCGCCCCCGCGCCGTGCGCGCGATCAGGCCCAGTTGGATCAGGAACGGCTCAATCACGTCCTCGATCGTGTCACGCGGTTCGGACAGGCCGGCGGCCAGCGTTTCTACCCCGACCGGCCCGCCATTGTAGAGCTCGGCAATCATGGTCAGGTAGCGGCGGTCCATCGCATCGAGACCCAGGCTGTCGACCTCCAGCCGGGTCAGCGCGGCATCGGCCTGGCCCTGCGTGATCGCGGCATGGCCTTCGACATGGGCAAAATCCCGCACCCGGCGCAGCAGCCGCCCGGCGATCCGCGGCGTCCCGCGCGAACGCCGCGCAATCTCGCGCGCACCGGTCGGCTCGATCCCGATGTTCAGCAGTCCCGCTCCGCGCGTAACCACGCGCTCCAGCTCGCCCTCGGTGTAGAAGTTGAGGCGGACCGGAATGCCGAACCGGTCGCGCAGCGGCGTGGTGAGGAGCCCCGCGCGCGTGGTCGCGCCGACCAGCGTGAAGGGCGGCAGATCAATCCGCACCGAGCGGGCCGAGGGACCCTCGCCAATGATCAGATCCAGCGCGCGGTCCTCCATCGCCGGATAGAGCACTTCCTCAACCTGCGGGTTGAGGCGGTGAATCTCGTCGATGAACAGGACATCGCCCTCTTCCAGATTGGTCAGCAGTGCGGCCAGATCGCCAGCCTTGGCGATCACCGGGCCGGAGGTAGCGCGAAAGCCCACGCCCAGCTCGCGCGCCACGATCTGCGCCAGCGTAGTCTTGCCCAGCCCCGGCGGGCCGAAGAACAGCACATGGTCCATCGCCTCACCGCGCGACTTGGCGCTTTCTATGAAGACCCGCAGGTTATCCTTCGCCGCCGCCTGTCCGACGAATTCGGCGAGCGTCTTGGGCCGCAGCGCGGCATCAGCATCATCAACCTGGCGGGTGGATGAGAGGAGGGGGTTGTCGGTCATCCCGCCGCCCGCTTCAGTGCGACCCGCACCAGGTCATTCAGCTCCGCGCCCTCGCCCAGTTCCTCCAGTGCCCGCGCCACGGCTTCAGTCGCGACGTTGGGCTTGAAACCGAGGTTCTGGAGCGCCGAGACGGCGTCCTGGCTGGAGGACCCGCGTGGGGCCGAGGCGATTGCCGCGCCCGCCGCGGAGGGTAGTCCGCCGGCCTTGTCCTTCAATTCGTTGACGATCCGGCTGGCGAGCTTTGGCCCGACGCCCTGCGCGCGGGCAACCATGGCGGCATCACCGCCGGCGCAGGCGCGCTGCAATTCGTCGACCGTCAGCGCCGAGAGCACGGCCAGCGCCATCTTGCTGCCCACGCCCTGGATCCCGGTGAGCAGGCGGAACCATTCGCGCTCACCCCCGCTGGCAAAGCCGATCAGGCGCATGTCGTTTTCGGAGACCTGCAGCTCGGTGTGGACCGTCACCCGGTCCCCCCGCACGCCCAGGGCATCGAGCGTACGGGCGCTGCAATGGACGAGGTAGCCGACGCCGTTCACGTCAATCACGCCCAGTCAGGGCCGAAATCATCAAGCAGGCCGGACAGGCGGGCGATCATGCACGCGGGTTAACCCGCCGCGCCGCGCTCGGCAAGCAAAAGGAACAAGTGGCGAACAGTTATGCGCTAGAAGCGGGGCATCGGGATGTCGGCGGCCACCCGGCAGGCCAGCGCAGCAGCGCCGACCTGGAACAGGACCTGGCGATCGTCGATCCGCCCGGCGACGCGGACCAGATCCCCGAAGGTCAGCCGCCCCTCGCGATCGTAATAGCGCGCGGCCTTGGTCAGACGGCTGACCTGATCGGACGAGAGGTGGCCGCGCAGGAACTCCGCCGCACAGCTCGCCTGATTCTCGCTCAGGCCATAGCGCTGCAAGGCGTCGGAGATCTGGTAGCGGCTGGCGGTGCAGCCCGAGAGAGCGAGGCCGGCCAGCGCGGCGAGGGCAAAGGTGCGGTTCATGGGCATGGGGCGGCTCCTGGTTACTGCCGAAGCCGCAGGCTGCGACCCCGCGCCTTAACCCTGCCTTGCTAGCCCCGGCTCAAATGCGCGTGCGTGATCGCCACCGCCAGCGCATCGGCGGCATCGGCCCCGGCCGGAGTCACGCCGGGCAGCAGGACCTTGAGCATGGCCTGAACCTGCGCCTTTTCCGCGCCGCCGGTGCCGACCACCGCCTTCTTGACCAGCGTCGGGGCATATTCGGCGACCGTCAGCCCGGCCCGGGCCAAGGCCAGCAGGCAGACCCCGCGGGCCTGACCGAGCTTGAGCGTGGACTGGGCGTTCTTGTTGACGAAGACTTCTTCGACGGCGCCAGTTTCGGGCCGGTACGCGGCGATCATGGCCGCCAGCTCGCGATCGAGCACGACCAGCCGCTCGGCCAGCGGGGCTTTGGGATCGGTCTTGATCTGACCATTGGCAATGTGGCTCAGCCGGTTGCCGCTTTTCGCAACAATCCCCCAGCCGGTGCAGCTGAGGGAGGGATCGAGGCCGATGATGATCAGCCCAACTGCTCCATCACCGCGTCGGGGATTTCGTAATTGCCCCAGACGGTCTGGACGTCGTCATCGTCATCCAGGACGTCGATCAGCTTGAGCAGGGTCGCGGCATCGTCGGCGCTGACTTCGGTCTTGAGGTTGGGCTTCCAGGCCAGCTTCACGCCCTCGGCCTCACCCAGCACCTTTTCGAGCTCGCGGGCGACGGGGTGGAGGTTTTCCACCGCGACCCAGATCGCGTGGCTGTCGTCATCGCTCTCGACATCGTCGGCCCCGGCTTCCAGCGCGGCTTCGAACACCTTGTCGGCATCGCCGACGCTGCCCGGATACTCGATCAGGCCCAGCCGTTCGAACCCGTGGCTGACCGCGCCCGAAGCGCCCAGGTTGCCGCCATTCTTGGCGAAGGCGGTGCGGACATTGGTGGCGGTGCGGTTGCGGTTGTCGGTCAGCGCCTCAACGATCAGCGCGACGCCGCCCGGGCCATAGCCTTCGTAGCGGATTTCTTCGTAATTCTCGGCATCGCCCTTGCTGGCCTTGTCAATCGCGCGCTGGATATTGTCCTTGGGCACCGACTGGGCCTTGGCCGCATTGACGGCGGCGCGGAGACGCGGATTAAAATCCGGATCGG
>JACDQK010000194.1 GCA_015657645.1 Novosphingobium sp.
CCCAGCCCGGGCGCACCGTTCGGCGGCTACAAGCAGTCGGGCAACGGCCGCGAAGGCGGTCTGGCCGGCCTCAAGGACTTCATGGAAATGAAGTCGATCAGCGGCCTGCCCGCCTGATCGCACTGACCTGAACCAATGCAGCCCCCTTCCCGCCCGCGCGGGGAGGGGGTTTGCTGTTGGGCAGCGGCAGGCGGCGGGTATACGTATGCCGCGCGCTGGTGCTCGCCCGGTCCCGCCACTAGCCTCGGCGCCCATAACAACAGGCGGGGGATGACCGGAATGACGCACAGCAGCACCTGGGCCAAGGGACTGGCCGCCGCGCTGGCCATGGCCGCACCGCTCCCCGCCACCGCTCAGACGTCGGCCGTGTTCGTGGCCGAGCGCCCCGCCCCGCGGGTCGATTACTGGCAGAAACGCGCCGCCGAAATCGACCAGCGCATGAAGGCCCGGCAAAGCCTGCAGCCAGTCCGGCTGGCCTTCATCGGCGATTCGATCACCGACTTCTGGCACCTCGATGCCAACCCCTGGTTCCCAGGCCAGTACATGGGACGATCGATCTGGGACGAAAGCTTTGGCGGCGCAGTGCCGGCACAGACCGCGATCAACCTAGGCGTCTCCGGCGACCGGATCGAGCATGTGCTGCACCGGTTGCTACCTGCTGCCAAGGGCGGCCAGGGCTGGCTTGATCGGCGCGACCTGCAGCCGGACAAGATCTTCGTGCTGCTGGGGATCAACAATTCATTCGATGCCGAAAGCCCCGCATCGGCCAGCATCTATCGCGGCGTCGTGGCGGTGACGACCCGCATCCGTGAGCGCAAGCCCAAGGCGCAGATCGTGATCCAGTCGCTGCTGCCCACCGATTCCGCCGAAAAGAACCGCGACATCGTCGTGCCGGTCAACGCCATGCTACGCAGCTATGCCGCCGCCAATGGCATGGCTTATCTCGATCTCTACCCGGCCTTCACCGATCAACAGGGCCTACAGCGCCGCGAACTGTTCAACGATGGCCTGCACCCCAGCCGCGACGGCTATCGGGTCTGGCGCGACCGGCTGTTCGAATTCCTTGGGTCTGCCGGATCCTCGACTCGGTTGCATGGCAACACCGTGAAGCAGAACTAGCGATCTGCGCTCGAGAAGCCACAAAGCTGCGGCTGAACCTATCCGGCTAAATAGGATCGGCTAGCCGGTACTGGTCCTGGGCGCCAGGCATCCCGTCCTTGCCCCCGCCCACCAGCGGTTCGGCCGCCGAGCGGCGGCCAGCGGCCGCGGCGGCGATCAGGCGGTCCTGGTCGGCATCGCTGATCCGGGCCCAGCCCGAACGGGTCAACCGTTCGAGCGGACGATAGCGGACCTTGTACTGCATCCGCTGCGCCCCTTCGACCCAGTAACCCAGGTACACATAGGGCAGGCCCATTTCGCTCGCGCGGTTGATGTGATCGAGGATGATGTAATTGCCGAGGCCTGCACGCTCGGCATGGTCAGGATCGTAGAAGCTGTAGATCATCGACAGCCCGTCACCCTGCTTGTCAGTCAGGCAGGCACCGACGAGGCGGCCGGGCGTGCCATCGACCGTCGGCTCGCGGTATTCGACCAGATAGCTGTCGACCGGCGTATGCTCGACCATGTCGGCAAAATCGACTTCGTCCATGCTGGCCATGCCGCCGCCGGGGTGGCGTTCACCCAGGTAACGCTGCAGCAGTTCGAACTGCTCGGCAGTCGACCAGGGGCGGCAGAATGTGGTTACCAGATCGCCGTTACGCTTGAGGTTGCGGCGCTGGGTGGAAGAGGCGCGAAACTCATCCGCCACGACCCGCACCGAAACGCAGGCGTTGCAGTCAATGCAGGAAGGCCGATAGGCCACCGTCTGGCTGCGGCGAAAGCCGATCCGGCCGAGCGCATCGTTCAGCGCGTCCGCATGCGGACCCTTAAGTTCCGTGAATACCTTGCGTTCGCTGCGTCCCGGCAAATAGGGACACGGCGCCGGGCTGGTCACGAAAAACCGGGGAAAGCGCACGGGGGCGTTCACGGTGTGCTGGAATCCTTTGCCGGGTTAACGCCTTGCACTATGCCCGCGCAGGGGGGGGCGTTGAAAGAGTTTTAACCACGAAACAGGGTAAACGGATCGTTATTTTGCACAGCCCTGCGCTCAGCGGTTCGCCGCAGGGCTTAACCGAGCTCCACCTGGGTCACCGAATAGCCCGCTTCACGCAGTGAAACGACCAGCGCATCGAGCTGATCGGCGTCGCGCGCCTCGCACTCGATATCGGTAATCAGGCCCTTGGCCGGCAGGGTCGTGAAGATCCGCTGGTGGTAGATTTCGATGATGTTGACCGAGTGCTTGTCAAACTCGCGCATCACCTTGAACAGCGCGCCGGGGCGGTCCTGCAGCGTCAGCCGCAACCGGGCGAGCCGGCCCGAGCGGGCCAGATCGCGCAGCAACACATTGGCGAGCAGGCGGGTGTCGATATTGCCGCCGGTCAGCACGATGCCAACCTTGCGGCCCTTGAACAGCTCCGGATAGGCCATCACCGCAGCGAGGCCAGCGGCGCCCGCGCCTTCGACCACGGTCTTCTCGATCTGCACCAACAGCGCCAGCGCGCTTTCCATCTGGCCCTCGGTCACCAGCACCAGATCATCGAGCAGATTGGCCAGAACCTTGCTGGTAAACTCGCCCGGCGCCTTGACCGCGATGCCTTCGGCCAGGGTATCGCCGCCGGTCGGCAGGTCGGTGCCCTTGAGCCGGTTGTACATCGAAGGGAACAGCTCGGCTTCGACACCGATCAGGCAAATGTCCGGTTTGATCGCTCTGGCCGCCACGGCCATGCCCGAGGCCAGCCCGCCGCCGCCGATCGGGATCACCAGCGTATCGAGCTCGGGCACGTCTTCGAGCATTTCCAGCGCAACCGTGCCCTGCCCGGCGGCGATATGCGGATGGTCGAACGGGTGGACGAAGGTCAGCCCCAGATCGCCTTCGAGCTGGCGGGCGTGGGCATAGGCTTCGTCGAAGGTCTCACCATAGAGCACGACCTTGCCGCCCACTGCCTCGGTCTGCATGACCTTAACCGTTGGCGTCGGGCGCGGCATGACGATCGTGGCGGGCACGCCGAGCCGGGTCGCGTGATAGGACAGGCCCTGGGCATGGTTGCCGGCCGAAGCCGTGATCACGCCGCGGTTGTTCTGCGTCCCGCCCAGCAGGAGCAGCGCATTGAGCGCGCCGCGCTCTTTGTAGGCCGCCGTAAACTGGAGGTTTTCGAACTTCAGCCAGACCTCGGCCCCGGTAATATCGCTCAGCGTCTTGGAATGATCGATGTCAGTCCGCACGACCGAACCGGCAATCCGCGCAGCAGCGGCGCGAACATCGTCGATGGTCAGCAGGGCGGTATCGGGTTCCGGAGTAAACAGGCTGGTCATGATGCCGGGGCCGTAACGGAAAGGGCGGCGCCATGCAAACCGCTGGCGGGCAAGAAATGCTGGTTCGCGGCCAAGTGGGATTTGTTGCCGAATTAACCATCCCGCTTGGCGCTTTGGAGAGAGCTGAGCGGCTATCACGGCAAGATCGGGTCGCACCGGTGAGGATCACGCTGATGCGGAAGTTGCGCAAGACCCTTTGCCTGCCGCTGATCGCCGCTTGCGGCCTTGCCCTCTCTGCGCCCGCGCTGGCGGCGACGGTCCAGACGGCCGATAGCACCGCCGAAGTGCTCCAGACGATCCAGTATGCGGTACTGCTCGACATGAACTTCGGCCGGGTTGCCACATCGGGCAATGCCGGGGTGGTCGAACTCAATCCCGCCAGCGGCACCCGCAGCTGCGATCCAACGCTGGTCTGCGTCAGCGGCTTCAACATGTCGGAACTGCGACTGACGGGCTCGGACGCCAATGTGCAGGTCAACTTTGACCCCACTTTCACGCTGACTGGTCCTGGCGATCCGATCGTGGCCGAGCCGCTGTTTCCGGGCGGTCCGGGGGCAGTCGTCTCGATCTCGGGCGGGCAGGCCGTGGTCAATTTCGGCGCGCGGCTCTATATCAATGCGGGCCAGGCGCCGGGGATCTATTCCGGCGATTTCACGGTATATCTCGAATACAACTAAGCTCGTCTGGAAAAGCCTGCTCAAGCCGCTATCACCGCAGGCATGAGCGAACCGAAACACGTTTCCTTCCTGGGCCTCGGCGTGATGGGCGGCGCGATTGCGCGGCACATCGGCAATGCCGGTCACAAGCTGACCATCTACAACCGCAGCCCGGAACGGCTGGCGAAATGGCAGGAGGCCAATCCAGGCCTGGCCGTCCGCGTGGCGCAAAGCCCGGCCGAGGCGGCCGAGGGCGCGCAGGCAGTGCTGACCTGCGTCGGCAATGATGACGATCTGGCCGATGTCGTGCTGGGCCCGACCGGCATCTTCGCCACGCTGCGCAAGGGCGCCGTGCTCATCGATCACACCACCGTTTCCGCCCGCATCGCCCGCCAGATCGCGGTCGAAGCGCGCGACCTGCAGGTCCACTGCGTCGATGCCCCCGTCACCGGCGGCCAGGCCGGGGCTGAGAACGGCACGCTGACCGTAATGTGCGGCGGCCGCGACGAGGCGATCGAGGCAGCCCGGCCGGTGATGGAAGCCTATACCAAGCGGATCGTCCACGTTGGCAAGGCCGGCGCGGGCAGACCACCAAGATGGTCAACCAGATTGCCTTCGCCGGGGTCCTCGCCAGCCTGTCCGAAGCGA
>JACDQK010000195.1 GCA_015657645.1 Novosphingobium sp.
CCACGGCGACCGTACCCAAGCTGACCAGTGCTGATTCGGCGGTAGGCTTCGGCGCCGGCAATTACGGCATGTGCGGCCAGCGCCTATTCGCCGCGTTTCCTGTTCACCTGGCCCAACGCCCGCATCTCGGTGATGGGCGGCGAGCAGGCGGCTTCCGTGCTGGCGACCGTCCACCGCGATGCCGCCAAGTGGTCACCGGAAGAGGCCGAGGCCTTCAAGGCGCCGGTCCGCCAGAAGTATGAGGACGAGGGCAATCCCTATTACGCCACGGCGCGGTTGTGGGATGATGGGGTGATCGACCCGGCGCAGACGCGGGATGTGCTGGGGCTGGCGCTCGCGGCGGCGTTGGAAGCGCCGATACCGGAGCGTCCGGCGTTTGGTGTGTTCAGGATGTGAAGCACGAATATAGCTTGTTGGGGGATGACAATGCAAAGGGATTACTGGCCGCTCATACTTGGACGTCAGCAGCTGGATCAATTTTCTGGATACCTTGATACGCAGGGTTTGCAGGAAAGGGCAAAGGCCGAAGGCCATTATCGCACTCTGCAGAATCGCTTTTTTTATGAGCTTAAAAAAGAATATAAAAATAGCGACATATTAATTGATATTGTTTTGCAAGATCTTAAATTGCTATCGGATAAAAACGCCGAATGGTCAGATACATTGTCGGAGTTGCAATCTGACTTGATCGAAACAATAAACAAAGAAGCAAAAAAAGTAAGTTTAGGAGATGGGTTTCGTATTACATTGCCCCTATTACAGTTTTATTACTTATAGTTATATATTTATCAGTTTGGTACTACAGTGACGTTAACGTAGATCGCCCAATTGAAACTAGGGAAGGTTTGGTCCAGCGCGCTCAGGCGTTCGACAAAGCCAGAACCTATGATGAGGCATTGCGAGGTCGCGGTGGACTAATACGTCTCGCGATATTTTCTGCAATCGAACCGGATGGTGCGGAGTTGAAGGCGGCTCAAGAGTTCGTGGAGCTTTCACTTTCCGGCTACGCTTTCCTTGAACAACGTAATGCTGCCTGCGGGCTGCAACTGCCGGAACGAGCCGAAGATCTGAACAAGGAGCATCTTGGTCTGGTGGACAGCGTGAGCGAACACCTCCAAGCATCCGATACTAGGTGGGAGAACCCTCCCACGGCGACCATCTTGCAGGCGATTGCAGCATCCAATCCTTGTTCAAAACAGCCGAGTGAATAGGAAACTACAAACGTGGGATCCCGCTAACCATGATCCAGTCCCTACTCATCGCCAACCGCGGCGAAATTGCTTGCCGGATCATTCGCACGGCACGCGCCATGGGTATCCGCACCGTGGCGGTCTATTCGGATGCCGACGCCAAGGCGCCGCATGTCCGCTCAGCCGACGAGGCCGTGCATATCGGCCCCAGCCCGGCGCGCGAGAGCTATCTGGTGGGCGAGAAGATCATCGCTGCCGCCAAGGCGACCGGGGCGGAGGCGATCCATCCGGGTTATGGCTTCCTGTCCGAAAATGCCGCCTTTGCGCAGGCGGTGATCGATGCTGGGCTGATCTGGGTCGGGCCCAAGCCGGCCTCGATCGAGGCGATGGGCCTGAAGGACGCGGCGAAGAAGCTGATGGCGGCGGCGGGCGTACCCGTAACCCCCGGCTATATGGGCGAGAACCAGGACCCCGCCTTCCTGGCGCAGCAGGCTGCCGAGATCGGCTATCCGGTGCTGATCAAGGCCGTGGCCGGCGGCGGCGGCAAGGGGATGCGGCTGGTTGAGGCGCCGGCTGACTTCGCCGACGCGCTCGCCTCTTGCCAGCGTGAGGCGGCAGCGAGCTTTGGCAATGCCCACGTCCTGATCGAGAAATACATCCAGCGCCCGCGCCATATCGAGGTGCAGGTGTTCGGCGATAGCCACGGCAATGTCGTCCACCTGTTCGAGCGCGATTGCTCGCTCCAGCGCCGTCACCAGAAGGTGATCGAGGAAGCCCCTGCGCCGGGCATGGACGAAGCGACCCGCGCCGACCTGTGCGCCGCTGCCGTCCGCGCCGCCAAAGCGGTCGACTATGTCGGCGCCGGAACGATTGAGTTCATTGCTGACGCCAGCGAAGGCCTGCGCGCCGACCGGATCTGGTTCATGGAAATGAACACCCGCCTGCAGGTGGAACACCCGGTGACCGAGGAGATCACCGGCGTCGACCTGGTCGAATGGCAACTCCGCGTCGCCAGCGGCGAGCCGCTGCCGCTGCAGCAGGACGAACTCAGCATCAACGGCTGGGCGATGGAAGCACGGCTCTATGCCGAGGACCCGGCGAAGGGTTTCCTCCCGGCAATTGGCCCGCTTGAGCACCTGCGTTTTGGCGATGATCTGCGGATCGACACCGGGGTGGAGGAGGGCGGTGCAGTCTCGCCGTTCTATGACCCGATGATCGCCAAGCTGATTACCCATGGCGCGTCGCGCGAAGCGGCGATCGAGACATTGCTGGCTGGAGTCGACGAAACCGAGGTCTGGCCAGTGCGGACCAATGCCGGCTTCCTTGGCCTGCTATTGGAGCATCCTGACTTTCAGTCCGGCGATGTCGATACCGGCCTGATCGGGCGCGATCTCGGCAAGCTTGTGCACGCCCCCGCACCCGAAGCGGATGAACTGGCCGAAGCGGCTGCGCTGCTCGCCGGCAGCCCGGGCACAGGTCCGTGGTCAGCCGCACTCGGCTTTCGCGCCAATGCCGCGCCGCGGGCTGAGGCACGGCTGATCGACGACAGTGGTGAACTGCACGTTGTCGCATTGGAGGAGGTGGAAGCGGACGCGCCTGCTCGCGAAGTGCTCACCTTCAATGCCGGGTTCGCCCGTTGCTACACGCTGGAGCGGCCCGGCGGCTCAGGCCACCACTCCGCTCACGACGGCGATATCCTCTCCCCCATGCCAGGCAAGATCATCGCGGTTGAGGTCTCGCAAGGGCAGGCCGTCACCAAGGGCCAGAAGCTCCTGACCCTCGAAGCCATGAAGATGGAGCACACCTTGGTGGCGCCGTTTGACGGGGTGGTGGCGGAGCTGTCGGCCGTGGCGGGGGCGCAGGTGCAGGTCGAGGCCTTGCTGGCGCGAATCGAGCCGCAGGGCGACTGAGGCGCGGGCGAAACCGCCCGGCCGCGTCACGTTCCAAAATGCAGTGGAAATTGGTCGGGACGAGAGGATTCGAACCTCCGACCCCCACACCCCCAGTGTGATGCGCTACCAGGCTGCGCTACGTCCCGACCGGTTCCTGCCCGCATGGCGGGCTGGGGAGCCGCGCCTATAGGCAGGGTGTGGCATCATGGCAAGCGTGCTGCGACAATCGGACCGCTGCGCAGTTCAAGCCCTTGAACATGGGCGCACAAGCGCCATCTGCGCCGGGTTCGACGGGTGGCTGCGTTGCTATGGCAGCGGCTTGCTGCTAGTCGCGCGCAAATGCGCCAGGGGCCTTTGGTCCGGGGCGTGGGGCAACCATTTGTCACGAAAGCTGTTCACGCGATGCACACTCCGCTCCTTCCGTTCCTTGCCGCTGCTGGCGGTGCCGCCGCCGAACCCCCGGTCTGGATCCAGTTCCTGCCGCTCGTCGCCATGGTGGCGATCTTCTGGTTCCTGATCCTGCGCCCGCAAATGCGCCGCCAGAAGGAGCACCAGGCTAAGCTGGGCGGCCTGAAGAAGGGCGATCAGGTGCTGACCGGCGGTGGCCTGGTCGGCAAGGTGATCAAGATTGACGAACATTACGCCGAGATCGAGCTGGGCCAGAACATGAAGGTGAAGGCGCTCAAGTCGACCATCGCCGACGTGATTCCGCCAAACGGCACGGCCGCGAACGACTGATCCGGTCCGAACTTACCAAGGCAGGTCCTAGATGCTCGATTTTCCTCGCTGGAAGCAGCTGTGGCTGTGGTCCATCACCATCTTGGCCTGCCTAGCGGCGCTGCCATCACTGCTCGCCGTGGGCGGAGTCAGCCTGCCTGACAGTCTGCCCAGTCCCAAGATCAACCTCGGCCTCGACCTGGCCGGTGGCAGCCACATCCTGCTTGAGGCGAACCCCGAGCAGGTCAAGCGCCAGCGGCTCGAGACGATGGAAGAGGATGTCAGGGCGCGGATGCGCCAGGCCGATCCGGCAATCCGCATCGGCGACATTTCGACCAAGGACGGCACGGTCAGCTTCATCGTCGCCGATCCGGGCCAGGTCGATGCCGCACGCGAGCAGCTCCAGACGCTGACCAGCGGCGCGCAGCTGACCGGCCAGCGCGATTGGGACCTGCAGGTGCTGGACGGCAACCGCATTGTCCTGCGTCCGACCCAGGCCGGGATTGACCTGGCGATCAGCCAGGCGATGGACACCGCGACCGAAGTGGTCCGCAAGCGCATCGACGCGCTCGGCACGCGCGAGCCGACGATTATCCGCCAGGGTGCGCAGCGCATCGTGGTGCAGGTGCCGGGGCTCAAGGATCCGGCTGCGCTCAAGAACCTGCTCGGCCAGACCGCCAAGTTGGAATTCAAGCTGGTTGACGGGCTCGCCCTGCCGAGCGATGTGGCTCAGGGCATCGCCCCTCCGGGTTCGGAAATCGTGCCGCTGGAAGCTGCGCCGGGGACAACCCAGCCGGCCGGCGCGATCGCGGTCAAGCGGCTGGGCGGGATCAAGGGTGACCGCCTGACCAATGCCCAGCAGAGCTTTGACCAGCAGACCAACGAACCGGTCGTCACCATCACCTTCGATCAGCAGGGCGGGGCTAAGTTCGCCAAGCTGACCACCGACAACGTCGGCAAGCCCTTTGCAATCATCCTCGATGGCAAGGTGCTGTCCTCGCCCACTATCAACGAGCCGATCATCGGCGGGACGCGCGGATTTCGGGCAGCTTCACGATCGAGAGTGCCAACCAGCTGGCAATCGCGCTGCGCTCCGGCGCCTTGCCGGTTGACCTCAAGGTGGTGGAAGAGCGCTCGGTCGGTCCTGACCTTGGTGCGGACTCGATTGAGAAAGGCATGATCGCCTTTGGCGTCGGCACCGTGGCGCTGATGCTGTTCATGCTGATCACTTATGGCCGCTTTGGGGTCTACACGAACGCGGCGTTGATCCTGAATACGCTGATGATCCTGGGGATCATGGCGATCATGAACACCACGCTGACCCTGCCGGGGATCGCCGGCTTCGTGCTGACGATCGGTGCGGCGGTGGACGCCAACGTGCTGATCAACGAGCGCATCCGCGAAGAGCGAACGCGCGGACGCCGCGTCGTCAATGCCGTCGAAATGGGCTATACCGAAGCCAGCCGAGCGATCTTTGACGCCAACATCACCAACGTGATCGCGGCGACGCTGATGTTTGTGTTCGGCTCTGGTCCGATCCGCGGGTTCGCGATCGTGCTGATGATCGGCATTGCCACCTCGGTCTTTACCGCCGTTACCCTGACCCGGATGTGGGTTGCCGGCTGGCTGCGCCGCGCGCGCCCGGCCGAACTGGTGCTCTGAGGGAGCGAACCGATGAAACTGCTCAAGCTTGTTCCCGATAACACCAATATCCGCTTCCTGCGCTGGCGGATTCCGTTCTACGCCGTCAGCCTGCTGCTGATCGCTGCCTCGTGGGGCATGATCCTGACCAAGGGGCTCAACCTGGGCGTCGATTTCGTCGGCGGCCAGATGATCCGGGTGACCTTCGTCGATACGCCTGCCGCGCCCGTGGCAGAATTGCGCGAGACGGTGGGCAAGCTCGGCTATGGCGAGCCGATCATCCAGCAGTTCGGCCAGCCGAACGAGGTTTCGATCCGGATGCGGTTGCCCGACGGCTCGGCCCAGAACGCCGACCTAGCCGACCAGATGACCCGCAAGATCACTGCAGCGATCAAGGCAGACCATTCCGATGCCCGGATTGACGGCGTGGATTCGGTCTCCGGCAAGGTCTCGGGCGAACTGTTCAAGACCGGGATGCAGGCGCTGATAGCTGCGGTCGTCGCAATCTCGATCTACATTTGGGTACGGTTCGAATGGCAATTTGGCGTTGGTGCCCTGTTCGCGCTGGTCCACGACGTGTCGCTGACACTTGGCCTGTTTGCGGTGACGCAGATGGAGTTCGATCTCAACATCGTCGCCGCGATCCTGACCCTGATCGGCTATTCGCTGAACGATACAATCGTGATCTATGACCGGATCCGCGAGAACATGAAGAAGTTCCGCAAGATGCCAATGCCGGAACTGCTTGATCTGTCGGTCAACGAGACGCTCAGCCGAACCATGGTGACTTCGCTGTCGGTGCTGATCACGCTGGTCGCGCTCCTGCTCTTGGGCCCGAATGTGATCTTCGGCTTCACCGCTGCAATCACGCTCGGGATCTTCGTCGGGACCTACAGCTCGGTCTACATGGCCGCGCCGATCCTGATCTGGTTGAAGGTCAACCCGAACAGCTTCGTGCCGACCGAGACCGAGATTGAGCGCCAGGAACGCTTGGCGCGCGAAGGCGCCTAAGCGCCGGCCAGCCGCCGCCAGTGCTCAACGAGCGCGGCGGCGTTGGCTTGCCAGCTCATTCCCGCGACGGCTTCCTGCACGCGTTCAGGTGTGGGCCGTTCGGCTAGCAGGGCGCTGACCGCAGCGGCGATGGCCGGGCCATCGCGCGGAACCAGGCGCCCCCAATCTGGATCGGTGATCAATTCCTGCGCACCCGGGATCGGGGTCGTCACCACCGGCGTGCCGCAAGCCAGCGCCTCAACCCAGGCATTGGCCAGGCCTTCGCTGGCCGAGGGCAGCACGAACACATCGGCCGCGTTGAGCAGGATCGGCAGTTCGCTGTGCGGCACCGGCCCCAGGAAGCGGACCCGCTCGGCCACGCCCAGCTGCTGCGCCAGGCTGCGCAGCATGGCCTCATCCTCGCCCTTGCCGGCTAGCAGCAGGATCGCCTCTGGCAGCGCGGGCAAGGCCTCGATCGCATAGCGCTGGCCCTTGCGCGGGATCAGCGCGCCGACTGTGGCCAGCACCAGCACGTCGCGCGGCAGGCCAAACTGGTCGCGGCACATTCGGCGGTCATAAGGCCGGAACAAGTCAGCATCGAGGCCGGTGCGATGCAGCGTGACCTTCTCCCGCGGGATGCCGAGCGCGGCCATATCGTCGACCAGGCCTTTGGAAACGGCCAGCAGGCCGGAGGCGCGTTGCCCGGCTTCCCTGACTTGCGCGGCAGTGGCTGGCTGGTGCCCCCAATGCTGGATGTCTGCCCCCCGCGCCTTGATCGAAACCGGCAGGCCAAGCGCCTTGCCGATCTGTACCGCAGCCAGGCCATCGGGGTGGAAGAACTGGGCATCGACCAGGTCGAACGGCTCCTGCCGGTGCAGCTTGCGCGCCAGCGGCAGCACGGCGCGGACGATGGCCCCGGCGTTGAAGCGGGCCCCGATCTTTGGCAGCAACCGGAAGCGCGGCCGCAACACGGTAACCCCGCCGCGCTCTTCCCGCGCAAGGAGATCGCGCAGCGCGCGGTAGCGCTGGTGGAGCGACAGCGGAAAGGGTGGCAGGCCGATCGGATTGACCAGCGTCAGGTCGACATCGCCGCGCTTCGCCACGGCCTGCATCTGCCGTTCGACGAAGACGCCGAAGTTCGGAGTCTGATCGTTAGGATAAAGCGTGCTGAGCGAGAGCACGCGCAAGCGGCGGGTCACAGCTTGCGGACCAGCATTTCCGCAGCGGCAATCCAGGCCGGATTCTCGATCACCACCTGGCGGCTGCCCGGGCCGGGGGGCAGAATCGCGACCCGGCTGTCATCCCGGTCGATCATCCGGCCAAAGGCAAAGCGGCCGCCGGGGCGGGGAGCCAGGACATCGCGATTGAGCAGGCGGGCATAGTGGTCCGGTCCGTGCTGGCGCAGCCAGACCTGATCGCCGCTGCGATAGTCGCCCGCGCCATGCTCGATCGCCAGGGCCAC
>JACDQK010000196.1 GCA_015657645.1 Novosphingobium sp.
CGCTTCGAGCAGAAGCTGCCGTTTCACAGCGTGTTTGGTGCGGGCTCCCACAGCTCGCTTGTGAACTTGAGTGTCAGCCATTGAACCAATCTAGCCGCTCGGTCGAAGATTGCCACGTTCTAATCATCATGGAGTGAATCCATACCCAATTGTCGAAAATGACTTGCCAAGTCGATTTTTCTATGGCGTCTGTTGTCATACGCAAGTGTCGAAAACGGCAGCGTACCGATTGGGAGGATTTGCCATGAAGCTCGTCACCACCACAGCGACCGAAATTCGTGCCGCCTTGCTGGCTGCCACCGCCCTCGCGCTGACCGCTACGGCGCCGGCCCAAGCCCAAGACAGCCCAGCGGCGGATGCGCCGGACGGCGAGATCATCGTTACCGCGCAGAAGCGCGCACAGAGCACACTCGACGTGGGGATTACCCTCTCGGTCGCCGGCCAGCAGGAGCTTGCGAGCAAGCGGATCGAGGCGGTGACTGACCTGATCAGCTTCACGCCGAACGTGTCAGTGAAAGACAACATTCCCGGACTGGTGCCGGTGATCACGATCCGCGGCGTCGGGCTCAACGATTTCAGCGCCACCAACAACCCCAGTGCCGGGGTCTACGTCGATGAAGTTTCGCTGAGCTCCCTGGCGCTGATGAACTTCGATTTCTTCGATATCGAGCGGCTGGAAGTGCTGAAGGGTCCGCAAGGCACGCTCTATGGGCGCACTGCGACCGCAGGCGCACTGAACATTGTCACTGCGCGACCCAGCCTCGCCGGGGCTGAGGGGCGCATCGGCGGATCCTGGGGCAATTTCCAGGCCAAAGACGTTGAGGGCATGATCAACCTGCCGGTCAGTGAAACCCTTGCCCTGCGCTTTGCCGCCAAGGGGATCTTCCAGGACAAGGGCTATTACTTCAACCAACGACTGAACCGGGACATCGGCCGCCGCGAGGTGTATTTGGGGCGGGCGCAGGCGCTCTGGGAACCGTCAGACCGGGTTGAGGTCTTGCTCAAGGTTGAAGGCCAACGGAGCCGGTCCGAATTGGGTTCGGGCGAGTTCTTTGGGGCGTTCCCGACCCCGGCGCTGCCAGGTGGCTCAGCCTGCCCGGGCGCACCGCAATGTTCGGATTTCTTCGGCTATATCGATACCGACGGCGATCCCTTCCGCGGCAACTGGTCAGCCAGTCCGGACTATGATCTTGACCAGCTTGGTCTGACTGCGCGTATTCAGGCGGATCTCGGCTTTGCGACGCTCACTTCGGTAACCGGCTACATCAAGTTCGACCGGCAGTGGTCGGCTGACACCGATGCCGGCCCGCTGCCGCAGCTCGATTTCGTGACCGATGACCGGGTCAAGCAATTCTCGCAGGAGCTACGGCTCTCGGGCCAGTTGGAACTGGTCAACTGGCTCGTCGGCGGCTTCTATTCAAGCGACCATGTCGAGACCTCATATTCCGGCAATCTCACCGCGCTCTTCAACACCACATCCTACACCTCGTCCGACCAGCGGTCGAAATCGGGCGCAGCCTTTGCGAACGGCGAATGGCGCCTCGCTGACAGCCTGACCTTGATCACCGGTCTGCGCTACACCTCGGAGAACCGCACCAATGTAGGCGGCACAACTGATCTTGTATCGCGCGCGCCGGCAAGCTTCCTGACGATGGCACCATTCGGTTCGCCGCCGATACCGATTGCCGTCAGTAACGCGAAGATCACCGATACTAACTGGTCATGGAAGCTGGGGCTCAACTGGAAGCCCAGCTCGCAGTTGCTGGTGTTCGCCTCGGCCACGCAAGGCATCAAGAGCGGCGGGTTCTTTGCCGGCGTTGCGACCAGTTCAGGCCAATTGCTGCCCTATCGCCCCGAAAAGCTGATCGCTTATGAACTGGGGATCAAGGGGCGGGCACCCGCCATTGGCCTGAGCTATTCAGCCAGCAGTTTCTATTACGATTACAACGATGTACAGACGTTCATCCGCGACGTGGTCGGCAGCCTTCCGATTCAGCGGCTGGGTAATGTGAAGACTGCCAAGGTCTATGGCCTGGATGCCGATCTTGTCCTTGCGCCATCTGCGATCGCGGGGCTGACGCTCAATGCCGGGCTGGGCCTGCTCCATACCGAGATCGGCAGCTTTGCCTCTTCCAGCGGAGTGGTGCCAGCCGGAAACCGCCTGCCCGATGCGCCCGAGTTCAGCCTGAACCTGGGGGCATCCTACGAAGTCACGTTGACGGACACCGTCTCTGCCCGACTGGCGGTCGATGCACGCTACCAATCGAGCGCCTTCAAGGACGCCCTCAATGATCCGGTCGTCGCGGTAGACGCCTACTGGGTGTGGAATGCCCGGGCATCGGTGCTGCGCAAGGGGGGATTGGGACCTCTCGATCTGGGGCAAGAATCTAGGCAACAAGCGCTACGTGACGCAGGCGGTCAATCAGACGGTCCTGGGCGTGGGCTTCCGCGTCTATGGCGCGCCGCGGACCTATGGTGTCAGCGTCAGCAAGTCGTTCTAAGCGCGGGAGTAGCGAAAATGACGATCATCAAGAGCACTGTCGCGCCGGGCTTCGAGCGAGTGCGCGAGGCTTTTGCGGCGAACTTTGCCGAGCGCGGGGATGTCGGCGCGGCCTTCGCCCTGGTTATCGACGGCGAACTGGCCGTGGACCTGCATGGCGGGCTTGCCGATCCGGCCAGCGGCCGCGACTGGACAGACGATACCCTCGCCAACGTCTGGTCGACCACCAAGGGGGTAACTGCGGCCTGTTTTGCCATGCTGGCTGAGCGGGGCGGCATCGATTACGGCGCGCCGGTATCACGTTACTGGCCGGAATTCGCCGCTGCGGGCAAGCGGGACGTGACCGTTGCCATGCTCCTTTCTCACCAGGGCGGGCTTTGCGGTTTTCGCGACCCTGCCGTGCTCGAAGACTTCTACGATGCCGAAGCGGCTGCCGCGCGGCTGGCAGCAGCAGAGCCGTTCTGGGAGCCCGGCGCCCAGTCCGGCTATCATGCGATCACGATCGGCTTCTTGGCGACGGCGCTGTTCCGGCGCGCGGAGGGCCGCAGCATCCGTCAGTTCGTCCACGACGAGTTCGCGCACCTTGATATCCACATCGGCCTGCCCCCATCCCGAACGGCCAGTGCAGCCACGATGATCGCGCCGCCCGAACTCAGCTCTACCGATCTCACGGTCGAATATACGCCTGCGCAGCTTGCCGCCCTGGCTAACCCGGTGATCGATCCGCTCGCCCCCAACACCAGCGCCTGGCGGGCGGCAGAGATCCCTTCGGCCAATGGTTTCGCCACAGCGCGCGGATTGGCCCGATTGTATGGCGCGCTGGCTCATGATGGCCAGCTCGATGGGCGCAGGCTGGTCTCGAGCGCAACGCTGTCAGCAGCCACGGCCGAGCAGATCTGCGGGGTTGATGCAATCCTGGGGGTTCAGGCGAGCTGGGGCTGCGGCTTCCTGCGCAACACCGATGGTGTCTATGGGCCAAATGAAGAGGCATTCGGACATTCGGGCTGGGGGGGGATCGTTTGCCTTTGCCGACCCGGAACGCGGCATCGGGATGGCCTATACGATGAACCGCATGGGAACCGACCTGATGGGTGATCCCCGCAACGTTGCCCTGATCGACGCGGTCTACGCTTCACTCTGATCGTCGCTCAGAGCTCTCCCTAAACCGTTTCGGTTTTGAGAGGCGCAAGGAGAAATAGGCCTGGCTCGCTAGCAACAAGAATCGTTGCCTGCTTTGATCAGCATCTTTCCTATTAGCATTCGTTCCGGATCGTCCAACTGAGCTGCCGTTGGGTCAGGCTTCCGGTTGAAGGTCTGATGCCGCTGACATAGCTGTCGTTCACGGCCCCGGAATTGATCATCAAAACCGGTCGTTCGTTCAACCGGTGTACGGCACCCACGAGTGACCGGTTCTTTGGGCGTGCACCGCCTGCCTGTTCGGCCGCTATCTTGGGGGAAGCGGTCGAATTCGCTCTGACAAGGCCGCTCAATTCAAAGAGTAAAACTAAGCACGGTCAGCCAAATGCAATACGGCGCGCAGGTCTGCCGCGGTTGTGATGGGCCGGAGATTGTTCCGGGTGACCTGGGGGTGGTCAAGGGCCGGCTGGATGAAGGCTTCAACCTGCTCTGCGCTCAATCCCAGGTCCTGCAGGCTGCGCGGCAGGCCCAGATCCGCCAGCAAACCATCCAAAACGTCGGCAAACGAGCCAGAGCGCCCCAGCAGACGCAGCACATTGCCGTGCTGGACAGCGGCTTGACGCTCTGACCAACGGGCTTGGGCCAGCATCAGCACGCAGGCGGCCTCGCTGTGCGGAACGCCTGCCAGCGGGCCGACGATGTGGACCATCCAGTGGCTAAAACCGTGCGGCACGGACAGCTGCCCCATCCCGGTGTACCAGGTTGCCAGCTGGCAATTCGAGAAGGCTTCCAGGTCTGCGCTGTTTCTCAGACGCGGCAGGTTCTCGATGAAGAGCTGGATGGCCTTTTCCGCCATCAGACTGGCAAAGGGATGCGGCTGGGTGGAACACGCCGTGTTGATGGCATGGTCCAGCCCGCGGATCCCGGTCGAGAGCAGCAGTGACAACGGCGTGCGAGCCAGCAACTGTGGGTCGTAAATGATCCCGCGCGGAGACCCGTCCACGGTCAGGAACCGCGCCTTAAGGTGGGTCTGTTCGTCAACCGGCGTAGAGACCGGCGTCCATTCCGAGGTCGCGAGGGTCGTCGGGATTGCGATCTGCCGGATGCGGGGCGCGGTGCGCGTGGCCGCAATCACTTCGGTACCATCGGCCGACAGCTTCATTTGCAGCTGCAGCAGGCCGCTGCGATCAAAGACTTGTTCGGAGATGCAGAGCTGCATGGTCTTGACCATGTCCATGACCGACCCACCACCCACCGAGACGATCACGTCGGCGCCGAGAGCGTTTGCCTCAACCGCGCCGGCGAGGACGTTGGACAAGGGCGAATGCTCGCCGACCTTGTCGGTGATGCCGACGCAGCGATCGCCGAGCGCGGATGCAAGCCCGCTGATCACAACCGTCCGGGTGTTGAGCGTCCGAGAGCAAACAATGTAGGCGCGGCGGTAGCCGAACCAGTCCATCATGTCCGGCAGGCCCTCATGCGCCGGGGTACGGTGCAGGATCCGTTCATGGCCCGAGAAGCGATAGCGCGTGCCTTCCCGGTGGGCATCACTGCCCACCCCGGCCAAAGCCTGCTCGGACATCACTTGGTATCGCGCCAGGCGTGTTTGCCGAAGTGGAGTGCAACAAACACGCCCGTTGATAGCGCACCGGCGATAGCGGCAATGAAGCCCCCGTTCATGCCGATGGCGATCGGTGCTCTTTCGACCAGAACCAGGCCGGCGATGACATTGAACAGGCCCCAGAACACGTTCACCAGTGCCGAGGAATGACCGATGGTCGGCGGGCTGGCGAAGGGCGAGGGGAAGGTACGACCTTGCAGGCCAGCAGCGAGGTGCGGGATGGCATTGCAGAGGAACATGCCGGCGAAATACTGCATGACGAGAACCTGGGTGCTGGCTTCCATGGGACGGCTCCTTGTTGAATGGTTTGAGACTGAGAGAGACCGAATTGCCTAGATGGCTCCGACGGCAGCGAGGCCATCAGGCGCGACCGTCAACGGATCGCGTACATTGAGCATGACCAGGCTGCATTGATGCGCAGCGGCGCTGGCTGCCGGGTCCTGGTACCGGTGAAGCAGATGCGGTTGCGGGCCGCAGGTCACGCCGCGCGGATCGAGAGTCAGCAGGCCGGTCTCCAGGCCGAGGTGCTCGGCGTCCGGGTGCCCGTCATGCACGAACAGAACCTGGTCGAACTCCACACTGTCGCGGAACGACGGCATCTTCAGTACGCCAGGATCCGTCGGGCCGGGTGTCGGCATCGCAGTGCAGATATGGAAGCGGTCGCTGAGGAAGGTGATATGGCCGCTGGGCACAACTTCGGCGCGGTGCGATGAGATCGAGCGAATATCACTAACATTCAGTCGGATAGGGTAAAGGTCGCCCTGCCAACCCTCGGCATCGAGCGGGTTGAACGGATATTCCAGATTCGACACTCTGCCGCCATGCTTGATGCGGACCTGGGTCGGGCGGTCGGCCACTTGGGCGCGGAATGCTTCATCGATGGCGGGTACGTCGAACAGGCCGGCATCAAACGGCAGGTGGCGGCCAAGCATCGAATCCTCCGGCAGCCGGTATGGCGCGTCGGTCGATTCGATCAGCAGTACTTCCACGCTTTCGCCGACCTCGATGCGCCACATCGTGC
>JACDQK010000021.1 GCA_015657645.1 Novosphingobium sp.
AACAACCGAAAGGGCTGATCCTTAACGCCCTCAGGCTTCCAGCTCGATGTCCCAGTACAGCCAATCGCGCCAGGTTTCATGGAGATAGTTGGGCGGAAAGGCCCGGCCGCGCTCCTGGAGGTGCCACGAAGTCGGCCGGATCGGCTCGATCAGCAGCGGCATCCCGGCCTGTTTTGGGGTGCGTCCACCCTTTTTGAGATTACAGGGCGCGCAAGCCGTGGCGACGTTTTCCCAGCTGGTCCGTCCACCCAGCCGCCGCGGGATCACGTGATCGAAGGTCAGGTTGTGCGGGCTGCCGCAATACTGGCAGGTGAAGCGATCGCGCAGGAACAGGTTGAAGCGGGTAAAGGCCGGGAACTCGCTGGGTTTAACATACTGCCGCAGTGCGATGACCGAGGGGATCGGCATGGTCCAGCTGGGTGAGTGGACCTCGCGGGCGTAGCTGGCGACAATATCGACGCGCTCCAGGAAAATCGCCTTGATCGCGGTCTGCCAGGGCCAGAGGCTGAGCGGGTAATAGGACAGCGGAGTATAGTCAGCATTCAGGACCAGGGCTGGGCAATCGGACAGATTGCGGGAGGGATCCTCCGACGCGCTACGGAACCGGGCCGCGCGCTCGATCAGCTCCGCCTTGAGCATGGCCCCTGATAGCAATCCGGCATGACGGTTTGGCGACTACCCATGGCGGCTAGAGAACATGGGCCGCTTTGCTCCGTCAAGTCTTGCCTCCCGGCACAATCCACAGGCAAGAGGGCGGCGTGATCCGCACTCGCTTTGCCCCCAGCCCCAATGGCCAGCTCCATCTCGGCCATGCCTATGCGGCGATTGTGGCGCATGATCTGGCGCGGGCGCGGGGCGGGGAATTCCTGCTGCGGATCGAGGATATTGACGGAACCCGCAGCCGCGCAAACCTGGTGCCGGAGATCCTGGCTGACCTGGCATGGCTGGGGCTCAGCTGGGATGGGCCGGTAGTGTTTCAGTCCAGCCGGCTGGCCAGCTTTGCCGCCGCAGCCGAGCAGCTCAAGGGGATGGGCCTGCTCTATCCCTGTCAGTGCACCCGCTCCGAAGTGCTGGCCGCAGCGCGGGAGCTTGGTCCGGATGGCCCGGTCTATCCCGGCACCTGTCGCGGCCGCGCGGTCGATCCGCAGGGCGCTGCCTGGCGGCTCGACATGGCCAAGGCGGCAGCGCTGGCGGGGCCGCTCGAATGGATCGATGAACTGGCGGGGCCGCAAGTTGCGGTGCCTGAGCAGTTCGGCGATGTCGTGCTGCTGCGCAAGGAAGCGCCAGCCAGCTATCACCTCGCCGCCACGCTCGATGATGCGGCGGACGGCATCACTCTGGTCACCCGCGGGCAGGACCTGTTCGCCGCCAGCCATGTCCACCGCCTGCTCCAGGCGCTGCTCGATCTGCCGGTGCCGACTTGGCACCATCACCTGCTGATCTGCGAGCCAGACGGGCGCAAGCTCGCGAAGCGCCGCGGATCGCCCGCGTTGGCCGATCTGCGCCGCGCCGGCGAAGACGGACCGGCGCTCGCTGCTGCGCTGCGCATGGACCAATTCCCTACTGGCCTTTGCCTGGGGGCAGGCGTAGGAATCGAGGCATGAGCTATGTTCTGATTCCCGTTCTCGTGATCATGATGGTGCTGGTGGTTATCAGCCTGGTCAAAGGCATCGTCGCCTTCATGCAAAGCACGCGTGAAGACCTGGAGCGTCCGGAAAGCGCCGGGCCGAGCGAGATGCAGCTCAAACAGAACAAGATGATGTACGCCCGCATCCTGTATCAGGGTATCGCGGTCGTGATTGTGGCCGTGCTGCTCTTTGCCAGCCGCTGAGCACGCGTCGCACCTTGGTCAAGCTCAACAAGATTTACACCCGCACCGGCGATGACGGGACCACCGGTCTCGTCGATGGCTCGCGCCGGGCCAAGTACGATGCGCGGATGGAAGCGATCGGCACGGTCGATGAGGCCAATAGCCAGATCGGCTTTGCGGTTGCGGCGCCGGGCGGCGTGAGTGTGCATGAAGCTGCGCTGATCCGAATCCAGAATGACCTGTTTGACCTTGGCGCCGATCTCGCGACGCCCGGTGAAGACTTTGCCCCGTCGGAAATGGTGCTGCGGATTGTCCCGGCCCAGGTCGATTGGGTCGAGCAGCAGATCGATGCGCTGAACGAGGCGCTCAGCCCGCTCACCAGCTTCATCCTGCCCGGCGGGACCGAAGCCGCCGCGCGGGTCCACCTGGCCCGCGCCACTGTCCGCCGGGCCGAGCGGGCCGCGACCTCCCTGGCCGCGACCGAGCCGGTCAATCCGGCCGCCTTGGCCTATCTTAACCGCCTGTCGGACTATCTCTTCGTCCTCGCCCGCGCGCTCAATGGCGGCGGTGCGGGCGATGTGCTGTGGGTACCTGGTCAGTCCCGCTAAATTGCCGCTAGCCAAGCCCGGTTCGCGCCGCTAGGCAGCGCCCCTTGCTGCACTTGCGAAGGGGAATTTCGATGCGGACAGTGGCGGTGATCGGCGCAGGCCAGATGGGTTCGGGGATTGCCCAGACCATTGCCCAGTTCGGCATGAAAGTGCTGCTGTCCGATGTAGACCTGGCCCGCGCCGAAGCCGGCAAGGCCAAGATCGATCAGGCGTTCGGCAAGCTCGTCGGTCGCGGCAAGCTCACCCCCGATGAGGCAACCGCCGCGCTCGCCCGGATCACCCCGGTGCCCGATTACGCACCGATGGCCGAGGCCGAGCTGATCATCGAAGCGGCGACCGAGAAGGAAGAGATCAAGCACCGCATCTTCGCCGAAGCCGGCAAGGTGCTGGCCGCGGATTCGATCATGGCGTCCAACACCAGCTCGATCCCGATCACCCGCATGGCGGTCAGCTCGCCCGATCCGGCGCGGTTCATCGGCCTGCACTTCTTCAACCCGGTGCCAGTGATGGGCCTGATCGAAGTGATCCCGGGCCTCGCCACCTCCAAGGAAACCGTCGCCCGCACCCGCGCCTTTGCCGAAGGGCTGAGCAAGCAGGTCGTGCTTGCCGAGGACGAGCCCGGCTTCGTCGTCAACCGCATCCTGCTGCCGATGATCAACGAAGCGGTCTTCGTGCTGGGCCAGGGCACCGCCAGCATCCCGGATATCGACAAGGGCTGCCGCCTGGGCCTCAACCACCCGATGGGCCCGCTCGAACTGGCCGATTTCGTGGGCCTCGATACCTGTCTCGATATCGTCAAGGTGCTCTACAACACCACCGGCGACAGCAAGTACCGCCCCGCGCCGCTGCTGGTAAAGTACGTCGAAGCCGGCTGGCTCGGCCGCAAGACCGGCCGGGGTTTCTACGATTACTCGGGCGAAGCGCCCGTCCCGACGCGCTGAGGCTGATCAGGCCATGGCCCTGCTCGGTTTTGCCAAGCCCGAGTTCCTGCTGCGGCCACGCAATCTGCTGCGCCGGTTGCGTTATCGCGACACTGCCGCGCTGCCTGAACGGATGGAAGTGCGCGTGCTCGGCCGGCCCTTTGCGCTCAACCCGAACGAAGTGATCGGCCGGCACATACTGCACTATGGCTTGTTCGATCTGCTGGTCAGCGAAACCCTATGGCGACTGGCCGATCCGGGCGAGACAGCCCTGGATGTTGGCGCGAACATTGGCTTCATGACCCGGATTCTGGCCGAGCGGGTCGGTTCCGCCGGCCGGGTCCACGCCTTTGAGCCCCATCCTGAGATCTTTGCGGAACTGTGCGCCAATACAGCCCAGCCGCAAGTTACCCAGCACCATGCAGCCGCGAGCGAAAGCGCTGGCACCGCCCTGCTGCATCTTCCGGCCTTCTTCACAGGCAATCGCGGTATTGGCAGCATGGAGCAGCCTGCTGATAGTAACCAGTCGATCGAGATCGTCACGCTGACGCTGGACGAACTGCTGGCCGACGCAGGGCCAATCGGCATGATGAAGATCGATGTCGAGGGGCATGAATTGAAGGTGCTGAAGGGCGCATCTGAACTGCTCGGTGCAGGTCGGATCCGCGATATCGTGTTCGAAGAGCACGATACCAGCGGTTCGCCGCTGTTCGGCTTCCTTGCTGGTCACGGCTATTCGGTCTTCAGGCTTTACAAGGGCTTTCGCGGTCCGCAGTTGCTGGGAATGGATCGAAAGGTTCAGGAGTCTGGTTGGGAATCGCCAAGTTTTCTCGCCACACTTGAGCCTGCGAGAGCTGCGCAGCGTCTGTCGGCGCGTGGCTGGTCAAGCCTCGCAAGCGTTTAGGCGAGCCGCTTGAACAGCTCAAGGTAACGGCTGGCCACAGCTTCCGGTGTGAACCGGGCAAGATGAGCTTCAATGGCTGCTTCGGGTGGTGGCGGTGCTGCTCCAGACAGGATCGCCGAAAGGCACCTCGCCAGATCCGCCGCGTCACCGGGTGCATGGGTCAAGGCAAGGTCGCCCACAGCTTCCGGCAGCCCCCCAAGGTTGGAAACAACCATCCGGCACCCTGATGCCAGACCTTCCAGCGCAACAATTCCGAATGCTTCCTCGTCCACAGTCGGGACAGCCATGATCCGGGCCTGCGCCAGTAGCGGCGCGAGGGCGCTTGCGGGTAATTCGTCGATAAATTGAACGCGCTCGCCCAGCCCAAGGCGCGCTACCTCTGCCTCAAGTGCCGGTCGCGCGGGTCCATCCCCGATGATTGTCAGCTTCTCATGCGCAAAGCTTCCGGCAATGCGCCCAAAGGCATCAATCAGGACATGCGCGCCCTTGCCGGGAATCAGGCGGCCGACGTGGACAATTCCGTTTCGTTGCGCTGGCCCATTGCTTCGCCCCGGATCGAACGTGGCGGCGTCGTATGGATTGGCGATGACAAGGCTGCCCGGAAAGCTTCGTGCCAGGTATTGGCTTGGCACTACGCCGCAAAGGCGCTCTGCGATCGCCAGCTTTAGCCTGGCGCGCCAATCGCCCTTGCCGGCGACGGCGATCCTGATTGGGTGGGCAATGACCAGCGGTCGGCGGGCTGCAAGAATAGCAGGCAGTCTAGCTAGGCTTAGCGGCATACTAAGGACAATGTCGACGCTGCGGGCCAAGCGCAGCAGCTCTACGGCGCTCGGGCGGCGATGGACTGGGAACGGAAGTTCGCTCTGGCGGACCGTTTCGGTCGCAACCGTCACGGTATGGCCAAGCCGGCAAAACTCTTCGGCAAGAACCCTGGCAAGGCTCTCCATCCCGCCGATGGCCGGTGTGAAGGACCAGGAATAGATCAGGATTTTCATTGCGCAGTCTTGTCCTGATCGGCTTATTGAACCTCGAAGGTCGGTCCGCAAGTGGCACTTGCCCCAGCGACACTGGCAGACTAGCGCTCGCAAGCCGATGGGGCAGCGCCAAAAAGGTGCAGAATGATCTCGTTCAAGAGAATTGGCACCTATGTCTTTGCTGGCTTCGTTGCGCAATGCGCGGCGGCGATTGCCGGACTGCTGCTGGTGCGCTGGATTCCAGCACCGGAATATGCGCTTTACACCATTGCTGTGACGATGATCGGTACGATCAGCACGCTGACCCGGTCTGGCCCGCAGCTTGGGCTTTCCAGCGCGCTTTCCGGTGTTTGGCCTGACCCGGAGAAGTCGGCCCGGGCGCTTGCTTCGGCCATGCGCACCCGGCTGCTGGTTTCGGCGATCGTCATGCCTGTCGTCCTAGTGGCAACCGCGTGGTTGCTGCTCAAGGCGGGCACTGACTGGCTGCGCATGTTGGCAATCATCGGCATCCTGGCGCTGATCTGGCTGGCGGATCTGAAGGGCGGACTGCTCGACCAGGTGCTGTACTTCGCCCAGCGCGCCAATCGCGTCCAGGGGCTGGACTCCAGCATCAACCTAGGCCGCCTCGTGCTGATCGTCTCCGCAAAGGCGGCCGGTCAGCTAAGCCTGTTGGTCGCCTTGCTGACCAATCTCTTCACCGTGGCTGCGCGGATTCCAGCCCTGAGCCGCTGGTCGCGCCAGGCATTGGGCCGAACCGAGCCTGCGGCTCCTGACCCGGCCATGCAGGCAGCGATGCGCAAGGTCGCGCTCCGGCAGGTTCCGATCGACCTGCTGACAGTCATGCAGGCGCAGCTGGCGATATTCTTCCTGACCGATCGCGGCGGACTGTTCGAGCTGGCCACCTATGGCGCGCTGGGACGGATTGCGCAGTTGCTGACACCTTTCAGCGCGCTGGTCATGGCATATTTTGTCCCGGCTTTTGCCGGACAGCGCGACAGGATTGTTCCCCGACTGCTGCTGTTCATCGGGCTCAGCTGCGCCCCTGCCGGTGGTTTGGCGCTGATCGCCTGGCTGGCGCCGGAGTACCTGCTGTTCTTCATTGGCGAGCAATATGCGGATCAGGCCTGGCCCCTCTTGGTTTGTGCGCTCACGCTGATTGCGATGGGGATCGCCAACACGCTGTGGACTGTGGTCGCGCATCGCGGCTGGAACCGCTGGGCCTGGCTGCGGCTGCCGATCGGGGGGGCATGGTGTTTTGTTGGTCCGGCGGTAATGCCGCTCGATTCTGCTGCCTCGACCTATTTGTTCTATTGCGGGTTTTCGCTCGGGACCTTCGTCGCTGCTCTTGCCGACCTGATCGATGCGCGCAGGCGCGGGGAATATGTTGCCTTGTTTCGCCGGGTGCCTAAGGCAGATGTTGCTTCAGACCCGGCCTGATCGCTAACGGTAGGCCGACACCCGGAGCTGGTAGGGCTTTATGTACGAAATCGCCTTGATCTTTTCGGTCGCCAGCTTCCTGTGGATCGGCTTTGCCTATGTGCGCAGCCCGCTGTTCAGTGTGTTCCATCCGCTGACATTCTATCTCGCGTTCCACGGGATCGTTTTCGTGTTCCGACCAGTCATCGCCTACGCGATGGACTATCGGCTGATCTATCAGGTCTATCAGTTCACGCCGTCGCTGTCGGACCGGGTCACTGCTCTGGTGGCCACGAATATCGGCATGTTGGTGTTCGTCACGGCCTGCTGGTGGTTTGGCAATGTACCGATGCAGTTCAAGACAGACCGGGTCGCTCTGGGCGAGCGCACAATGCTGACGCCGACCTTTTGGTGGGCTGCCGCGTTACTGACGCCGATCGGCCTGTATTCCCTTTATGAACTCTACACGATGGCTGTCACGACGGGTTCAGCCTATTCGAACGTGATCCGCGATTATCGAACGGGTAGGGCTTATAATGAGGGCACGAGCGGCTATCTCATCGAAGCGCAACTTGTGCTTGCGAGCATCGGCGCAATTCTGGCCTGGTTGATGCGGTTCCGGCTGATTTCGTTGGTGCCGCTAGGTCTATTTGCGCTTTATCGCTTAGGAATCGGTGGTCGCGGCCCGTTCATTACCGCGATGATCACGCTAGGTCTGTTCTATCTCTATGACCGGAAGCGCAAGAACCTGCCGGTCTGGGTATTCGTGGTCGCGCCAGTGCTGCTTTCCATCTTCACCGCAGTGGGAGACGACCGTGGCGCGGCTATTCGTCGCGCAATCAGTAATGATCAGAGCTCCGAGGTTTTTACCGCACAACGAGAAGAGCGGTTTATGGAAGGCATGGACTTCGCCAATCTCGAATTTATGGAATACCTGGTCTACGTGGTCCCGCAGCGCTCTGGCACTTACGGTTATTTCAACAGTGTGTTGCAACTCTTTACCGAACCGGTGCCTCGGGCAATCTGGCCCGAAAAACCACAAGGTGCTCCGTTCGAGCGGATCAACATGTTCGATTACGGCTTGCCGGTCGGCATGACCCGGTCCTTGCCTGGCGAGGGCTGGTTTTCGCTCGGCTGGCTCGGGGTGATCATCTGGTGCGGATTCTGGGGCTGGGCCCTGGGCGTGATTTACCGGCGCTTTGCCGAAGGCGAGCAGAGCGCGTTTCAGGTCGCGGCGTACCTGGTGTTCCTGCCGGTCTTGATCGTTGCCTTCCGCGACGGGCAGATCGTGACCGTGTTCCGGCAGTGCCTGTTCTACCTGGCCCCGGTCGTGCTGTGGCACTT
>JACDQK010000197.1 GCA_015657645.1 Novosphingobium sp.
GGCACGAACAGTATACCCGCAACATGGTGACCGGGGCGAGCACGGCGGACCTCGCCGTGATCCTGATCGATGCGCGCAAGGGTGTGCTGGTTCAGACGCGGCGGCACTCGTACCTGTGCAAGCTGCTCGGCATCCGCCACTTCGTGCTGGCGGTGAACAAGATGGACCTGGTCGATTACAGCCAGGACCGGTTCGATGAGATCGTCGCCGATTATCAGCGCTTCGCCGCCTCGATCGGGATCGACCACTTCGCCGCGATCCCCATTTCGGGCTTCCGGGGCGACAATATCACGGCCCTGTCGGACAATACGCCGTGGTTCAACGGGCCCGTGCTGATCGACCAGCTTGAGACGGTCTCGCTCGATCGCGCCGCCGAGCAGGCCGCGCCGCTGCGGCTGCCGGTGCAATGGGTCAATCGCCCGAACCTCGATTTCCGGGGCTTTGCCGGCCAGATCGCCAGCGGCACGGTGCGGCCCGGCGATGCAGTGCGGGTGCTGCCCTCCGGCCGCACGACCACGGTCAGCCGGGTGGTGACGTTGGGCGGCGATCTGGAGCAGGCGGTTGCCGGCGAATCCGTTACCCTGACCTTTGCCGACGAGATTGACTGTTCGCGTGGCGATTTGATTTCCGCCGCCGATGCGCCGCCCGAAGTGGCCGATCAGTTCGAGGCGACGCTGGTCTGGATGGACGACCAGGCCCTGATACCCGGTCGCGGCTATTGGCTGAAGCTGGGGACGCAGAGCGTGTCCGCCACGGTTCAACAGCCAAAATATTCTATCAACGTCAATACCTTGGAGCACCTTGCTGCCAAGACGCTGGAACTGAACGCGATCGGCGTCGCCGAACTGGCGACCGACAAGCCGATCGTGTTCGAACCCTATGCCCAGTCCAAGACGCTGGGCGGGTTCATCCTGATCGACAAGCTGACCAATCGCACGGTTGCGGCCGGCATGCTGAACTTCAGCCTGCGCCGCGCGCAGAACGTCCACTGGCAGCCGACCGACATCACCCGCGCCGATCACGCCGCGCTCAAGAACCAGAAGCCGCGGGTGCTGTGGTTCACCGGCCTGTCGGGTTCGGGCAAGAGCACCATGCCAATGCGGTCGAAAAGCGGCTCAATCTGATGAACCGCCACACCTTCCTGCTTGATGGCGACAATGTCCGCCACGGGCTCAACAAGGACCTGGGCTTCACCGAGGCGGACCGGATCGAGAATATTCGCCGGGTCGGCGAAGTGGCCAAGCTGATGGCCGATGCCGGGCTGATCGTCCTGACCGCCTTCATCAGCCCGTTCCGCGCCGAGCGCGACATGGTTCGCGCCATGCTGCCTGAGGGCGAGTTCATCGAGATCTTCGTCGACACGCCCTTGGAAGTGGCCGAGGCGCGCGACGTGAAGGGGCTTTATAAAAAGGCCCGCAGCGGGGCGCTCAAGAACTTTACCGGGGTCGACAGCCCCTATGAGCCGCCCGAGCATCCGGAGATCCGCGTGAACACGGTGGAGATGACCGTCGAAGAGGCGGCGGATGCGATCATCCGCGCGATCCTGCCGCTCAAATGACCGACGCCGAACTTGCCACGCTGCTTGCCGCCCAGGCCGGCGAACTGCTGATGGGGCTGGACCGGGCCGAGCTGGGCCGAAAATCGGTGCCGAGGGGGACCGGCTGGCCAACGATCTGCTAGTCAGCGCCCTGAGGCGCGAGCGGCCGGACGATGGCCTGCTGTCCGAAGAGGAAAAGGACAATCCGGAGCGGCTGTCGAAGTCGCGCGTCTGGATTGTCGATCCGCTCGACGGGACCCGCGAATATGGCGAGAACCGCAGCGACTGGGCGGTCCATGTCGCGCTGGCGGTCGATGGCGTGGCGACGGTCGGCGCCGTGGCGCTGCCGGGGCAGGGGGTAACGCTCTCCAGTGGCAATCCGCAGCCTTTGCCGCTGTCGCATAACCCGCCGCGAATGTTGGTCAGTCGCACCCGCCCGCCGCGCGAGGCCCTTGCCGTTGCCGAATTGCTTGGCGCGGAGCTCGTGCCAATGGGCAGCGCCGGGGCCAAGGCAATGGCCGTCGTGCTTGGTCAGGCCGAAGTCTATCTTCACAACGGCGGGCAGTACGAGTGGGACAACTGCGCCCCGGCCGCTGTGGCCCAGGCGCATGGCCTCCACGTCTCGCGGCTCGATGGCAGTCCGCTGGTCTATAATCAGGCCAATCCCTACCTGCCGGACTTGCTGATCTGCCGGCAGGAATGGGTGGAGCCGGTCTTCGCGGCGCTGGCCAAACTTTAGAGCAGCTGCCCGTCGTCGACGGTGATCGTGCTGCCGGTCACGTAGCGCGAGTGGTCCGAGCAGAGATAGAGCAGCGGCACGTCCATCGCCGGAATCTCGCACCAGCGGCGGCGGATGAAGCTCTTCAAGAGCAGCCCGCCCATTTCGCTTTCCATCAAGTCACCGGTGATCTCGGTCGGGAAGTAGCCGGGTTCGATGACGTTGACGTTGATCCCCTTGCGCGCCCATTCGCGGGCCATCAGCTTGCCCATCTGGGTCACGCCGGCCTTGGTCGCCGAATAGGGGGTTGAACCCGGGAAGGCCTTCTTCGAGGTGATCGAGCCGATGATCACCACCCGGCCATGTTCCTTTTCCGCGCTGCCGGCTGCGATCAGGCGCTTGGCGCCCTCACGTACGGTCAGGAAGGGGCCGCGCAGGGTTGGTGGCGACCGACCTGCTCGA
>JACDQK010000198.1 GCA_015657645.1 Novosphingobium sp.
GCCCGCTGCACATATTCCTTGCCGTCGGCGATGGTGAAGGCCAGCTCCTGCACCGCCGTCGCCCCGGCTTCGTGCATGTGATAGCCCGAGATCGAGATCGAATTGAACTTGGGCATTTCCGCCGAGGTGTAGGCGATGATGTCCGAGACGATCCGCATGCTCGGCTCGGGCGGGTAGATATAGGTGTTGCGGACCATGAACTCCTTGAGGATGTCGTTCTGGATGGTCCCGTCGAGCAGGTTGCGCGATACCCCCCTGCTCTTCCCCGGCGACGATGAAGAAGGCGAGGATCGGGATTACCGCGCCGTTCATGGTCATCGAGACGGACATCTGATCAAGCGGAATTCCGTCGAACAGGATCTTCATGTCCTCGACAGAATCGATCGCCACGCCCGCCTTGCCGACATCGCCGACCACACGTGGGTGATCAGAGTCATACCCGCGGTGCGTGGCGAGATCGAAGGCGACCGACAGTCCCTTTTGGCCGGCGGCGAGGTTGCGGCGATAGAAGGCGTTCGATTCCTCGGCGGTGGAGAAACCGGCGTACTGGCGGATCGTCCAGGGGCGGCCGGCATACATGCTGGCACGCACGCCGCGGGTGAACGGGGCAAAGCCCGGTAGGCCCGGATCGCCAGCGTCCTCGCCGGTGTAAAGCGGCTTGATCGCAAAGCCCTCTGGCGTGTTCCAAGTGAGGTCCTTGCCCTTCACTTCCTTGGCCGCGGCGGCCTGCCAGTCAGTCACAGTCGGTTTCGTCATATTCACACCATTCAGGCCGCGGCGCTAGGCCGGGCGGAAACGCGCGCGTGCCAGGCGCGCAGGGAAGAAAGATCGTCAGGGATCGGAATGCCGATGAAGCCGGCGAAGTCGATCGTCGTCAGCAGCAGGATATCGGCGATGGTAAAGTGATCGGCGGCGAGGAAGTCCCGCCCGGCCAGCGAGGCATCGAAGAAGCGCATGGCATCGAGCACGCGCGGGCGGTTCGCCTCGCCCCATTCGGCATTGCGGCCGGGCAGGCGCGCGGTGAAGGCGTGGGTGTGGACCCAGACCGCGCTGACCGGCGTGCCCAGCACCTGCTCGGCGCGGCGGCTCCACATTTCCACCTGCGCCTGCTCCAGCGCCCCGGCGCCGAACAGCGGCGGCTCCGGATGCAGCGCTTCCAGATAGCGGCAGATCGCGACGCTTTCGGCGATCACCGTGCCATCATCCAGCTGCAGCGCCGGGATCTGGCCGCGCGGGTTGAGCGCCAGGAATTCCTCAGACTTGTGTTCCCGAGCCGGAATCGAGAGATCGCGCGTGTTAAGCGCGATCCCCTTTTCCGCCGCAAAGATGCGGACCCGGCGCGGGTTGGGCGCCGGGTTCGGGCTGTTGAAGAAGATCATGCCATTCTCATTCCCAAGTTCCGTTCGCATCTCGACTTCGCTCGATGCGAACGGCGTTGGTCTTAGCGGCCCTTGAACTCGGCCTTGCGCTTCTGGAGGAAGGCCATGCCGCCTTCCATCGCGTCCTCGCTGGCTCCGGCGATCCGCTGGCCTTCGGCTTCGGCCAGCAGAACCTGCGGCAGGGTGCCATCAAGGGCGGTCTGAATATTGGCCTTCATGGTGGCGTAGGACACGGTCGGCCCTTGGGACAGGCGAGTGGCCAGGGCCATCGCTTCGTCCTGCAGCACTTCGTCCTCAACCGCCTTGTAGATCAGGCCCCAGTCTTCGGCCTGCTGGGCGCCGATCTTCTCGCCCAGCATCATCATCCGGGTCGCGCGGGCGCGGCCGATGGCGCGGGCCAGCAGCCAGGTCGATCCGCCATCGGGCACCAGACCGATGTTGACGAAGGCCTGGAGGAAATAGGCGCTCTTGCCCGCCAGGACGAAGTCCCCGGCCAGCGCGATCGAGCAGCCGACGCCCGCCGCCGCGCCGTTGACCGCGGTCACCACCGGCACCGGCGCGCGCAGGATCTGCGTGACCAGCGGGTTATAGTGGTTCTGCAGCGAGCGGTGGCTGCCGCCCTTCTGCTGCAAGGCGCTCGCCTCGCCGCGCGCAGCCAGGTCCGCGCCCGAGCAGAAGCCCTTGCCCGCCCCGGTGATCACCACCGCGCGGGCATCGCCCAGATCATAGAACGCCGCGCCCAGCTCGTCGGCCAGCGGGATCGAGGCGGCATTGAGCCGCTCGGGCCGATTGAGCGTGATCTTGAGCACATTGCCCACGCGCTCGGTCAGGATTGTTTCGTAATCTGCCATCGTCTTCCCTCTCTCAATTCGTCATCCCGGACTTGATCCGGGATCCAGCTTCTGTCCTGCGCCGTCCCTGCCCGTACCAAGCGGGCCCCCGGATCAAGTCCGGGGTGACGGCGCTGGGTCCTAATTCGACCAGTGCGTATCCTCGCTTGGCGTTTCCATGATTTCGGTCAGCACCCCGCCCATGTCCTTGGGGTGGATGAAAAGATCAGCGTGCCGTGGGCGCCGATGCGGGGTTCGCCCAGCACGCGCTTGCCCAGGGCCTCGAACTCTGCCTTGGCGGCGTGGATGTCGGGCACTTCGTAGCAGACGTGATGCTGCCCGCGGCCGGGTTCTTGTCGAGGAAGCTCTGGATCGAGGTGTTGCCCGGCAGCGGCTCGATCAGCTCGATCTGCGTGCCGTTCAGGGCGCCATCGGCACCCGGCGTATCGACGAAGCAGACCTTCACGCCCTGCGATTCCAGGTCAAACGGCTCATGAATCTTCGTCGCACCCATGACGTCGCGGTAGAAGACGATGGAGTCGGCGATGGAGGGGGTTGCCACGCCGATGTGGTTGAGGCGGCCTAGTTTCATTTCACAAGTCCCATGTCTGCTGACGTCGTCCAAATGACCCAAGCACCAAATAGAATCCCGAACACGTCCAAACCCATAAACGCCAAGAATGCGCCGGGGCTTCTGTCTCGCCGATACTTCTTCGAGCCCGGTATCGACCCATTTCGTGTAACTCCACGCTTCAAGGACACCACCAGATCAGTTGCACTGGCCAACAAAAAGAACGCCCCGGCAAATAGGGCCAGAACATCACTCACAGCGGAATATTGTCATGCTTCTTCCAAGGGTTCTCGAGCTGCTTGTTGCGCAATTTGCGCAGCCCCAGCGCAATCCGCCGCCTTGTATTCCGCGGGTGGATCACCTCGTCGATGAAGCCCTTGCTGGCCGCCACGAAGGGGTTCGCGAAGGCATCTTCGTATTCCTTGGTGCGTTCGGCGATCTTGTCGGGATCGCCGATGTCCTGGCGGAAGATGATCTCCACTGCGCCCTTGGCGCCCATCACGGCGATTTCGCCGGTCGGCCAGGAATAGTTGAGATCGCCGCGCAGGTGCTTTGAGCTCATCACGCAATAGGCGCCGCCATAGGCCTTGCGGGTGATCACGGTGATCTTCGGCACGGTCGCCTCGGCATAGGCGAACAGCAGCTTGGCGCCGTGCTTGATGATCCCGCCATATTCCTGCGCCGTGCCGGGCAGGAAGCCGGGGACATCGACGAAGGTGATGATCGGGATTTCAAACGCATCGCAGAACCGCACGAACCGCGCGGCCTTCTTGCTGGCGTTGATATCGAGCACGCCGGCGAGCACCATCGGCTGGTTGGCAACGACGCCCACGGTGCGCCCCTCAATCCGGCCGAAGCCGACGATGATATTGGCGGCGTGAGTCGGCTGGATCTCGAAGAAATCGCCTTCGTCCAGTATCTTGCGCACCACTTCGTGCATGTCATAGGGCTGGTTGGCATTGGCCGGGATCAGCGTATCCAGGCTGTCCTCGATCCGGTCATAGGGATCGGTGGTCGGCCGTTCGGGCACACCTTCGCGGTTGTTGGACGGCAGGTAATCGATCAAGTCGCGCGCGGTCAGCAGCGCCTCGATATCGTTCTCCAGCGCCAGATCGGCGACCGAGGTCTTGGTGCTGTGCGTCACCGCCCCGCCCAGTTCCTCTTGCGTCACGATCTCGTTGGTCACGGTCTTGACCACGTCCGGCCCCGTGACGAACATGTAGGAGCTGTCCTTCACCATGAAGATGAAGTCGGTCATCGCGGGCGAATAGACCGCCCCGCCCGCACAGGGCCCCATGATCAGGCTGAGCTGCGGCACCACGCCACTGGCGAGGACGTTGCGTTGGAAGATCTCGGTGTAGCCGCCGAGCGACGCCACGCCTTCCTGAATGCGCGCGCCACCGGAATCGTTGAGCCCGATGACCGGCGCGCCGACCTTCATCGCCGCGTCCATCACCTTGCAGATCTTCATCGCATGGCGTTCCGACACGGCCCCGCCGAACACGGTGAAATCCTGCGCATAGACATAGACCAGGCGGCCGTTGATCGTGCCGCTGCCGGTAACCACCCCGTCACCCGGAATGGTCTGTTCGGGCATGCCGAAATCGACGCAGTTGTGTTCGACATACATGTCGACTTCTTCGAACGAGCCTTCATCGAGCAGCACGGTGAGCCGCTCACGCGCGGTCAGCTTGCCCTTGGCGTGCTGGGCGTCGATACGCTTCTGACCCCCGCCAGCCCGGGCGGCGGCGCGGCGGCGTTCCATTTCGGCGATATTTGCGGACATGAAATCCCCGTCTCCCAATTCCAAGCCTGCGGGATGGAACGGCGGGGCGGCAATGTCCAATGTGAATTTGCGAAGTTGCGAAGTCAGACTTTGCAAACTACGACAGCACCATGACGCCGCGCCGCCTTTTCGCCGGAACCCGCCTGCGCGCGATCCGCGCCGAGCACCGCCTCAAGCAGGCCGAACTGGCCGCGCGGCTGGCGATCAGCACCTCCTACCTCTCGCAGCTTGAGAACGACGACCGCCCGCTGACGCCGGCGCTGGTCGAACGGCTGAGCCGCGCCTTCCCGCTCGATTGGCGCGAGATCGGCGCCGGCGATGCCGAAACGCGGCTAGCGGCCCTGCGCGAAGCCAATGCCGATCCCCTGTTCGCCGAACCGATGGACGCCGCCCAGCTGGCCCGTTTTGCCGAACAACAACCGGTGCTGGCCGAACGCTTCATAGCCCTCCACGAAGCCTATCGCCGCTCCGGCCAACGCCTGCAGATGGTCGACGAAGCACTGGCGGCCGAGGGGACCAGCGGCCCGCGCCTGCCGTGGGAGGAAGTGCGTGACTGGTTTCACCTTGCCGGCAACTACGTCGACAGCCTGGACCGTGCGGCCGAAGCGCTGGGCGAGCGGCTCGGCACCCCTTCCCCCGATACGGCGGCGATCGAGGGCTATCTCAAGGGCGCGCTCTCGGTCTCGTTGATCTATTCCGGGCAGGCCGGGCTGCGCTCCTACGACGCCCAGATGGGCCACCTGACGATTGACCCCGGCCAGCCTTCCGAAACCCGCCGCTTCCAGCTCGCCCACCAGCTCGCCGCCCTCGCCCTCAAGGACGAGATCGCCGCAGTGGTCGAGTCTGCCGAGCTGCGCAGCACGGCGAGCCGCCAGCTCCTGTTCGTCGGCTTGTGCAATTACGCGGCGGGCGCCTTACTAATGCCCTATCGCCGCTTCCGCAGCGCCGCGCGGGCCGTGCGCCACGATATCGACCGGCTGGCGCAGCAGTTCGGCGTCAGCTTTGAGCAGGCCTGCCACCGCCTCTCCACCCTCCAGCGCGAGGACGCGCGCGGGGTGCCGTTCTTCTTCTGCCGGGTCGACATGGCCGGCAACATTACCAAGCGCCACTCGGCCACGCGTCTGCAGTTCGCCCGCTTCGGCGGGGCCTGCCCGCTGTGGATCGTGCACGAGGCCGTGGCGATCCCCGACCGGATCCTGGTCCAGCTGGCCGAAACGCCCGACGGGGTGCGCTATGTCTCGATGGCCAAGGGGCTGGTGAAACCCAGCGGTTCCTACGACCGCGCCCCGCGTCGTTATGCCGTGGCGCTGGGCTGCGAGGCCGAACACGCCAGCGAGTTCATCTATGCCGATGGCCTGGACCTGACCGCCGAGCGCGCCGCGACCCGGATCGGCATATCCTGCCGCATCTGCCCCCGCGCCGATTGCGACCAGCGCGCCTTCCCGCCCAGCGACCGCGCGATCAGCGTCGATCCCGACCAGCGCGGCGTGGTGCCGTATCGGGTGGGTTAAACCTTCACGATCCCCAGCCGGATCATGTCGCGCGCAGTATCAAGGATGCTCTCTTCGGGCGGGCGCGGGTTCCAGCCGAGTTTGGTGCGGGCATGGGTGATATCGGTATCGCGGACATTGCCCAGTTCGCCAATGACCTGGCGGATCACCGGATCGAAGCGCGCGGCAATCCGCACCATCCAGTCAGGCAGTTTGCGCTTCGGCACTTTGCGGGCCTGCGGGCCAAGGCCGGCGCGCAGGATCGCGGCAATCTCGGCCATGGTCAGGAATGGTCCCGAACAGATGAAGCGTTCGCCCGCCATGTCCGGCAGCCCCAAGCAGCGAACGTGCATATCCGCTACATCCCGCACGTCGACCACGCCGAAGCCGAAATTGGGCAGGCCCGGGACCGAACCATCGAGCATCTTCTTGATCGCCTCGAGCGAGGTCGAGAAATCGCCCGATTGCAGCGGGCCGAGCACCAGCGCCGGGTTGACTGTGACGAACTCCATGTCCCCGCCCTCGGCCGCCACCCACTCGCGCGCCGCGCGTTCGGCAATGGTCTTGGACTTGACGTAGGCGTAGGCATCGGGGCTGGCGGGATCGGTCCAGTCCGCCTCGGTGAAGACCGACTTTGACCGGCCGTGGCCATAGGCGATGGCCGCCATCGAACTGGTCATGACGAAGCGCTTCACGCCGGCGGCCTTGGCGGCCTTGAGCGCGCGCAGGGCGCCGTCGCGGGCCGGAATGATCAGCTCATCATCGGTCTTGGGCGCATTGCTGGGGAGCGGCGAGGCAACGTGGGCGACGTGGGTGCAGCCCGCCATTGCCTCGGCCCAGCCGGCATCGCTCAGCAGATCGGCGGCGAAGAACTTGAGCTTGCTGTCATCGACCGCCAGGCTGGCACGGACCGCGCCTTCCTTGGCGAGGTCGCGGATCGAGGTGTGGACCGTCCAGCCGGCCTCGATCAGCTGGCGGATCAGGAAGCCCGCGATGTAACCGCTGCCGCCCGAGACGAAGACCGTGCCTGCCATTGTCGCTACCCCTTAAAACCGGATCATGATCTTGCGCGCCAGCGCTGGTGAAATCGAGTGCACCAGTTGCAGCACCTTGACCATGCCGACGTTGGCCTCGTCGGCATTGCTTTCCATCGCGGCAACGATCTGGCGGGCGCATTCTTCCGGCGCCATCTTCTTGCTACCACGCCCGGCGGTCAGCTTGGTTTCGACTACCGGCGGCAGCGCCTCCAGCACATGTACGCCGGTGCCCTGCAGCTGAAACCGCAGCGCCTGCGAATAGGATCGCAGCGCCGCCTTGGTTGCGCAATAGACCGGCCCGCCGGCACGCGGGGCGATCGCCAGACCCGAGGTGACGTTGACGATCATCGCCTCGGTCCGCGCTTTCAGTACCGGCATCAGTCCGGCGATCAGGTGGATCGGGGCGTTGAGGTTGAGGAACACTGTCGCGTCAGACGCCGCCAGATCGGGCGCGGCTTCGCGGAAATCGTGGTCGACCCCCGCCCCGGCATTGTTGACCAGAATGTCGATGTGGCGGCCCTTGACCCCGGTCAGCACGGCATCGACTCCGGCCTGGGTTGAGAGATCGGCCTCGATCACCTCGAACCCATCATCGCGCGTCGCCGCCACACGCTCGGCATTGCGGCCATGCGTGATCACGGTCGCGCCCTTGTCGCGCAATTGCCGGATCAGCTGCGCGCCGATCCCGTCGGTGCCGCCGGTGACCAGCACGGTCTTGCCCGCGAGTTGCATGCGCTATCTCCCCTGTGTGCTTTGTCGGGGAGCCTAGCATTCAGGTTGCATATTGCAACTAACGCATCAGGACCAGTTCTTCGGCCATGCTGGGGTGCAGCGCGACCGTCTCGTCGAACTGCGCCTTGGTCAGCCCGGCCTTGACCGCGATGGCGGCGGCCTGGAGAATTTCGGGCGCATCGGGGCTGAGCATGTGGACGCCCAGCACCCGGTCGCTCTGGCCATCCACCACCAGCTTGTAATAGCCGCGCTCGGCCACTTCGGAGAACATGTTCTGCATCGGCCGGAAGTCGGACTTGAAGACCTTGACCTCAGAGAACTGCGCCCGTGCCTCATGCTCGGTCAGGCCGACTGCGGCAATCGGCGGCTGGGTGAATACGGCGCTGGGGATGTGGTCATAGGCCGTAGTGCGCGGCAGGTTGCCAAAGACGGTATCGGCAAAGGCATGGCCCTCGCGGATCGCCACCGGGGTCAGCTGGACCCGGTCGGTCACGTCGCCCACGGCGAAGATGCTGGGGCAGGTGGTGGCGTTGTATTCGTCAACCGGGATCTCGCCATTGGCGCCGAGCGTGATGCCGACATTTTCCAGGCCGAGGCCGTCGGTCTTGGGGCGGCGGCCCGTGGCGACCAGCACGACATCGGCCGCAATCGGCTCGCCCTCGCCCGCATGAACCAGCAGTGAGCCATCGGCCTGCTTTTCGACCAAGCGTATCGGGCGGTTGAAGCCGAATTCGATCCCGCGGCCTTGCAGGATCGGCAGCAGCCGGTCGGTCAGGTCATGATCATAGCCGCGCAGGATCTTGTCGCTGCGGTTGACCACGGTGACCTGGCTGCCGAGGGCATTGAACACCCCGGCAAATTCCAGCGCGATATAGCCCGCGCCCTGGATCACCACGCGCTTGGGCAATTCGGGCAAGTGGAACACCTCGTTCGAGGTGATGCAGTGCTCAACGCCCGCGAAGTCGGGCATGACCGGCCAGGCGCCGACTGCGATCAAGATGGTCTTTGCCGTGATCTCGCGCCCGCTCGCCAGCCGCACCGTGTTGGGCCCGGCGACGGTGGCGCGTTCGTGGAAGTGCTCGACCTTGTTGCTGTCGAGCGTCGAGGTATAGGCCCGCTCGAGTCGGTCGACATCGCTGGCGACGAAATCACGCAGCTTGTTCCAGTCGAAACTCGCGCCTTCGATCGTCCAGCCATAGGTCGGCGCATCGTGCAGCGAGTGGGCAAAGTGGCTGGCATAGACCAGCAGCTTCTTGGGCACGCAGCCCCGGATCACACAGGTGCCGCCGACGCGGAACTCCTCAGCCACGGCCACCTTCGCCCCGTGCGAAGCGGCAATCCGGCTGGCGCGCACGCCGCCCGACCCTGCGCCGATCACGAACAGGTCGTAGTCGAATTCTGCCATCGGAAGCTCCCTTTGGGGCCCATATGGGGAAGCACAGCCCGCTAGGCTAGCCCCGCTTCGGCCAGCAGCGCCGTGGTGCTGGCATCGAAGGCCGCGCCCGCGGTGCCGATCGACTTGGCGATTTCCTTGCCCAGCTCCACCCCGAACTGGTCAAAGGCGTTGATCTCCATCAGCACGGCATTGGCGAAGGTCCGATGCTCATGGAATGCGATCAGCGCGCCCAGTGTGGCGGCGTTGAGGTCGTCACACAGAATCGTCGCCGATGGGCGATTGCCCGGATAGGCCCGCGCCGGATCCGCCGCCGCCTTGCCCGCCATCAGCGCCGCGCCTTGCGCAAAGCAGTTGGCGAGGAGATTGCGGTGATGCTCGGGCGAAAGCTCGTCCCCGGCGGCGACGCAGGCGATGAAATCGACCGGGACCACGTGCGTGCCCTGGTGGAGCAGCTGGAACACGGCATGCTGGGCGTCGGTCCCCACCCCGCCCCAGGTGATTGGCGCGGTGGCCCCATCAACCGGGGTGCCATCGGCCTTCACCGCCTTGCCGTTCGATTCCATCTCGAGCTGCTGGAGGTAGGACGGGAACAGCCGCAGCCGCTCGTCATAGGCAAAGAC
>JACDQK010000199.1 GCA_015657645.1 Novosphingobium sp.
CCCGGTGACGATGATCGCTTCAGCATCAGCCGCTTCGTCGGCCACTTCGGCGTGGGCAGCGTTAAGCGGTGCGACTGCCGCGATCGAGCAGAGCAAAAGCGTGCGGAACTGGTTGAGCGATGACATCTTGGTTTCCCCGAGCCTGTTGGTTCGAGGCCGCACTTACGTCTGGCAGATGACTCTATGAGGAAGGATTGGCGACAGTGGCGTTACGGGATTGCGTCAGTAGCAATATCATCGACCCAAGACCTAGCTGCGCGCCAGTTCTATGCCGTCTGCGCCGCGCGCAATCTGCCAACTGCTGATCTTCCGCGTCACATAGCGGCGGCTCCGCACGTCGCTGACCGCCATGAAATCCGCCGTCCCACCGCTAGGCATCAGCACCAGGCGGACATAGCCCTGATGAAGGTTATCGGTCCAGATTACCTCGGGATTGTGTTCGGCAAAGGCCGCGTCGAGGCGTGCGGCAGTCAGGCGATCAAACCCGCTTTCGATGAAGTCGCCAGGGGAAGTGATCCCGGCCGTGCCCAGCTCGATTCCTGCCGGGCGGCCAGCAGCATCCGCCAGCCGGTTCGCCCAGAAGCTGTGGCTATCCCCGGTCAGGAAGATCAGATCGTTCGCTCCGGCCGCACGCGCCTGACTGTAGAGCCGCTCACGCGCCCAGTCATAGCCATCCCAGGTGTCGGGATAGAACGGCAGGTTCCACTTGCCCTTCCAGGCCATATCGACTGCTGCGGAAAGCGGCTTGGCCTGCTTGGCCGGATCGGGAATCAGGCCCAGCGCCACCACATCAGGCACACGGGTCCGCGCGATCGGCATGGGATTGCCGATCAGGCGCCACGGCTGGCCCGCCTGCTTGGATCTGGACCAGGCGGCGGTCAGGTCTGCTTCCAGTTCGCGCGCCAGCATCGTCCGCCCGATCGCGCCGAAGGTGTCGCGCTCCATGGCTCTGGCATCGGCATGACTGGCAATGGTCTTGCGATAGGGATCGTATTCGATCTGCCGGGCACGGGCCGTGTGGCGGGTTTCCAGCGTCGAGAGCGTCGCGAGATCCCCGAACACATAGGTCCGCCAGAACTGCATCCGCGTCCGGCCCGGCCCCGGTTCCCGCACCGGCATCCATTCGTAATAGGCGCGGATCGAAGCGGCACGGCGTTCGGCCCAATCGCCTTCGCTGTCCGGCTGGTGGTTCTGTGCGCCGCCGGTCCAGGGATTGTTGGTGCTCTCGTGGTCGTCCCAGCACGCGATCAGCGGCTTGGCCGCCAGCATGGCCTGCGAGCCGGCATCGGTTTTGTATTGCGCGTGGCGGATCCGATAGTCGGACAGTGAGACGATCTCGTTCGCAGGTTCATGCACCCGGCCGAGCTTGCGGGCGGTTTCCGCACCCCAGCCGTCTGCACCGTACTCGTAGATGTAATCGCCAGTGTGGAGCACGTAATCGACCGCCGCGTCGCGGGCGATGGCGTCATAGGCGTTGAAGTAGCCAAATGCGAAATTGGAGCAAGAGGCCAGCGCAATGCCAAGCCGCGCAACCCGTCCCACCGGCAAAGTGCGGGTCTGCCCCAAAGTCGAAGACGCTCCGGCGGCGCGGAAACGATAGAAATACCGGCCGCCCGGCTCCAGCCCCTCAGCCACCACCTTGACCGTGTAATCACGCTCCGGCCCGGTCGCCACTTTCCCCTGGCGCACCACCTTGGTGAACCGCGGATCGCTGGCCAGTTCCCACTCGACTTCCAGCGCGGCAGGCACTGTAACCCGGGTCCACAGCACCACGCTGGTGGCATCGGGATCGCCGCTGGCCACGCCGTGACGGAACACCTCCCCCTTGCCTTGCGGCGCCTGCGCCAGAGCCGGAAAGCTGGCAGCAGCCGCGGCGGCCGACAATCCGGTCAGGGTGGTACGGCGGGTGATCGCGCTGGGTTGGCTCATGGCATCCTCTAGGAGCAACTGGTCCGGCAAGTCTGGCACAGCCCGCCGCCGGTCCGGAACAGAAAAAGCGGGCGGACGCATCGCTGCGCCCGCCCCCAGGTCAGGGAATTCAACCCAAGGTCAGAACCCGGCCTTGAGCGTGACGAAGAATTGCTGGGGCGCACCGACCAGCAGGGTCTGGCGATCCCCGCTGTTGCCCGTGCCGCCAGAATTGATGGTGCCAAGATACTGCTTGTCGAACAGGTTGGTGGCGTTGAGCTGCACTTCGATCCCATCGGTGATCCGATAGCCCAATGTCGCATCGACAATGGCGCGGCCCGGTACCGACTGGTCATTGGTGTAAGTGAAGTAGCGCTTCGACATGTAGTTCACGCCGATCCGGCCGAAGATCGGGCCCTGATCATAGCTCAGTTCACCGCGCAGCATGTGCTTGGGCGAGTCGACCACGGTCTTGTCCTTGATCGCGGCCAGTAGCGCGCCCGAGATGTTGCGGACGTCATCGCGGTAGGTCGCATCGGTATAGCTGTAAGATGCGAACAGGCCGAACCCGCCACCCAGCTTCAGGTCGCCGACCGCTTCGAACCCGACCGAGCGGACCGAACCGACGTTCTGCAGCACCGAAGGGCTGCCGACGATGCTCGGGCCGCTGGCGGCCGAGAGCAGGCGGTTCTTGAAGTTGACCAGGTAGACCCCGACCACGCCGTTGAACGCCGAACTGTTATAGCGCGCGCCCAGCTCATAGGTGTCCGAAGTCTCGGGCTTGAGCGTGCCGACGATGGCATTGAAACCGGTCTGGTTGGTCGAGAACGGACCGGTCGTGGTCGCCGAAGCGAAGGAACGGGTCGCCTGGGTGAAACCGGCGAACAGTTCGGCCTGATCACCCAGCGACAGGTTCGCGCCGACATGCGGCTGGAACCAGTCGGTTACGTCGATCTTGCCCTGCGGGAAGCTGGCGCGGACCACTGCGGTCGCCTCGTTGGTTACCTTGAAACCCTTCCAGCCGAGATTGATCTTCAGCTGGCCGAGATCGATGCGGTCCTCGACAAAGTACTGCAACGTGTCGGTATCGAAATCGAACTCCCACTGGGTGAAGAACGGATTTTCAGGATATTCGCGGAACGAGCGGCCCGGGTTGGTGCGGCTTTCCAGACCATAGAACCGGCGGGCCTGGTTGAACTTGTTGGTCTCAAACCAGCCACCAACCGACAGCTTGTTCATGCCCGCATCCCAGTCGATCCGGCCAAACAGGCCGCCGCGATCGATCTTGTACTCGGTGGTACGGATCGAGATCGGCACGCCGTTCGGGCTCGCGACATAGGGCGTACCCCACAGGCCCATGCCCTTATTGTGGTGATAATAACCGCGCAGCGCGACCTTCACGCTCTCGCCGATCGGGCTTTTGAAGCCGATCGCCGCGACGGTGTCCTGACGCAGGCCCGAGGCATCGTAATAGGCATCGTCAACCGAAGTGACATTGCCCGGATAGACGGTACCAGCGGCAGCGTTTGAAATCGGCGCGCCCGTCTCACCGCGGTTGTTGCCGATATCGGCCAGGCGGATCCCCAGGGCATAGTCGGGGAAAGTGTTGTCCCAGTCATAGCCCAGGCGATTGAGCATGCTCAGCGACATGTCCTGATAGTCCTGCTCGCGGCGGTCCGAGAAGCTGAACCAGCCATCGAGGGTCGCCTCGCCCAGCGGCACGACGACCTTGGCATTGACCATGTGCTGGTCCTGCTTGCCATTGCCCTTGTACTTGTCGGTCGAGCCGTAACCATAGGACACGAAGCCGCGCAGGCCATCGGCGCTGCCGGCATTGAGGCGCACGAACCCGCGCAGCGTATTGTCGCTGCCATAAGTGCCGTTGGCCTGGACTGCGAGGCGATCAAGGGGATCCATCGAGAAGGTCTCGACCGTCCCGCCAAGGTTGTTGGTCGACTGGGTGCCGAGCGAACCCGATCCCTGCGTCACCCGGACCGTGCCGATGTTCTCGGGGCTGACCACGCGGCTGATATGCAGACCGTTGTGGTTGCCATAGCTCATGTCGCCCAGCGGAATGCCGTCGAAGTTGAAGCCCAGCTGGTTCTGGCTGAAGCTGCGGATGGTGACGCGGTCGACCATTCATAGTTGCCGAAGGCATCGGCCGACTGGACGTTGACGCTCGGCAGCTTTTCAATTGCCCGGATCGCGCTGGTACCAGGCAGCAGCACCGCGATGTCGCGGCCGCTGACTTCCTGGACCTGCTTGGTTTCGCCCTGCCCGAAAACGACGATTTCATCGTCGGCCGCGGCATCAGCCGCTGCGGCCTCGGCCTCGACTTCATCAGCCCAGGCGGCCTGTGAAAGCAGGGCGGTCGAAGCAAGCAGAGCGGCAATCAGATTACGCATGGTACCCCCATTCAGGTTTGGTTCGAGGGGGCAGGTAGGCTGGCAGTGTTACGCGGCGATGCGATTCGCGCGATGCTTAGCGGACAGATTGGTGACGAGAGGATGACGAAATCCCGTAACCTCCTGGCAATCTTGGCGCTCGTCACGACGGGGGTCGCCCCCCTTACCTCGGTGGTCATTGACGTCCCCTCTGTTGAGGTTGCGCCACAGCGCTTAAGCCAGCGGATTTCGCCCGCGGCACCACCCAACCAGCGGCTAACGGAGGTGAAAGAGTAAGTGGACGTGGTCCCCAACCGAGCTATCGATCTCTCGCACCCACAGGTATGAAATTCGGCACCCTCACCTAAACACAGTGGTTTGGGCCGCATGCCTCCGGAATTTTCCGCAAGTACTCACCGCACCTAGGGGCGATGCTGACCTTGCGACACGTCCGGATACTGTCCCAAAACGGCACCGCCGTTAGGCATTGTACCATGTTAACCTTTGGCTTACGCTCTCTTTGTTGGTGAGTCGGCACGTCGAAAACCGAGGGGGTCTTCAATGCGTACACGAAATTTGTTGCTCGCAGCCAGTGCTTCAATGGCCGCAATGTTGACTTCGACGTCGGCCTCGGCTGCTTTGTTGATATTCAACATCAACGGCCCCCAATCGGCAGTTTTCAAGCTGAACTCATCGCCCACGCCTACCGTGGTGTCGCCTGGCGCGTTTTTCAGGATTAATGGTGTAACCGGGAAGGTTAATGGTTCGAATGCCACGTTCGATCTGGGCTTCGGCGCGAGCAGCTATATTAACAACTTCGGATTGCTCAACCCGTCAATCGGATCAGCAATCCTGACAAATGGGCTGCAACTTTATACCGGCACAGAAGCTGCTCCAACATTCAAGCTGGGCACGTTCGAGACGAGGCAAGGCTACACCATCTCAATCAGTTCGGCGGTGCCAGAGCCGGGGACCTGGGTGATGATGCTTTTCGGCATCGGAGCTATTGGTGGAGCTATGCGTTATCGTCGTCGCAACGTGAAGCTCACCTTCGCTTAGGCTTTACCAAAGCCGAAGGCATGCGAAACGCCGCCGATCGCAAGATCGGCGGCGTTTCGCCGTTCAGGAACTGAGGTTGGGTCAGCCACGCCGCTCTGCAAAGTTAGAAAAGGCGCCCACCCAATGGCACGGCATGATCTGGCGCGAACAGCACCACTGCCCCGCTCTCATCCGGAAAGCCGAGCGTGAGCACTTCCGACATGAACTTGCCGATCTGGCGCGGCGGAAAGTTGACCACAGCAGCGACCATGCGGCCAGGCAGGTCCTCCAGACTATAATGCTCGGTGATCTGCGCCGATGACCGTTTGACCCCGACTACCGGGCCAAAATCGATCGTCAGCTTGTAGGCCGGCTTGCGCGCTTCCGGGAACGGCTCCGCCAAGACGATCCGGCCGACCCGGATATCGACCTTGAGGAATTCCTCGAAGGTGATCGGATCGGCCGCAGGATCGTCTGGCGAATGGGTGACGTGCATCGCCGCCTAGATGTGCAGCGCGCGTCCGTAAGCGGCGAGGACGCTTTCGTGCATCATCTCGCTGAGCGTCGGGTGCGGGAAGACCGTGGCCATCAGCTCGGCCTCGGTCGTTTCCAGCGTCTTGCCCACGACATAGCCCTGGATCAGCTCGGTCACTTCGGCGCCGACCATATGGGCACCCAGCAGTTCGCCGCTCTTGGCGTCGAACACGGTCTTGATGAAGCCTTCCGGCTCGCCCAGCGCGATGGCCTTGCCGTTGCCCATGAACGGGAAAGTGCCGGCCTTGACCTCGTGCCCGGCTTCCTTGGCCTTGGCTTCGGTCAGGCCGACCGAGGCGACCTGCGGGTGGCAATAGGTGCAGCCCGGAATGTTGCGGCGATCCATCGCATGGGGGTGGACATCCTTGTTGCCCAGTTCCTTGGCGATGCTTTCCGCCGCGATCACGCCTTCGTGGCTGGCCTTGTGAGCGAGCCACGGACCCGGCGTGACGTCGCCGATTGCCCAGAGCCCTTTCACATTGGTGCGGCCATAATCGTCGATTGCGATGATCCCGCGCTCGGCCTTCACGCCCAGGCTTTCAAGCCCGATGTTCTCAGTGTTCGGCACGATCCCGACGGCAACGATCACATGGCTGAAATCGCTGGTGACGACCTTGCCATCCTTGCCCTTGATCGCGGCCTTCACGCCTGACGCGGTGACATCGAGCTTCTCGACGCCCGCGCCGGTCATGATCGTCATGCCCTGCTTGACCAGCGCCTTTTCGAGGAAGGCGGAAACGTCTGCATCCTCGACCGGCACGATCCGGTCCATCATCTCGACGACAGTAACCTGGCTGCCCATATCGTTGTAGAAGCTGGCGAACTCGATCCCGATCGCGCCCGATCCGATTACCAGCAGCTTGCTGGGCAATTCCTGCGGCACCATCGCATGGCGATAGGTCCAGACGCGCTTGCCGTCGGCCGGGGCAAACGGCAGGTCGCGCGCACGGGCGCCGGTGGCGACGATGATGTGCTTGCCGGTGAGGGTTTCGGTCCCCTTGTCGCCAGTCACTTCCAGCTTGCCCGCCCCCTTCAGGACCCCGGTGCCCATGTGCACGGTGATCTTGTTCTTCTTCATCAGGTGGGTGACGCCCTGGTTGAGCTGCTTGGCCACGCCGCGGCTGCGCTTGACCACTGCATCCAGGTCGGCACGGATGTTGTCAGCGGCCAGGCCATAGGCGGCGGCGTGCTTCATGTTGTGCAGCACCTCTGCGGACCGCAGCAGCGCCTTGGTGGGAATGCAGCCCCAGTTGAGGCAGATCCCGCCGAGGTTCTCACGCTCGACGATGGCGACCTTGAGGCCCAGCTGCGCGCAGCGGATCGCCGCGACATAGCCGCCAGGGCCCGAGCCAAGGATGATGACGTCGTACTGTTCAGACATCGAAATCTCCGGAGTGTGTCTTGGCCTGGCTTATGCAAGCAGCCCGAGCGGCTGTTCCACTAGCTGTTTGAAGGCCTGCATCAGCGCGGCGCCGTCGGCCCCGTCGATCGCGCGATGGTCGAAGCTGCCGGTGGCCGACATGACCGTGGCGACCGATAGCGCGCCATCGACCACATAGGGCCGCTGCTCGCCCGCGCCGACCGCCAGGATCATCGCCTGGGGCGGATTGATCACCGCATCGAACTGCTTGATCCCGAACATGCCGAGGTTGGACAGGCTCGCCGTGCCGCCCTGGTATTCGTGCGGCTGCAGCTTGCCCTCGCGGGCCTTGCCGGCCAGCGCAGTCATCTCCTTCGAGATCTGCGACACGCTCTTCGCGCCGGCATCGACGATGATCGGCGTGATCAGACCCGACGGCGCGGCGACGGCGACCGAGATGTCCGAACGGGTGTACTTGCGCAGCTCGTCCCCGGCGAAGCTGACGTTGCACTTCGGTACGATCTCCAGCGCCTTGGCCAGGGCCTTGATCATCAGGTCGTTGACCGAAAGCTTCACGCCCTGCGGTTCGAGCGCCTTGTTAAGCTCGCCGCGCAGCTTGAGCAGGGCATCGAGCCGGACATCGACGGTGAGGTAGATGTGCGGGATGGTCTGCTTGGCCTCGGTCAGGCGGCGGGCAATAACCTTGCGGACGTTGCCCAGCTTTTCGGCCTCGTAAGGGATGCCGAAGTCCGGCACCGCGACAGGCGCAGCGGGTGCTGCCGAGGCAACCGGCGCGGCAGCAGGCGCGGCGACGGGCGCAGCAGCACCGCCCGCAGCAGCCTCGATATCAGCCTTGACGATCCGGCCGTTGGGACCGGTGCCAGTGACCTTGGACAGATCGACTCCCAACTCGGCAGCGAGGCGCTTGGCCAGCGGCGAGGCAACCACGCGATCGTCGGCCGCCGGCTTTGGCGCGGGCGCTGCGGGAGCAGGAGCAGCAACCGGAGCAGGTGCCGGAGCGGCCTCCGCCTTCGGCGCGGGAGCGGCAGCCTTTGGCGCAGCAGGCGCCGTATCTTCATCGTCGCTGGCCAGGGTCGCGATCACCGCGCCGACCTTGATGCCTTCCGAACCCTCAGGGACGCTGATCGAGACGATGGTGCCTTCGTCCACCGCCTCGAACTCCATCGTTGCCTTGTCGGTCTCGATCTCGGCCATGATGTCACCGGATGAAACCTTGTCGCCAACCTTCACCAGCCATTTGGCCAGGGTGCCCTCTTCCATCGTCGGTGAGAGGGCGGGCATCTTGATCTCGATCGGCATCGCTCGGGTAAGTCCTGCTGGGGAGTGGAATTGCCCTTACGTCTCTGGCCAAATCTGCGCCCAAGGGCAAGGTTCTTGCGCGGAATACGATTGTAGCCGATATGTTCCGCAGCGAAGGGGCCAGTCGATGCGTGTCTACCTGGTGATCATGGACGAGACCGACGAGGCCGGCACTGCCCTGCGCTTTGCCGCGCGCCGTGCTGCGCGCACCGGCGGCACCCTGCACCTCCTCGCCCTGATCCCGCGCCAGCCCTTCGTTGCTTTTGGCGGCATCCAGGCGACCATTGAGGAAGAGGCACGGGTCCGCGCCGAAGCGCTTGTCACCAGCGCCGCCGGTGCCGTGATGGGCGACAGCGCAAATCCGCCGACCATCTCGGTCCGGCAGGGCGAAGGCGTAGGGGTGATCCGCGAGTATTTGGCCGAGCACCCGGAAGTCTCAGCGCTGGTGCTGGGCGCCGCGGCCAGCGGCGGGCCGGGACCTTTGGTCAGCCACTTCGTCGGGATTGCCGGCCAGCTGCCCTGCCCGGTTTACGTCATTCCCGGCAGCATCAGCGATGCCGACCTGGAGCGGCTAGGCTAACGCTTCTTGCCGCGCCCCTGGTGCCGGATGTTGCCCGGCCGGCCGCGCTGCCCCACCAGATGCTTGCCACGTTTCTTGAGCGGCATGTGCATCGGCCGCCCGCGCGGCTCGATTCCCGCACCGACATGATCCTCAGGCTCGAACTTGAGCGCGCCGGTCAGCGGGTTGGCCTCAGCCAGGCGCAGCCGCAGCCGGTCACCCATGGCAAAGCGGGTATGGCCGCTGTCACCGACCAGCACCTTGGCGCGCTCGTCAAAGTGGAAGCGCTCATCACCCAGGGTTGAGACCGGCACCAGGCCATCACCGCCGAGGCTGATGATCGTGGCGAACAGGCCGAACTTCTGCACGCCGGTCACCCGGCATTCGAACACCTCGCCCACCCGCGCCGAGAGCCAGGCGGCAACATAGCGGTCGATCGTCTCGCGCTCGGCCTCCATCGCCCGCCGTTCGGCGGCGCTGATCGCGTCGCTGATGCGCGACAAGTCGCTTCGGTCGCGGTCTGACAGACCGGAGCGCGGCGGCAAATCGCCCTTCGGCTCCGGCTGCTCCAGTCCAAAGCCATCGACCAGTGCGCGGTGCACCAGCAGGTCGGCGTAACGCCGGATCGGCGAGGTGAAATGCGCGTAGGAGCCGAGCGCCAGTCCGAAATGCCCGGCGTTGCGCGGGCCGTAATAGGCCTGAGTCTGGCTGCGCAGCACGGCTTCCATGATCAGCGCCTTTTCGGCCTCGTCCGCCACGTCCTTGAGCAGGCGGTTGAACAGCCCCGGCGTGATCACCTGGCCGAGCGCCAACTTGCGCTCAAAGGTGGAGAGATAGTCCTTCAGTGCTACCAGCTTCTCGCGGTTCGGTGGTTCGTGGATGCGGTAGACGATTGGCGCGACCTTGCTTTCCAGCGCCTTGGCCGCGGCGACATTGGCCGCGATCATGAAATCCTCAACCACGCGGTGGGCATCGAGCCGTTCGCGCAGCGCGATCTCGGTGATCCGACCCACTTCGTCGAGCTTTACCCGCCGTTCGGGCAGATCGAGATCGAGCGGATCACGGTCGGTCCGGGCGCGTTCCAGCGCGCGCCAGGCTTCCCACAGGTTGACCAGATTCGGCGCAGCATCGCCTTCGTCGATCCGGCGCTGCGCCTCTTCATAGGCGATCACTTCGTCGATCCGCACCAGCGCGCGGGTAAAGCGCCAGTCGGTGACCTTGCCGTTGGCGGCGATGGTCAGATGGCAGGCCATGGCCGCGCGGTCTTCCCCGGCGCGCAGTGAGCAGACGTCGGCGCTCAGCACCTCGGGCAGCATCGGCACGACCCGGTCCGGGAAATAGACCGAATTGCCGCGCTCACGCGCCGATCGATCCAGCGAACCGCCGGGGCGGACATAAAAGCTGACATCGGCGATGGCGACGAGGGCGCGGAAGCCCCCTTCCCCGTCTGGCTCAGCCCAGATCGCATCGTCGTGATCGCGCGCATCGCTGGGATCGATCGCGACGATCGGCAGGTGGCGCAGGTCCTCGCGGTGATCCTTGCTGAGCGGCAGCTTGGCCGCGCGCTGCGCTTCCTCGATCGCCTCGGAGGAGAAGGCATAGGGGATGCCGTGCTTGTGGATCGCGATCAGGCTGAAGGCCTTGGGCGCCAGCGGATCGCCGAGTACGTCGGTGACTTTGACGCCCGAACGCGGGCTGCGGCCGGCCGGTTCGGCCAGCACCAGCTGCCCGGCCTCAGCCCCGCCCAGGTCGGCAATCGGCTGCGAATGGCGTTCGCGCTTGTCGACCGGGGCGAGCCAGCCCTTACCGGCGCCGTCGATCTCCACCACGCCCATGATCTGTTCGGTCCGGGCGGGCAGCTTCTTCATCGGGTGGGCAATCCAGCCCGTGGCGGTTTCCTCAGTGCGAGCGAGGACCCGGTCACCCACGCGCAGCGCCGGCTGCTTGCGTTGCTCGATCAGGCGCAGGCGCGGCGGCGGGACGTTGTCCTCAGGCTGCCAGGTATCAGGAACGGCCAGGGCCTCACCGTCTTCCGTGCCAACTACACGCAGCACGGTCACCTTCGCTACGCCGCCCATCCGGTGAAAGGCGGAGCGGTTGCCGTCGATCAGGCCTTCCTCGGCCATGTCCTTGAGCAGCGCCTTGAGCTGGATCTTCTCCTGTCCCTTCAGGCCAAAGGCGCGCGCGATTTCCCGCTTGCCGGCGGGCTCCTCACTACTCGCAATGAAATCCAGGATCTGCTGGCGGCTCGGCAGGCCGGGCTGAGGCTTGGGGTGTTTGACCAAGTCAGTAGGCCCGGGCGACGAAGATGCGTTCGACCGCTGGTTCGCCCGTAAACAGACAGGTGCCGCTAACGGGTTCGCCGCCCATCGGGGTGTTGCGGATGGTCAGCTTGAGCGCCTTGAGCTTCGCGACAACCGCTTCCAGTGCCGCGCCGGTCGGCTTTGACCAGACCACCTCGACCCAGCCCGGATAGCGCTGATCGGCGCTGAAGAACTTTTCGAGGCCGGCAAAGTCCGTCACGCCGCGATGGATCTGGGCGTCGCGGCGCGCCGTTGCCTCGGCGTGGAGTGTTTGCTGGATATCTTCCAGTTCACCGACTGCTGCCGCGAGGAAATCCTCGCGCGACTGGCCGACAAAGTTGACCTTGCCATCTTCGCGATAGAGCCGGTCGCGGCGCACGGCCGAAACCTGTCCGCCGGCGGCATCGCGGCCGCCAATCTCGAGCACCAGCGGCACACCCTTCTTGACCCAGCCCCAGCGCTTGGCGGTCGCCTTGCCGGCGCGCTTGTCGAGCAGGACGCGGACCGGTTCGCCCAGCGCCCACTGCTTCGCCAGCGCCGCACGGAGTTCTTCGCAATAGGCCAGCAGCGCTTCGTCGCCATCGTCTTCGCGCAGCATCGGCAGGATCACGATCTGGTGCGGAGCAATCCGCGGCGGCACGCGCAGGCCATCATCATCGCCATGCGTCATGATCACGCCGCCGATCAGACGGGTCGAAACGCCCCACGAGGTGGTGTGGCACAGCTGCTGCCCGCCTTCCTTGTCCTGGTAACGGATGTTGGCAGCTTCGGCGAAACCGGTGCCCAGATAGTGCGAGGTGCCGGCCTGCAGCGCCTTGCCATCCTGCATCATGGCCTCAATCGAATAGGTCGCGACCGCTCCGGGGAAGCGCTCGTTCTCCGGCTTCTCACCGGCGACCACCGGCATCGCCAGGTCTTCCTCGGCATGGGCGCGGTACATTTCGAGCGCACGGAGCGTCTCTTCCATCGCATCGTCGCGGTTGGCGTGGGCCGTATGGCCCTCCTGCCAGAGGAATTCGCTGGTGCGCAGGAACATCCGGGTGCGCATTTCCCAGCGCACGACATTGGCCCACTGATTGGTCAGCAGCGGCAGATCGCGCCACGACTGGATCCAGCGGCTCATCGCCTGGCCGATGACCGTTTCCGAAGTCGGGCGGACGATCAGCGGCTCTTCCAGCTTGGCTTCGGGATCGGGCACCAGCCCGCCCTTGCCGTCCTGGATCAGGCGGTGGTGGGTGACGACCGCCATTTCCTTGGCAAAGCCATCAACGTGCTCAGCTTCCTTGGCGAAGTAGGACAGCGGGATGAACAGCGGGAAATAGCAGTTCTGCACCCCGGCGGCCTTGATCCGGGCATCCATCAGGTGCTGGATCCGCTCCCAGATGCCATAGCCCCACGGCTTGATCACCATGCAGCCGCGCACGCCGCTTTCCTCAGCCATCTCCGCTTCGGAAATGACTTCCTGGTACCATTGGGCGAAATCGTCGGCGCGGGTGACTGAGAGGGCGTGCTTCATGGGGCCGCGCGATAGCGGAGCGCCATGGCGCGGGCAAGCGGCGAGACTGCCCTCGCCTACTTGCTCAGTTCGTCGAGCTTCTTCTGCATCGCCGCCATCTGGGCGCGGAGCTGGGCGATCTCGTCGTCCTTGCTCTCACCGCTGGCAGGCTTGCTGTCATTAAGGCCCGGAACCAAAGCCGAGGCGGCTGCCTTGAACATCTCAAGATTGCGCTGTGCCAACTTGGCCAGTGGGTTGTTGCCCAGGCTGGTCTCGAATGCCTCGCGCAGCTTGGCCTGGTTGGAGCGGAAGTTGTCCATCGAGGCTTCAAGGTAATGCGGGACCAGGCTCTGCATCGAATTGCCGTACATCCCGATCAGCTGACGCAGGAAGTTCACCGGCAGCATCTGCTCTCCGGTCGAGCTTTCCTCTTCCATGATGATCTGCGTCAGGATTTGGTGCGTGATGTCCGCCCCGGTCTTAGCATCGAGCACTTTGAACTCGACGCCCTCACGGGTCATCTTCGCCAGGTGCTCCAGCGTGATGTAGCTCGATGACTGGGTATTGTAGAGCCGCCGATTGGCGTACTTCTTGATGATGACGGTATCGCCTTTGGCCTGGGCCATGGGTTCCCCCTGTAACTGTGCAGTTGCAGCAGCGTTAGCACCCGCAGCAACGCGATTGCAACATGAACCGTGCTGCGCAGCAACAAGGCCTAGCGGGCGAAGCGGCTGCCGAGGAGCGTCAGCAGTTCATATTGCGACAGGCCGGTCGCCGCCGAGGCTTCGGGCAGGCTGTAATCGACCTGCAGCCAATCGCCCTCGAGCAGGTCCGGAGCAGCGGTCAGGTCGACCACGGTCATGTCCATCGACACCCGCCCAAGCACCGGTACCGGGCGCCCTATGCTGCGCAGCATGCCCTTGCCCGACCAGACGCGCAGATAGCCATCGGCATAACCCAGGCTGACCACACCAATCCGCATTGGCCGATCGGCCACGAAGGTGGCGTTGTAGCCCACGCTCTCACCCGCAGCGATCTCGCGGGTCTGCAACAGCGCCGCTTCAGGCGTCGCGACCTGGCGGATTTCGGTCGCCAGCGCCGCGCAGGGTACGCCGCCGTAAAGCGCAAGTCCTGGGCGGGTAAGGTCGCCATGGTAGTCGGATCCAAGCGCAATGCCCGCGCTGTTCGCAAGGCTGGCGCGATTATGCTGCACAATCCCACGTGCAGCATTCCACCGCGATTGCTGCGCAGCATTGAGTGCGGAATCTTCGTCGGCCGAAGCCAGGTGCGAGTGCAGCACATCGATCTGCAGCTGGCCGATCAACGGGTCAGTCAGCTCAGTCATGCTGAGCCCGATCCGGTTGATCCCGGTATCGATCATCAGATCGCAGACTCCGCCGCCTGCCTCACCCCACAGCCGTGCCTGGTGCAACGAATTGATCACCGGACGAACGCCCGCCGCCTTGGCATAGGTTGCGTCCGCAGCCGTCAGCGGTCCGTGCAGCACGGCGATCTGATTGGCTTGAACGTGCGCCAGCAGCGCCGGCACTTCCTGCCAATGGGCAACGAAGAAATCCTGGCATCCGGCCTCGCGCAGCACCGGCGCCACCACCGCCACGCCCAGCCCATAGGCATTGGCCTTGACCGCCGCCCCCGCCCGCGCCTGACCAGACAGCCGGTCTAGCGCTCGCCAATTGGCGGCGAGCGCAGCACGGTCGATCGAAAGGCGCAGCGTGGCGGGTGGCAGCTCAGCCGACATCATCAGCGAAGTCGCGCGGCTTGCCGTCCGGCAGGCCCCACCAGGCGACAACCATCGCCATGAAGACGACAGCCCAAGTGTACCACAGCCCCGAATAGGGATCGCCGGTGCGCGCGACGATATAGCCGGCAATGAACGGCAGGAAGCCGCCGAAGTAGCCGGTCCCGATATGATAGGGAATCGACATCGAACTATAGCGCACCTTGGGCGGGAACATCTCCGCCAGCAGCGCCGCGACCGGACCATAGGTCGCCGCCGAAAGCGCCATCAGCACCAACAGTGCAGCGATGATCAGCGCGGACTGGGTCAGCGTCGGCTTGTGCTTTTCGAAGTTGAACACGGTCTTGCCGGCACGGGCTTCGATCTCGGCCTTGCGGGCCTTGGCATCGTCCCAGTTGAGCCCGTCGAGTGCGACCACCTGACTGCCGCCCATGACCAGTTCGAGCTTGTCACCCTGCTCAAGGGTATATCCCACGCCCGCCCCGGCGAAGTCACCCATCAGCTTGCCGCACTGGGTCTTCTGCTTGGTCGAGAACGGATCGTAATTGCAGTCACTGCCGCGGATGGTCCATTCAATCGCGGCATGCTGCGCCGGGTTCTTGGCGACCGAGCCGATGAACCAGAAGGTCGGGAACAGCAGCAGCAGGGTCAGCACATAGCCGATCACGATCGGCTTCTTGCGGCCAATCCGGTCAGACAGGCTGCCGAAGTAGATGTAGAAGCCCATGCCGATCAGGGCGGCGATGCCAACGATGATCTCGGCCGTGGTGCTTTCCACGTGCATCGCGTTCTGCAGGAACGAGAGGCCAGAGAACATCGCCGTGTACCAGATCACGGTCAGGCCGGCGGCAATGCCGAACAGGGCGATGAAGATCCGCTTCTTGTTGCCGGGATAGGTGAAGCTCTCGACAAACGGATTTCCGGCAATCTCACCGGCTTCCTTCATCGCCTGGAAGACCGGGCTTTCGGAAAGCTTGACCCGCATCCACAGGGAGATAGCGAGCAGCAGGATGCTGAGCAGGAACGGTACGCGCCAGCCCCAGGCATTCCAGGTCTCGTCGCTCATTGCTATCTTGCAACCCAGCACGACGACCAGGCTGAGTACGAAGCCGCCGACAACACTCGCCTGGATATAACTGGTGAAATAGCCGCGGCGGTGGAACGGGGAGTGCTCAGCCACGTAGATCGCCGCCCCGCCATACTCGCCGCCCAGCGCCAGCCCTTGCAGGATGCGCAGCAGGATGACGATGGCCGGGGCCCACAAACCGATCTCCGATGCCGCCGGGATCAGGCCAACCCCGGCGGTGGCCACGCCCATCAGCGTGACTGTGACCAGGAAGGTGTACTTGCGCCCCAGCTTGTCTCCCAGATAGCCGAACAGAATCGCACCAAGCGGGCGGAAGCCGAAGCCGACCGCGAAGACCAGCCAGAACAGCAGCATCTCCAGCGTGGCGTTGCCGGTCGGGAAGAAGGTCTTCGACAGGATCGCGCCAAGCGCGCCATAGATGAAGAAGTCATACCATTCGAACACGGTGCCGGCCGAAGACGCGCCGATCACCAGGCGCATATCGGCGGCGGAGGGTTCGTGCTGAGCAGTCTGCGTGGCCATGGCTTCCCCTGTAGTTTGTCTTGTTAACCGTCCTCTAGCGAGCGTTTGGCCCGCTGGAAAGCGCCTCTAGCGCGGCTTGCCAAGCCAGCAGGATTGCGCCGTGGCGCGCGGGATAGTCGCGCGCCGGAGCGATGGTGGCAAAGCCTGGCCAATCGGGCAGTTCGCCGCCCTCCTTCAACCAGCGCCGGATCGCTTCGAGCGCCGCGGCAAGATTGTCCGCATCGCGGCCAGCCGCCTCTGCGGCAAACAGGGCGGCACTGGCCTGGCCGATCGCACAGGCCTGGGCCTTCAATCCGATCTCGATGATCGCACCAGCCTCATTGGTGGCGAGCGCAAGGCTGACTGTACTTCCGCAGGTGGGCGAGCGCGCAGTGCCAGCCAAGGGCAGATCAGGATCTTGGGGCCATTGGCTGAGGCTGGTTGCCAGCGCGAGCACCTCGCGCGTGTAGAGGGTCGCGCTGCTGGCCAAGGATCAGGCGGGTTTCTTGCCCAGGCGCTTGGCTTCGGATTCGGCCGCTTCCCTGCGGCGCTCCGCGATCATCTTGACCAGCGATTCGCTGCTGGCATTGACGAAGGGATAGACGCGGGCCTGGGTGATCCAGTCAGGCCGGCCGCCGATGCCCCAGACCGTATCATAGCCCAGCACCAGCACCGAGAAGGCCAGGACCGTGATGATCATGCCCTTGACCGCACCAAAGCCGAAGCCGAGCAGCCGGTCGATCGGCCCGAGCACGGAATCGCGGCTGGCCTCGCCCATGCGGTTGGCGATCAGCTTGACGATGGCATAGGGCACCAGCAGCAGCAGCGCGAAGGCCAGGACCGTCGCGCCGGATTCACTGCCGACATGGGGGACCAGCGCCGCCGACAACGGCGTGTGCATGTTGTGGATCGTGAACAGCGCGATGACCCAGGCCGCGAGCGCCAGAATCTCCTGCACGAAGCCGCGCATGAAGCCCGTTATTGCGCCCAGCCCGACCAGGACCAGCACAGCGATATCAAAGCCTGTCATGGTTTCAAATCTATGACCCGCCCATCACCTGGTCAACGAGATTCCTGAGTAAGGTTACCTCGCGGTGGCCCTTGGCCATGCCCGCGCCGTCGCCCGGGCCGAAGGCCTTGGTAAACCCGAGCTTGGCGGATTCCTTCAAACGCAGCCCGCCATGGGCTACCGGGCGCACTTCGCCGGCCAGCGAGACCTCCCCGAACCATACCGCATCATTGGGCAAGGGCCGGTCAGCCAGGGCTGAAATCAGCGCTGCGGCCACGGCCAGGTCGGCTGCCGGATCGCCGAGGCGATAGCCGCCCGCCACATTGAGGTAGACTTCGCAGGAGGAGAAATTGAGCCCGCAGCGCGCCTCCAGCACGGCCAGCAGCATGGCGAGCCGGCCGCTGTCCCAACCGACCACGGCGCGGCGCGGGGTTGCTCCGCTGGCCAGCCGGACGATCAGCGCCTGAATTTCGACAAGCACCGGCCGGGTGCCTTCCATCGCCGGGAAGACCGCGCTGCCCGGAACCGGGTTCTCCCGGCCCGAAAGGAACAGCATCGAGGGATTGCCGACTTCTTCGAGGCCCGCCCCGGCCATGGCAAATACGCCGATCTCGTCGACCGGGCCGAAGCGGTTCTTGAGGTTGCGCAGAATCCGGTACTGGTGGCTGCGCTCGCCCTCAAAGCTCATCACCACGTCGACCATATGTTCGAGCACGCGCGGGCCGGCAATCGAGCCGTCCTTGGTGACATGGCCGACCAGCACCAGCGCGCAGCCGCATTCCTTGGCAAAGCGGATCAGTTCAAAGGCCGAGGCGCGGACCTGGCTGACCGTGCCTGGTGCGCCTTCGATCTGGTCGGAATGCATGGTCTGGATCGAATCGATCACCACCAGCGCCGGCGGAGCCATGCCGCCCAGCGTGGTCAGAATATCGCGCACGGAAGTGGCAGCGGCGAGCCGGATCGGCGCATCGGCCAGACCCAGCCGCTCGGCGCGCAAACGCACCTGCCCGGCGGCTTCTTCTCCGCTGATATAGACCACCTCGCCCCCGGCCCGCGCCATCTGCGCTGCGGCCTGGATCAGCAGGGTCGATTTACCGATCCCCGGGTCGCCGCCCATCAGCACGGCCGAGCCAGGGACCAGCCCCCCTCCCAGCGCCCGATCGAACTCGGCAATGCCGGTGCTGCGGCGGACCAGCTTTTCGCCCGGTTGGTCGAGCGGTTCGAAGGCAATCTTGCGCCCCCCGCCGGAGAGGTCATGCTTGGCGGAAAAGACCGTCTCCGGCGCTTCCTCGCTCAGCGTATTCCATTCACCGCAATCGGCACACTGCCCCTGCCAGCGGAACGTGACACTGCCACAGGCCTGGCAGACATAGCGGCGTTTGGGCTTGGCCATGACGACCCGATAACTGGAACGAAGGGGGAACGCAAGTGCTGCAATTCCCGATGTCGCTAGTTATCGCCAAGTCACAATTTGTGCCTATATGAACACCATGCGCCAGAAGGAACTTCGCATCGCCCTTGTCTGCTATGGCGGGGTCAGCCTTGCGGTCTACATGCACGGGGTCACCAAGGAGCTGTGGAAGCTCGCCCGCGCCAGCCGCGCGCATGTCGGCGGCGAAGACACCACGAAGGGCACGGAGGCGGTCTACCTCAAATTGCTGCGCAGCATTGAACGCGAACAGCAGCTGCGCCTGCGCGTTATGCCCGACATCGTTGCCGGGGCCAGCGCTGGCGGAATCAACGGCGTGTTCCTGGCCCAGGCGATCCATTCCGGGCAGAGCCTGGAGCCGCTGACCGACCTCTGGCTTGAACGCGCCGATGTTGACGTGCTGGTCGATCCCGATGCCCGGCCGATGTGGCGCTTTGCCAAATTCTGGGCAATGCCGATCGTCTGGTTCCTGCTCTCGCGCCCCGGCAACGTGGTCTCGCAAAGCGTCGCACCCGAAACGCGCGGCGAAGTGCGGGCCAAGCTTTCGCGGCTGATCCGCTCGCGCTGGTTCGAGCCGCCCTTTTCCGGCATCGGCTTTTCGCGTCTGCTGGCCGAGGCGCTCGATATCATGGCCAAGGGGCCAACCGACGCGCCGCTGCTGCCACCAGGCCACCCGCTTGACCTGTTCGTCACCGCTACCGACTTCAAGGGCCATCCGCAGCCGCTGAGGCTCAACAGTCCGGCCGAAGCCGAAGAGAGCGAACACCGCCTGTCGATCGGATTCCGCAGCAAGACGCCGATCACCGGCTCACATGCCCTGGCCCCGACGCCTGAACTGGTCTTTGCAGCGCGGGCTACGGCCAGCTTCCCCGGTGCCTTCCCCGCGCTCCAGACTAAAGAGATTGACGCGCTGGTGGCCGAGCGCGGCGAAGAATGGCACAGCCGCACCGCCTTCCTGGCCCGGATCATGCCCAACCACATGCAACTGGGCGATATCGACGGCGTCTCGCTGATTGATGGCTCGGTGCTGGTCAACGCCCCCTTTGCCGAGGCGATGGATGTCCTGCGGGATCGGCCGGCCCAGCGCGAGGTCGATCGGCGCTTTGTCTATGTCGATCCGCATCCTGACCGGGTCGGGGGCATGCGCCGCAACGATCCGCGCCCGCCCGGCTTTTTCTCGGTGATCCTCGGCTCGCTCTCCTCGATCCCGCGCGAACAGCCAGTGCGCGACAACCTGGAGGCGATCGCCGCGCGCTCGCACGAGCTCGACGAACTCAAGCGCGTGGTCGAAACGCTGCGCCCCGATGTCGAGGCCGAGGTTGAGCGCCTGTTCGGGCGGACCCTGCTGTTCGAATGGCCCAGCGAGCGGCGCCTGACCAATTGGCGCAAGAAGGCGCAGGATGCCGCCGCCAAGGGCGCGGGCTATGCCTATCACGGCTACGGCCAGGTCAAGCTGCGGGGCATCGTGCAAGACCTGGCCCAGACGATCCTTGCCGCCGCGCCTGACCTGGCCGGCGGAACCGACGCGATTGAGCAGAACCTGGCGGCCTGGCTCAACACGATCGGCTTCGACCACCTCGCCGAGATGAAAGGCGGCGCCTCGGCCGATGCGATTGCCTTTTTCCGCGACCATGACCTGGGTTACCGCATCCGTCGCCTCCGCCACCTGGCGCGGCGGCTGTCCGAAGACTGGGATGACATCGACCGTGAGCATCCCCACGCCCGCGAGGACGCGCGCGACGCGGTCTATCGCGCGCTCGGCCTCCATTTCGAGCGCGAGGGTGCAGCCTTCCTGGGGCAGGACTTTGCGAGCGCTGCGCGGCATGTGTTCGAGGATCCCGGCACCGTCCTGAAGTTGATGGCGGAGCGCCGCAACCTGGTCGAACTCGATCCGCAGGTCGATGCAATCCTGGTCGAGGCACTCAAGCCGCTCCCGCGCGAGCTGCGGCGGCGGATCCTGCTGACCTATCTTGGCTTCCCGTTCTACGACACGGTCACCCTGCCCCTGCTGCGCGGCGAGAACATCAACGAACTCGATCCGGCCAAGGTCGATCGGATTTCGCCCGACGATTGCCCCGGCATTCGATCCGGCGGTGCGGCGCAGACGCTGCGCGGGGTGGAGTTCTATAACTTCGGGGCCTTTTTCAGCCGGGCCTACCGTGAGAACGATTATCTCTGGGGCCGCTTGCACGGGGCGGAGCGCATGCTCGATCTGATCGCCTCGGCGCTGCCGGCCGGGAGCATCATGGACCCGCAGGAACTGGCCGCGCTGAAGCGCGAGGCCTTCCTCGCCATCCTCGACGAGGAGGAGGCCCGCTTGCGCACTGACCCTGGGCTGGTGCCGCGGATCCGGGCAGAGGTTTTGGCCAGCTAGTGCTTGTGGGCCGGGGCCGGCTTGACCTCGAGACTGGCCCAGATCGCCTTGGTATAGGCTTCCAGCGTCACGAAGCCCTTGCCCTTCTGCAGCGCCGCCAGCGGATTATCGGCCAGCACCGCCGCAAGCTTGGCGCCCTTGGCCTTGCGCGCGCGGACCAGTTCGATCGACTGGGCAATCATGTCGCGCCAGGCGATCAGATCGGCCTGGGTGCCGACCGGGCCGTGACCGGGGATCACCTTGGTCTGGGGATTGGTGATCTTGATCAGTTCGGTGAGGGTGTGGACCAGATGCCGCGCATCGCCGCCCGAATTGGTATCGATGAAGGGGAAGCCCAGCCCGTTCATCATCAGGTCGCCGGTGTGCAGCACATTGGCCTTGCGCCAGTAAAGCGCCGTATCGCCATCGGTATGCCCGCCGTGGGTGTGGATCGCATCGATCCGGTCACCATTGAGGTGGAAGCTGATCCCTTGCTGGTAGGTCACGACCGGGAGCGCCGCTGGCGGCGACGGCTTGGCCGCGGCGATGCCAGCGGTCGAACCGGTGAGCATCCGCACCCGCACGTTCTCATGGGCAAAGATCGTCACCCCAGCCTTGCCGAGGTTCTCGTTGCCGCCGGTGTGGTCATAGTGCCAGTGGGTGTTGATCAGGTACTTGACCGGCTTGGCGCCTAGCCCGGCGACGGCGGCCAGGATCTTGTCAGTCAGCGGGGCGAACTGGTCATCGATCAGGACCGAGCCATCCTCACCATAAGACAAACCGATATTCCCGCCCGCACCGAACAGGACGGCTACCCCGGGCGCGACCACTTCGGACTTGATCTCGACCTTGCTGAAGTCAGGGGACTGGGCGGCAACGGGAGCGCTGAGAGCCAGAATTGCAGCAACGGAAACGGCAAGGCGCATGGTCAATCCTCTCGGTTCTTATCGGCGAGAGGACTGCGCTCCCGCGCTCAGTCGGTCAAGTCGTTCCAGGCTTCCTTGAGCTTGTCGAAGAAGCCCTTGGAACCGGGGCATTCCTCGCCCGTCTCGGTTTCCTGCAGCTCGCGCAGCAGTTCCTTCTGCTTGGCGGTCAGCTTGGTCGGGGTTTCGACGGTGATCTCCATCACCAGATCGCCGCGCCCACGCCCTTGCAGCACGGGCATGCCGGCGCCGCGGCGGCGGAGCTGCTTGCCAGACTGGATGCCTGCCGGGATCGGCACGGTGTGGCGCTCGCCGTCAATACCCGGAAGCTCGATCTCGCCGCCCAGCGCAGCCGTGGTGAAGGTGATCGGCACGCGCGTAATCAATGTCGTCCCGTCGCGCTCAAACACCGCATGGCGGCGGACGTGGACGAAGATGTAGAGATCGCCCGGGGGGGAACCAAAGGGCCCCGCCTCACCCTTGCCACCCAAGCGGATGCGGGTGCCGGTATCGACGCCGGGTGGGATCGAGACGTCAAGCGTCTGCGGCTGGTCGACCCGCCCTTCCCCGCCGCACTTGCGGCAGGGCTTTTCGATCACTTCGCCGCGGCCGTGGCAGGTCGGGCAGGTCCGTTCGACCATGAAGAAGCCCTGCTGCGCCCGGACCTGGCCGTGGCCGCCGCACAGGTTGCAGCGGCGGGTGCCGGTGCCGGGCTCGGCGCCTGAGCCATCGCAAGGTTCGCAGGCTGCGGCCACTTCGATTTCGATCTGGGCCTGCTTGCCGTGGAAGGCGTCTTCCAGGCTGACTTCCAGATCATAGCGCAGGTCAGCCCCGCGCCGCGCCTGCTGGCGCCCGCCACCACCAAAAGCGCTGCCGAAAATGGTCTCGAAAATGTCGCCCAGGTCGGAAAAACCGCCGCCGGGTCCGCCGCCACCGCCACCCATGCCGCCGTTCTGGAAGGCGGCGTGACCGAAGCGATCATAGGCGGCGCGCTTTTGGGGGTCCTTCAGGCAATCGTAGGCTTCGCTGATCGCCTTGAAGCGGGCCTCGGCCTCGGCATCGCCGGGGTTCTTGTCCGGGTGCCAGCGCATGGCGAGCTTGCGGTAGGAGGACTTGATCGCGGCGTCATCCGCGCCGCGCTCAACCTCGAGCAGCTCGTAATAGTCGATTTCTACTGACATCGCCCCACCCCGATGCAGCACCCACCACCGCGCTGGTCAGCACGGCGGTGGGCATCATGCATGGCTTGCTCAGCCCTTGTTGTTTTCGTCGACTTCCGAGAACTCGGCATCGACCACGTCTTCCGCAGCATCGGCAGCTTCCGCCCCGGCGCTCGGAGAGGCAGCTGCGGCCTGTTCCTTCTCGTAGATCACCTGGCCCATCTTCATGGCCTTTTCGGTGAGCGCCGTGGTCTTGGCGGTCATATCGTCGACATTGCCGCTTTCGATCGCGGTCTTGGCTTCGGCGATGGCAGCTTCGATCTCGGCCTTGAGGTCAGCGTCGAGCTTGTCACCGTGTTCGGCCAGCTGCTGTTCGGTCGCGTGGACCAGGCTGTCGGCGTTGTTCTTGGCCTCGGCGGCAGCGCGGCGCTGCTTGTCTTCCTCGGCAAAGCGCTCGGCGTCCTTGACCATCTGATCGATATCCGCATCGGACAGACCGCCCGAAGCCTGGATCTTGATCTGCTGTTCCTTGCCGGTGCCCTTGTCCTTGGCGCTGACGTTGACGATGCCGTTGGCGTCGATGTCGAAGGTCACCTCGATCTGCGGCACCCCGCGGCGCGCCGCCGGAATGCCGACCAGATCAAACTGGCCGAGCATCTTGTTGTCCGCCGCCATTTCGCGCTCGCCCTGGAACACGCGGATCGTCACCGCCTGCTGGTTGTCCTCGGCCGTCGAATAGACCTGGCTCTTCTTGGTCGGGATCGTGGTGTTGCGATCGATCATGCGAGTGAACACGCCGCCCAGCGTTTCAATGCCGAGCGAGAGCGGGGTCACGTCGAGCAGCAGCACGTCCTTGACGTCGCCCTGCAGCACGCCCGCCTGGATCGCCGCGCCCATGGCGACGACTTCGTCCGGGTTCACGCCGGTGTGCGGTTCCTTGCCGAAGAATTCCTTCACGACTTCGCGGACGCGCGGCATGCGGGTCATCCCGCCAACCAGCACGACATCGTCGATGTCAGAGGCCTTCAGGCCGGCATCGGCCAGCGCCTTGCGGCACGGCTCCAGCGTGCGCTGGATCAGGTCGGCAACCAGCTTTTCCAGGTCCGCGCGGCTGATCGTTTCGACCAGGTGCAGCGGCGTGGTGGTGCCGCCTTCCATGCGGGCCGTGATGAAGGGCAGGTTGATTTCGGTGGTCTGGGCGCTCGACAGCTCGATCTTGGCCTTTTCGGCGGCTTCCTTGAGCCGCTGGAGGGCCAGCTTGTCGGTCTTCAGATCCATGTTTTCCTTGGCCTTGAACTTGTCGGCCAGGTACTCAACCAGCTTGGAATCGAAGTCTTCACCGCCCAGGAACGTGTCACCGTTGGTCGACTTCACTTCGAACACGCCGTCCCCGATTTCGAGGACCGAGATGTCGAAGGTGCCGCCGCCAAGGTCATAGACCGCAATGGTCTTGCCGTCGTTCTTGTCGAGGCCATAGGCCAGCGCGGCCGCAGTCGGCTCGTTGATGATGCGCAGCACTTCCAGGCCGGCGATCTGGCCGGCGTCCTTGGTGGCCTGGCGCTGGGCGTCGTTGAAGTAGGCCGGCACGGTGATCACGGCCTGGGTGACGGTTTCACCGAGGTAACTTTCGGCCGTTTCCTTCATCTTCTGCAGGATGAAGGCCGAAACCTGGCTGGGCGAATAGTCTTCGCCGCCGGCCTTGACCCAAGCGTCGCCGTTCTTGCCCTTGACGATGGTATAGGGAACCAGCTCGGTGTCCTTCTTGGTCACCGGGTCATCAAAGCGGCGGCCGATCAGGCGCTTCACTGCGAAAATCGTGTTGTCGGGGTTGGTCACTGCCTGGCGCTTGGCCGGCTGGCCGATCAGGCGCTCACCATCCTTGGTGAAGGCAACGATCGACGGGGTGGTACGCGCACCTTCCGAATTCTCAATGACCTTCGGCTTGCCGCCGTCCATCACAGCCACGCAGCTGTTGGTGGTGCCGAGGTCGATACCGATAACTTTACCCATATTACTGCCCATCCTTGGTCATATTTTGGACACCGCCTCTACACCTTCCCAGTCCCGGCAAAGGTGCCCTGCGGCTCGTTGACGAAAGGCGATATAGGTGTGGTTTCGCTTGGCACAAGGGCAGCGCGGGATTAGGCAGCGAAGCGATTTCAACCCCCTGAACCGAGGTTCCCGATGAAGCGTCTTGCTCCCCTGTTCCTGGCCGTTTCGCTGGCCGCCCTGTCTGCCTGCGGCCAGCAACCCGCCAAGGACGAAGCCGCCAGCACCGCGCCGGAAGCCAAGCCGGGCCTGACGCTGAGCGAAGGGACGCTGGTGCTGCCGGCGGTTAAGGGCAACCCGGCCGCCGGCTATTTCACCCTTATCAACACCGGCGACAAGGCCGTGACCCTGGCCGCCGTCAGCGTGACCGGCGCCGCGCGCGCCGAAATGCACGAGACCACGGGCGAAAGCATGGCCCCGCTCGCCACGCTGGAAATCAAGCCGGGCGAAACGGTCAAGTTCGAACGCGGCGGCAAGCACGTGATGGCTTTTGAACTCGATCCTGCCCTGACCGCTGGCGGGACGACCGAGCTGACCCTGACCTTTGCCGATGGCGACAAGCTCTCCGCCCCGCTCAAGCTTGAAGCGCCGGGTGGCGGCATGGAGCATATGGAAGGCATGGACCATTCGGAGCATTCGAACTGAGCGAGCTGGCTGCCAATAACGCCTGTCCGGTCGGCGGCGAACGGCCGCTGACCGCGGGCGAGGTTGCTTTGGTCCAGTCGGTCTTCGGCACTGCGATCGACTGCGCCCAGGTCCGCATCCGCCGCCGCCGCTGGTTTCCGTTCCAGCCCCGCCGGGTGACCATGGCCCCGATGGGCCACCTGCACTTCCACCCGCGCTCGGACAATTACTGCGACGATTTCGCCGACGCTGACCTGCACCTGCAAGGCCACTTCATCCACGAGATGACCCACGTCTGGCAGGCCCAGACCAAAGGTCGCTGGTACCTGGTGCTGTGGCGGCATCCCTTCTGCCGCTACGACTACGCGTTGAAGCCCGGTTGGCCGCTGGAACGCTATGGGCTGGAGCAACAGGCCGAGATTGTCCGGCATGCCTTTTTGCTGCGGAAGGGTGCCAAGCTGGCTGGGGTTGAGGGCAAGAAGGCCTATGAGATGTTGGTGGACTTCGGGGAGCGCGCATGAGCGAGTTTGAATTCCTGTTTGTCCTGTTCTCGCTGGTCATGGGCCTATCGCTGGTCGAACTGCTCACTGGCCTTGGCCGCGCGCTCGAACTGCGCCTGGCGCAGGATGAGCGACGCCAGGGCCTGAAATTCGGCTGGCTGTCGCCGCTGCTGGCCGTGTTCGTGATTCTCGACCTGCTTTCATTCTGGATGTTCGCCTGGGCGATCCGCGACCTGATCAAAGTCACGTCGCTTTCAACGCTCGGCGTGGTTGCCTTTTGCGGCGCCTATTTTCTGGCCGCGCGGCTGGTCTTCCCGAGCCAGCCCGAACGTTACCGCGATCTCGATAACCATTACTTCGAAGTCCGCCGCACGGTCTTCGCCATGCTGATCGTGATGGTCGCGATCCAGTGGGCCTTCGTGCTGACCCAGCCAAGCCTGGCAGCAGCGGCGAGCAGCCCGTTGACGCTGGGCCTCACCGCGCTGCTGTTGGCGCTGATGCTAGCAGCGATGGTGATCCGCAACAAAGCGGCATCGATTGCCGTGCTGGCGGCCCTCGTGCTGCGGTATCTGCTGGTTTATTTGACTTAGACTGTTGGGATGCTGATTTGATCTTTTTGAAGCTTAACCCAGCATAAGCAATTGTTTGCCAATCTGCGGAAATGGCGAACGCGAAGAGAAAGACTGCAGCTAGAGTGACTCTATGTCACACCCCTCTATTCGATGGGCTAGCGTACCGGGCAGTTGTATTTGCTCGAACTAATGGTGACACTCCGCTCTACTTTGTCGCTGGGCTGTCTGGGGGGCCATGGTCTGCCGCAAATGCTCTTGCCGAATCCCACAAGCAGCACGGTGGAGATTGCTTTTACTGCAAGAAGCCGATCACCAAAGGCCAAGCCAGCATTGACCATGTCGAGCCAGTCGCTCGAGGTGGCAAAGGCCATCTTTCGAACCTCGCGATCGC
>JACDQK010000200.1 GCA_015657645.1 Novosphingobium sp.
ACGCCGCGCAGATGGTTGATCTGATCCCCCTTGCGGTCCTCACAAGCAATCAGGTGGCCCCACGGAGCAACGGTCAGATTGTCTGCATAGTCCATCAGCTTGGGATCGGTGGATTCGTGGAATAGCTCGATCTGGGAGGGCTTGCCGGCTGCGCGCGAAGGCACATAGCGCATGATCTGGCCATATCGGCCAGAGCCGCCGGAGGTGCAGGTGAAAAAGAACTCGACCCCGCCGCGCGCGCGGCGGCCAAGGTGGATACCCTCACCTCGGGCAAACCGCGCCGCACCGGCGGCGTAGCCACGTTGGCGCAGATCGTCGTTCGGGTTCTCGACTTCGTCCAGATCGATCCAGCGGACCGCGCGGCTCCTGCCCATCGCCCAGTCCGCGCCAGTCCAGTTGCGGCTGTCCCGGCCGCCATCGGCAAAAGCCAGCGCCTGCAGCTTGCCACCAGCAGCCAGCTTGCCCGGAACGTTCGGGATGAAGCGATAGAACAGGCCGTCGTCCTGGTCTTCGGTCTGATAGACGATGCCGGTCTTGGGATCGACAGCCGCGGCTTCGTGCCGAAAGCGTCCCATCGCCTTGAGCGGGATCGGGTCCACCAACCCGGTTGCAGTGGCGGGCACCTCGAACACCCAGCCGTGGCTGGTTCCGGTGCGCGGCGCGGCTACCACCGTTTCCTCGCAGGTCAGCCATGAGCCCCAGGGCGTTATCCCACCCGCGCAATTGGTCGAAGTTCCGGCCAGTGAAAGATGCTGGCTCAGCACCCGATGCCCACGGGCATCGAGCACCAGCGTGGTCGTTCCACCCGGAAGGACCCGGCCGCCCTGCCCCCGATCGAACACCCTCGCTGCGGCAAGCTTCTGTTCCAGCAACGGGTCGGTACCGGCCGCGCCCCTGGCTTCTGCGCCCAGGCTCAGCTCGTGATTGCGTACCAGCGCCAGCCGGCCACCGGCCAGCGGAATGCAGCCCATTCCGTCAAAGTTGTCTGGAACGATGAAACCATCGTCCATCGTATCGCCCGCCTTGGCGAGCACGCGATAGGAGAACCCTTCGGGCAGGTCGAAATAGCCGGCCGGGTCGGCGCGCAGCGGGCCATAGCCGGGGACTTCGTTGCGGTAAGTGTCGCTGGTCTGCGTCACACCGATCCGCGACCAGCCCCCGAGCGCCAGCGCCGCCAGACTGGTGGCGGCGAAACCGCGGCGCGATATATTCATCGGAGCTGTTCCTTGGCCTGGCTTTTCAAGGCACGGACAATATCGCGCCAGGAGACAAGTTTGAAGTTCTGGGCGGCCGGTTCGTTATGGCCGTCCTGGGCTACAAACAATCCGCCCGGATAGTCCTTGCCGAAGCTGCCGGGATGGACCTCAATCCCGTCGGTTTCCTCGACGCTGCCAAACTTGCCCGGGCTGACCCGGAAGCGGCCAGCAAAACGATGATCAGGCAGACGGTAAAGCGCAAAGGCATTGTCGCCCTGGCTGGAGACGATCAACCAGCCCCCGCGCCGCCCCTGCGACATGATTGCCAACCCTTCAACGTCCGGCACCAGCTGGGCGCCATCGGCTGTGACCACAAGCGTGCCATCGACCGGGCCCTGTGCGCGGGCATCGAAGGACCAGACGCCGCGAGCTTCTTCGCCCACGTAAAGCTTGCGCGAGCGCGGATCGACCACGCAGCCTTCGGTCTGGGTAGCAAGCTGCATCGTGCGGACTACGGTTCCAACCGGCTGGTCCTGCAAGGCAATCCGCACATGATGAATCGCACCGTGCTTCAGCACGGAATAGGCATTGAGCGTGCCGCTCTGCCGCCAAAGGCAGAGTCCGTAGGCTTCGCCAGCACCGCCCTCGACCCGGCCGAGCGGTGCCAGCGTGCCCGTGCCGGTGTCGAGCCGGTAGAGCTGAATGAATGCGCGGGCTTCATCGTTGCGATCGCTCGCCGCAACGATCACCCCGGCCCGGCCCATGTCGACCAGGGCGACATTGTTGACCCGGCCGGCCGCCGTGAAGCCCTTCACCTGGCCATCGAGGCCATAGACATAGAGCCCGGCCTTCTTGTCGGTCGCGACGATCAGGCTTTTCCCCGGCTGCCGCGCATTGCGCCAGATTGCCGGATCATCCGCCGCGTCATCGTTGGCCGTGCCGACCGGCACCGTTTCGGCACGAGCGGCGACGTTGGCGGTCTGGGCGGCAAGCGGAGCTGCCCAGACCAGTGCGGCAAGTGCCAGTGCCCGCCGCATCAGAAGTTGACCCGGATCCCGCCGCTATAGCGCCGACCAAAGCGTTCCCACTCGATCGTCTGGTTGGTGGTGGTGGGCGAAGGCGTGCCGGTAGCGGTCAACAGGTTACCCGGTTCCGAATAGCGCCGGCCCGGCTTGTTGAGCAGGTTGGAAGCATCGAAGTAGATCTCGAAGTTCGGCGTGATCGCATAACGCGCCGAGAAGTCGAGCTCATCGTCCGCCGCCCAGTACGTGTCCCCGCCATCGGTCAGATCATCGGCAATCCCATCCAGCCAGGTGCTGCGGCGCTGATACTGCAGGCGCAGCGAGAGGCCGTACTTCTCGTAATAGCCACCTACGTTGTAGACTACGTCAGAGGTGCCGGGCAGCCGCACCTTGCGGTTCGGGACCGCACCGATCGCGGGCTTGGTCACTTCGCTGTTGTTCAGCGTCAGGTTGGCGCTGATCCCGAAGCCGCCCATCCACTCAGGCAGGCCCAGGCTTTCAGCCCAGGGTTCGAGCTGCAGCTGGGCTGCGGCTTCGAAGCCATAGATCCGACCGTCACCGCCGTTGGTGATCCCGCTGAAGTCATAGTCCGAACGGTCGATCCCGCCGGTATTGAGGGCATCCGAGCCGAACTTGCGGGTCTGGGTATAGAGGACGTCCTTGACCTTCTTGTAGAAGACGCCGGCCATCAGGTAACCCTGCGGACGCAGATACCATTCGAAATAGGCATCGACGCCATAGGCCCGCTCAGGCTTCACGCCAGGGTTTCCGCCCGAGATCGTCCGGGCGAGGTCATTCACGGTTACGTTCGGACGCAACTGGTCGTAATCGGCCCGGGCCGCGCCGCTGTTGAATGACAGCCGCAGCTTTTTGGTATCGTCGACATTGAAGTTCAAATGCAGGCTTGGGAAAGCCATGGTGCGGCTCGATTCCGCCACGATTGGGCCAGTCACCGTGCCGACCGTACCGGTTGCGATCCCGCGGTTCTTGAGGTGCTCGATGCGAACCCCACCAAGGACCGAACCCCAGTCGTATTTGACCGTGCCCATGACGAAGCCGGCAAAGACCTGCTCGCGGACATCGTAGATGTTGCCGGTAACCGGGGCGAAGGTGAAGGCCTGGCGGGCATTAGCCGCGACAGTCTGCATCTTTGCCGGATCGAAGTACCGGAAGGTATAGCCCAGCGGGATCGCCCCCAGGAACGGCTGGTCGAGCGAGAAGGCGTTGTAGTCCGTCGGCACGCCGACCTGAGCCAACTGCGCCGCACTGGTCAGCTGGATGCGGTCTTCGTCGACGACCTTGGTCCGCTGGTCGAACTGGAAACCGACCTTGAGCACGGCGTCGCCGCCCAGAAAGCCCGTTTCCCGGCTCAGCACAAGCTTGCCGGTATAGGCGTCGGTCGTATCGATGGCGTCAAGCACGGTCAGGCTGCTTGGAGCCTTGGTGAAACTGTCGATTGCCGTGACCTGCGAGCCGGCCTGGAAGCGTGTCGGGCTGGTGAGCTGAAGCGTATTGAACAGCGTCAGCCGGGCAAAGCCTGGATCGCTAAAGTCGTAGCCGACGGTTGGCCGCAGGGTGCGGGTCGAGGGGCTGTCCCAGGCGATTTCGCCAACCACCGAGCGATCATCCTTCGACTGGGTGTAATTGCCCAGCCAGGTCAGGTTCCAGCCATCCGCGAAATCGTGCTTGCCTTCCAGCGTGTTGGTAAAGATCGACTGACGGAAGGCGCGGAGCGTCGAGCGCTGGCGGATGTCGATGCCATAGATCGTGCCCTTGAGCGGCGTGTTGCCAATACAGACATCGGCATAGCCCGAAGTCGCCGGGGTCGAGGTGGGCGTAATGGTGCAGGCGGCAGTGTTGGCCACCAGATCACCCTGGCGGTCATCCAGATCGAAGCGGTAATTGTCACGCGCTTCATCATCGGTGAAGGTGGTGTAGATTGAACGCAGCGAGACCGTGTTGGCGCTGTCAGGCTTCCAGTCGAGCCGGCCCGAAACCGACCAGTTGCGGCGAGTCAGGCGGTAGAGCTTGTTCTCGGTTTCATGAACCCAGAACCGGGTGGCAGCACCAGGGCGCTGATCCTGCGAAACACGCTCCCAGTCATTCTCAAAATTGTCGGTGACCATGTTGCGCTCGTAGAAGCTGCCCGAGACCAGCACCCCGATCTCGCCTTCGCCGGCCTGGAAGCGGTCTGACAGCACGAGCGAGCCTTCGTATTCGCGCTTGTCACCCAGTTCAGCAAAGCCGATCCCGGCCTTCCCGGCCGCATGGAACCCGGCGTAATCGAAGGCCGAGCGGGTAACCACGTTGACGTTACCTGACACTGTTTCGCCAGGCATCTCTGGCGTGACCGCCTTGGACACCACAATCTGCGCGGCAATCGCCGATGGCACCGAGTCGAACCGCGCATCGCGCCCTTCGGGGCTGACCACGTTGATCCCGTCAAAGCTCAGCGTAGTCCAGTAGTTCGGTGCCCCGCGCAATGAGATGTAGCGCGCCTGGCCCTGGTCGCGTTCAATCGCGATACCGGGCAGACGACTGGCGGCTTGGGCGACGTTCTGGTCCGGCAAGCGTCCAACAGAATCCGATGCTGCCACGGTTACCAGCGAGTCCGCTTCGCGCTGGACCTTCAGGGCCGCCGCTTCGGATTCCGCGATGGG
>JACDQK010000201.1 GCA_015657645.1 Novosphingobium sp.
CCGCTCCAGCGTCGCAAGGGCTTCGGCTGGCTTGTTCCACTGCGCCAGAACCTGCGCCTGCTGGTATAGCCCGATATCGCCAAACTCGCTCACCAGCTGAGCGAACAGCCGCTCCGCATCGGCCGTGCGGTTCTGGCGGATTGCAACCACGGCCTGTCCCGGCAGGCCGACCACGAGCGAAGGTTCACGCTCGAAGGCGATCCGTGCCTCGTCCAGTCGATTGAGGAACAGCAGGCACGAGCCCTTGACCGAATTGGCCGTGCCCATCTTGGGGTTCAGCTCCAGCGCCCGGTCGATTGGCGGGATCGCATCAGCATAGCGCCGTGCGGCAAAGGCGACCTGGCCTTGCTGGCGGTATGTCCGCGGGTTGAGCCGATCAAGCACGATCGCCCGGTCCATGGCGCTGGTGGCTTCGTTGAACCGGCCGGTCCGGGCGCAGAACAGGGCATAGCGCGTCAGCACGTCAGCATCGCCGGCCCCCAGCTCGAAAGAGCGGTCATAGGGCGCGCGGGCGGCCTTCCAGTCCAGCAAGCCGTTGTGCAGCACAAAGCCCAGCGCCGAAAAGGCCTGGGCCAGCTTCGGAGCGAGTTCGGTGCCGTGGCGGGCCTTAGTCGTTGCGTCCTTGAACATGGCCGGTCGCTGCTCAACCGGCACATACTGGTTGGCGATCACCGCCAGAGCGAGCGCGCGGGCGGCATGGGCTGCGCCATATTTGGGATCGAGCGCAATCGCTTCCTCGAACCGCGCCAGTGCCGCGCGGTCAGTCGCTTCGTTGGCGGCCTGATCAAACAGGTCCTTGCCGCGCAGGAAGGCGTCATAGGCGGCGACATCCTTGGTCCCGCCAGTCTCTGCCGAACTGCGCTTGCCCGGATCGGCAACGCGTGCGGTCAGCGCAGAGGCGACGGCTTCGGCAATCTCGTCCTGCACGGCGAACACATTGGTCAGCGGGCGCTCAAAGCTCTGGCTCCACTGGCTGAAGCCGGTGCGGCCATCGATCAGTTCGGCGGCGATGCGGACCGAATCCGCCGATTTGCGCACATTGCCATCGAGAAGATAGGTCACGCCCAGCTTGCGCGACATGGTCCTGGCATCATCGGTTCGGTCGCGGAACTGGTTGGACGAGGCTTGTGCCGCGACTTGCAGCAGGGAGTTGCGGGCCAGTTCGGCGCGCACTTCAGCCGCCAGACCATCGGAGAAATAGGCCTGTTCGGGATCGCCGCTCATGTTGGTGAAGGGCAGCACTGCGACGCTATTGGCTTCGGCCCTGGCTCGGCCGATCAGGCCGCTCCACCACGCGCCGCCAAGCCCGGCGAGAACCAGCCCGGTGCCGCCCGCCAGCACCATCCGGCGATCGACCCCGCTGGGCTTGGCCGGTTGCGGTACGGGCGGGGCATCGTGCAGCGCGGCCACGGCGCGCACGATGCGGTCGGCCTCGGCCCGCAGGCGGCCTTTGGATACGTCGATGAATTGGAACTGGCGAAAGCCGAGCGGTGGCTCGGTCCCGTCAAGCGAAAGTGGCACCAGTACGCCCCGGTCGCGGCCGCTGGTTGCCTCATCGTGGACCCAGTGTGAGTCTGTGGAGGTTTGCGACCACAGCACCACCACAGCCTTGGCCGTGTCCAGCGCCGTCGCTGTCGTGCGGGAGAAACGCTCGCCGCCGCCGATCAGGCCATCCCACCAGACCGCAAACCCGGCCCGCTCCAGCAGCTCGATCACCGGCAGCGCGCGCTTCTGGTCAGCGCGCGAATAGCTTACGAAAACGGTAGTCGGTTTGCCCCCCGCCCCGGTTGCCTGGCCTGATGTCATGGCGGCAGACTATACGCCGCCCCGATGCGCAACAAGGGTTTTCCCTCAGGAGTGCGCGGGCGTTTCTAACTGTTACGTTGGCTCGTTGCGACGGATGAAGAACAGCCAGTTGGGTTTCTTGATATTGGCCTTGTAGCTCTGCCGGAATGAGACCGAGACATCGTGGCCGAACCAGTCGGCCAGAACATAAGGCACCGCGACCGGGCGCACGCCGAAGGGATCCATTTCGCCAGCGGCGAGCGGGCTTTGCTCATCACTGTATTCGATCACCACGAAGCCGCCGGCGGACCTGTCCGAGCCAGGCCTCCAGCGCCACTTTCGGCTGCCACGACTGATCGAGCGAGTTTGAATAGACAAAGTCGAACTTCCCCTGCCAGTCCGGGTTTATATCGTGAAAGTCCCACTCGACCGAGTTGGGAAAGTCCCGCGCGCTGGGGGAAATGTCGGTCCCGATCACTTCGAACCCGGCGTGCCGATCGTTCAGGTGGTTCTGCTCGAACCCGTTGCGGGTGCCGTGGCAAATCCCGCGGATCGGCTCGGCGCCGAACATTTCCCGCAGGTTCGCGGCGAGCAGGTCCATCGTCCCGGCATCGGCCCAGGTCCGCCCGAGCTTGCGGTAGTTGTGATAGATCTGGACCTTCCGGTAGTCCTCATAGGACCGGTATTCGTGCAGGTAGAAATCGACGAAGGCCTTGGACTTCAGCAGATCGACAAACACGAAACGCAGCGCCTCGTTGAACTTCTGGACGATGGAATCGCTGATCTGGCGCAGGCGCATTTGCGGGTAGTCCTAGGGCTCCGGCCGAGGCCGGCCTACTGGTCGATATCGCGCCGGAAGGTTTCTGGCAGGAAGATCAGGCCGATAACGACAGTCGCCGCCGCGACCACGATCGGGTACCACAGTCCATAGTATATATCGCCCGTCGCCGCCACCATGGCGAAGGCGGTGGTCGGCAGAAAACCGCCGAACCAGCCGTTGCCAATGTGATAGGGCAGCGACATCGAGGTGTAGCGGATCCGGCTGGGGAACAGTTCCACCAGCAGTGCCGCAATCGGGCCGTAGACCATGGTCACCAGCAGCACGAGGAAGGTCAGAATCGCCACCACCTTGGGCTTGTCGATTTGGTCGGGGTTGGCCTTGGCCGGATATCCCGCGGTGGTGAGGGCGGCCTTGACCTCTTTCTGGAAGGCCGCGATCGCCGCCTTGCGGTCCTCGCCAGTCACTGCATTCGGATCGGGCGCCGTGAAGGTCTGGTTGCCGACCTTGATCTGGGCGATCGTGCCAGCCGGTGCATCGATCTTGCTATAGCTGACCCCTCCCTTGGCCAGGAAGGCCTTGGCGATGTCGCAGCTCTTGCTGTCAAACTTGTTGCGGCCGACCGGGTCGAACTGGACCGAGCAATCGCTGTCATTGGTGATCACGCTGACCGGCGCACTGGCCTGGGCCTGGGCGAGGGCCGGATTGGCCGCTTCGGTCAGCAGTTTGAAGGCCGGAAAATAGGTCAGCGCAGCCAGGGTGCAGCCGACCAGGATGATCGGCTTGCGCCCGATCTTGTCCGATAGCCAGCCAAAGAAGATGAAGAATGGCGTGCCGATGGCGAGCGCGACAGCGATCAGGATGTTGGTGGTCGCACCATCGACCATCAGTGTCTTCTCGAGGAAGAACAGCGCGTAGAATTGCCCGGTGTACCAGACCACGGCCTGGCCAGCGACGGCACCCAGCAGCGCGATCAGCACCCATTTGCCGTTCTTCCACTGGCCAAAGGCTTCGGTCAGGGGTGCCTTGGAGGTGGTGCCTTCGTCCTTCATCTTCTGGAAGACCGGGCTTTCCGCCAGCTGCATCCGGATCCACATCGACACCGCCAGGAGCAGGATCGAGACCAGGAAGGGCACGCGCCAGCCCCAGTCCTTGAAGGCTTCCTCACCAACCAGCATGCGGGTGCCGATTACCACCAACAGCGCAGCGAACAGGCCGAGCGTGGCCGTGGTCTGGATGAAACTGGTGTAGAGCCCGCGCTTTTCGTTGGGGGCATGCTCCGCCACGTAAGTCGCTGCGCCGCCGTATTCCCCACCGAGCGCCAGCCCCTGGATCAGCCGCATCAGGATCAGCAATACCGGTGCAGCTACACCGATCGAGGCATAGGAGGGGAGCAGGCCGACCACAAAGGTCGACAGACCCATCAGCCCCATGGTGACGAGGAACGTGTTCTTGCGGCCGACCAGGTCCCCGATCCGCCCGAACACCAGCGCGCCGAACGGCCGCACGGCAAACCCGGCAGCAAAGGCGGCGAGGGCGAAGATGAAGCCCGTGGTCTCGTTCACCCCCGAGAAGAACTGGGCCGAGATCACCGTCGCCAGCAGGCCGTAGAGGTAGAAATCGTACCATTCGAACACAGTGCCAAGCGAGGACGCAAGGATCACCTTCCGCTCGCTCTGGGTCGCGGTGTGGTGCTTGGGCAGGGTCGCTTCGGTCATGGCCTTATTGCCCCCCGTCGACGCGGACCAGCGCGGCGGTGGTGTAGGAACTGTGCGGGCTGGCCAGCATCAGGGCGGCGGTGACGATCTCTTCGGGATAGCCCGGGCGGCCCATGGCGACGGGCTGTTTCTCGCGCTTTTCCTCGGCCCAGGCTTCGGCGATGTCGGTCAGGAAGGGGCCGGGGGCGATCGTGTTGACGCGCACCTTGGGGGCATATTCGCGCGCCAGAGAGACGGACATCTGATTGAGTGCCGCCTTAGCGCCGCCATAAGGCACCACTTGCGGTGCGGGCTGGAGCGAGGCGATCGAGCTGATGTTGATGATACAGCCACCTCCGGCCTGGCTCATCCGGTGCGCGACCTGGCTGGCGAGGCGGAAGGGGCCCTTGAAGTTGAGGTTGAGCACCGAATCGAACAGGCTTTCCGACATTTCATGGCTGGGGCAGGCGGGTGACATCCCGGCATTGTTGACCAGCACGTCGATCCGCCCGAACTCGGCATAGACTGCCTCAACCAAGGCATCGCAATCGGCCCAGCGCCCGGCATGCATGGCAAAGGCCATGGCCCGGTGGCCGAGCGCGCGGCATTCCTCCGCCACCTTTTCGCAGTTCTCCAGCTTGCGGCTGGCAATGATCACGTCCGCGCCGCGCTCCGCAAAGGCCTTGACCATGTGATAACCCAGGCCCCGGCTGCCCCCGGTAACGAGCACGACCTTGCCGGTGAAATCGAACAGCGGATCCAACATCTGGCTTCTCTCCCCTTGTCCCGAAAGACTGCCCGGTTGTGGAGCGCCATGCAACCGGGCTGGCAAATCGCAATAGCCAGGGGCAAAGATGAACTTCGTTGCTAGGGCCAGGGGGCTCTGACAGGGGAACCGGCATGACCAAGACCCTGACTCACCTCGATCGGCTGGAAGCCGAGGCGATCCACATCATGCGCGAAGTGGTGGCCGAGGCTGACGCCCGGTGATGCTCTATTCGATCGGCAAGGACTCCGCGGTGATGCTCCATCTCGCGAAGAAGGCCTTCTATCCCGCCCCGCCGCCGTTCCCGCTGCTCCATGTCGATACGACCTGGAAGTTCCGCGACATGTATGGCCTGCGCCAGAAGGCGGCGGACGAAGCGGGAATGGAACTGCTGGTCTGGCAGAACCCGGAAGCCAAGGAGCGCGGCATCAACCCGTTCGATCACGGCCCGCTCCACACCGATATGTGGAAGACGGAAGGGCTGAAGCAGGCGCTGGATCATTACGGCTTCGATGCCGCCTTTGGCGGCGCGCGGCGCGACGAGGAAAAGAGCCGGGCGAAGGAGCGGATCTTCTCATTCCGCACCGCCAGCCACGGCTGGGATCCCAAGAACCAGCGGCCCGAGCTGTGGAACCTCTACAATGCCCGCAAGCACAAGGGTGAGAGCATCCGGGTCTTCCCGATCTCCAACTGGACCGAGCTCGATATCTGGCAATATATCCAGCAGGAGCAGATCGAGATTGTCCCGCTCTATTTCGCCGCGCCGCGCCCGACCTATGAATGGGACGGGCAGCTGTTCATGGCCGACGACCTGGAGCGGCTGGAGCGCGTGCTGGGTCGCAAACTGCCCACAACCGAGCGCTCGATCCGCTTCCGCACGCTGGGCTGTTTCCCGCTGACCGGCGCGGTGGAGAGCGAGGCGGCGACGCTGACAGACGTGATCCGCGAAACGCTGCTGACCACTACCTCCGAACGCCAGGGCCGGGTGATCGACAAGGACGGCGGTGACGCTTCGATGGAGAAGAAGAAGCAGGAGGGGTACTTCTGATGACCGATCCTGTTTACGTCACCGACGCGCTGATCGCCGAGGACATCGATGCCTATCTCGAGCTGCACCAGCAGAAATCGCTGCTCCGCTTCATCACCTGCGGCTCGGTCGACGATGGCA
>JACDQK010000022.1 GCA_015657645.1 Novosphingobium sp.
GATGAAGCGCTGGGCAAGATCCCGGCCGTTTCAGGCAGCGGCGCGCAGGCCGCGCCGGGGGCTGGAGAAACGATTCCGTCCGCCTGCTCGATGCTGCCGAGCAGTTGGCCGCCAAGGCTGGTGACAGCTTTGTTTCGGTTCAGCGGATGCTGCAGGCGCTCGCGCTGGGCGCGACCAATCCTGCCGGCCAGGCACTCAAAGCCGCAGGCGTTGATGCGCAAAAGCTTGAAGCCGCGATCCAGGAGGTGACCGGTGGGCGCACGGCTGATAACGCCAGCGCCGAAAACGCCTATGACGCGATGAAGAAGTACGCCCGCGACCTGACCCAGGCGGCGCGCGACGGCAAGCTTGATCCGGTGATTGGCCGCGATGAGGAAATTCGGCGCACGATCCAGATCCTGGCCCGCCGGACCAAGAACAATCCGGCGCTGATCGGTGAACCCGGCGTGGGCAAGACCGCGATTGCCGAAGGCCTCGCGCTGCGCATCGCCAATGGCGACGTGCCCGACAGCCTGAAGGACCGCCGCCTGATGTCGCTCGACATGGGCAGCCTGATCGCCGGCGCGAAGTATCGCGGCGAGTTCGAGGAGCGGCTCAAGGCCGTGCTTGACGAGGTCAAGGGCGCCGAGGGCGAGATCATCCTGTTCATTGACGAGATGCACACCCTGATCGGGGCGGGCAAGGGCGAGGGGGCGATGGATGCCTCCAACCTCTTGAAGCCCGCTCTGGCTCGCGGCGAGTTGCACTGCATCGGCGCGACTACGCTCGATGAATACCAGAAGTACGTCGAGAAGGACCCCGCCTTGCAGCGGCGGTTCCAGCCCGTCTTCGTGGGCGAACCGACGGTCGAGGACACGATCTCGATCCTGCGCGGGCTCAAGGAGAAGTACGAGCTGCACCACGGTGTGCGGATCGCCGATAACGCGATCGTCGCCGCGGCAACGCTCTCCAACCGCTACATTGCCGACCGCTTCCTGCCCGACAAGGCGATCGACCTGATGGACGAGGCGGCTTCGCGCATCCGGATGGAAGTCGAGTCCAAGCCCGAAGAGATCGAGGTGCTCGACCGGCGAATCATCCAGCTCAAGATCGAGGAACTGGCGCTCGCCAAGGAGAGCGACCAGCCGTCGAAGGACCGGCTGGCGACGCTCAAGGAAGAGCTCGCCAACCTCGAGCAGCAGTCGGCCGAACTGACCACCCGCTGGCAGAACGAGCGCGACAAGATCGCGGGCGAGGGCAAGATCAAGGAGGCGCTCGACCAGGCGCGGCTCGAACTGGAGCAAGCCCAGCGCGCGGGCGATCTCGCCCGGGCAGGCGAGCTGTCCTACGGCAAGATCCCCGAGCTGGAGAAGCAGCTGGCCGAAGCGCAGGGCGTCGACACCTCGAACATGCTGCTGCGTGAGGAAGTGACCGCAGAGGATATCGCCTCAGTGGTCGCCAAGTGGACCGGCGTCCCGGTTGAACGGATGATGGAAGGTGAGCGCGAGAAGCTGCTCAAGATGGAAGAGGCGATCGGCCAGCGCGTGATCGGCCAGCAGGATGCGGTTGTGGCCGTGTCCAAGGCTGTCCGCCGTGCGCGGGCGGGTCTGCAGGACCCGAACCGCCCGCTCGGCTCGTTCCTGTTCCTCGGCCCCACGGGCGTCGGCAAGACCGAGCTGACCAAGGCGCTGGCCGGGTTCCTGTTCGACGATGACACGGCGATGGTCCGTATCGACATGTCCGAATTCATGGAGAAGCATTCGGTCAGCCGGCTGATCGGCGCGCCTCCGGGCTATGTCGGCTATGACGAGGGCGGCGTGCTGACCGAGGCGGTGCGGCGCCGGCCCTATCAGGTCGTGCTGTTTGACGAAGTCGAGAAGGCCCACAGCGATGTGTTCAACGTGCTGCTGCAGGTGCTCGACGATGGTCGCCTGACCGACGGGCAGGGCCGCCAGGTCGACTTCACCAACACGCTGATCATCCTCACCTCAAACCTGGGCAGCCAGTATCTGGCCAACCTGGAAGAAGGCCAGGATGTCGAGACGGTGGAGCCGCAAGTGATGGAAGTGGTGCGCGGGCATTTCCGCCCCGAGTTCCTCAACCGGCTGGACGAGATCATCCTGTTCCACCGCCTTGGCGTGGAGCACATGGCCCCGATCGTCGAAATCCAGGTCGGCCGGGTGGCCAAGCTGCTCAAGGACCGCAAGATCGTGCTCGACCTGACCGATGCCGCCAAGCGCTGGCTGGGCCGGGTCGGTTATGATCCGGTCTATGGCGCGCGGCCCTTGAAGCGGGCGGTGCAGCGCTACTTGCAGGATCCGCTGGCCGAAAAGCTGCTGGGCGGGGAGATCCCCGATGGCAGCACGGTCAAGATTGACGAGGGCGATGGCGGGCTGAAGTTCAACCTGGCCTGATCAGAACCCTGACCTGCAAAAAGGAAGGGCGGCGAGACCGAAGTCTCGCCGCCCTCTCTTTTGCCTTGCGGGCCGTGCCTTAGAAGTTGGCGCGGAACCCGGCGTAGAAGAAGCGACCGAACGATTCGTACGGATCGCCACCGGCAGTGCCCAGCAGGCCGAGCGGCGGCTTGCGGTCGGTGAAGTTGTCGACGCCCATGTAGAAGCTGTACTTCTTGTCGGCGGTTTCAAAGTTCACGCGGGCATTGTGGTAGATCACACCCGGATAGTAGACCTGCGGGAACGCATCGAGGTTCTGCGGGTCAAGGGTGGTCAGCTGGTTCGGCGTGCAGGTACGGCCGGTGTAACCGGTCGAACCGCTGGTCGGGCAGATCCCCTGGTAGGGGTTCTGCTGTTCCCAGGTGCCGATGGTCTGCTTGCCGATGTAGCGCAGGTTGTAGGACACATCGATCGGACCGAAGTCATAGTTGATGTTGAAGTTGGCCGCCCAGCTCGGGTCGCCCAGCTCGTCCTTGATGCGGTTCGGTTCCTGCGGGAACAGCGGGTTGGTGAAGTTTTCACGCTTCAGCACCCGGGTGGCGATCCCGCGCAGCGACAGACGGTGGCCGTTGTCGAAGGTCTTGCGGTAGGACAGGTCGATGTCGATACCGTCGGCCTTCAGCGCCGCGAAGTTGATGCCGCCCGCAATGACCGCCGGGTCCACGAACAGACCGGTCGAGGCGTTACGGTTGACCGTGGCGCAGTACGGGTTGGTGATCCCGCCAGCGGTGTCGTAGCAAAGGTTGACGATCTGCTGGGCACCGAGGGCCGAAATCACGTTCTCAACCTTGATGCGATAGTAGTCGATCGTGAGGTTGAGGCCCGGGATGAACCGCGGTTCGATCACCACACCCAGGGTAAGGCTCTTGCCCTTTTCCGAGTTGAGGGTCGGGTTACCGCCCGAGAGGAACGGCGTGCTCGAGGTGAGCGCGGTGCAGTTCCGCCAGGGAGCGCCAGCCGGAGCGTTGAACGCCGTGGTGGCGCAGGCAGCGGCCGAAGCAGCATTGTGCACCGTCGGGACGCCGGCCGCGGCGCAGTTTGCAGCGCGGTTCGGGTTGCCGGTGATGTTGTTGCTGTCGCACGGGTCGGCGATGAAGGCGAAGTTCTGCGAACCGGCCGCGAACAGATCGCTCTGCGTCGGCGCGCGGACCGAAACCGCGTAAGCCGCACGGAAGCGGATGTCCTCGATCGGAGCCCAGATGCCGTCAACGTTCCACGCCCAGACAGTGCCGGCGCGGGTGTTGTAGTCCGACACGCGAGCCGCGCCACGAACCGACAGTTCCTTGGCGAACGGCATGTCCTTCAGCAGCGGCACGTCAAGCTCACCGAAGGCTTCCTTCACGGTAACCTTGGGCGGGTTGAAGGGAGCCAGCTTGTTAAGGAAGGTGGCGCCGCTGGCAACCAGCGGATCCCAGAAGCTCGAAGCGGTGTCTTCGCGGTATTCGCCGCCAAGCACGAAGCCGATCGGGCCGCCGGGCAGTTCGAACAGCTGCGAGCTGTCACCCGAAACGCTGGCCAGGAAGTTCAGCGATTCGGCGCGTTCCTGACGAACGCCGTCCGAGTGGATGAAGTCCAGCCCGGCAGCGCTCGACTTGCCATAGCCGAACATGTTGACGGGGACGCAGTCCGGGCGAACGTTGGTGACGCCGTTGACGCGGCAGATCACGCGCTGACCTGAGCTGTTGGTCGCAAAGTTGGTGCCCGTGAAACCAGCCGGAGCAACAATCGCGTCCTGGGCGAGCAGGAAGCCGTCCAGGTTGCCGTTGACGTCGTACAGCAGCAGGTTGTTCTGCGATGCGACATCGGCTTCGAAGCGACCGTAGTTGACCGAAACTTCGTAGTTCCAGTCGTCGTTGAAGGTCCCTTCGACGCCACCGACGATGCGGAAGGTCTTGCGGTTGTGGTCTTCGCTACGGCCACCGAAGTCGACGTTGAAGCGCGACATGGTGAAGGTGCTGGTCGGCGTCAGGCAGCGACCGGTCGCCTGCAGCTGAGTCAGGTTCTGGGTCGAGAGGAAGCCGTTGCTGCAGCTCAGTTCGTTGATCGCAGCGAACTGGGCGTTGGTGGTGGCGAAGAAGCTCTTCAGCGAGCCCTGGAAGAAGCTCGGCTGACCTTCGCCGAAGGCATCGACGTGGACATACTTGGCTTCGACATAGGGACGGAACGCGTCGCTGATGTCATAATGCGCCAGGAAGTTGAAGGCGAAGCGCTGGGTACCAGCAGCCATCACACCTGTGTTGCGCAGGGTCGAGCCGTTGCCGCCGATCTGGTTGCCCGAACCCACCGGGGCATAGGACAGGGTCGGAGTGTCGGCATAAAGGTCACCGGCGTTGTTGAAGCGCAGGTAGCGACGGGTCGGGCTGGTTGCCGGATCGAGCGCACCGATCGTGCCAGCATCGCTGAGGGCCGCATTGTTGACGCCGCAGACGAAGGCCGTATCGTTGATGCCGTCAGTGCCGCCCGGTTCACCACCGGTCGGTTCCACGACCTGGAACTGGCAGCGGCCCGAGATGGCGCCGGTGAGGTCGTCGCGCTGATAGAAGTACAGCGGCTCGGCCTTGGCATATTCAGCCGAGATCGCGACGTTGCCGCGACCGTCGGCGAAGTTCTTGCCCCAGGTGCCCGAGACGAAGTAGTTGCCACGGTCACCGCGCGACGAGATCGCGCCCTGGCCCCGCAGGTTCAGGCCTTCGAAGTTGCGCTTCAGGACGAAGTTCACAACCCCGGCGACGGCGTCCGAACCGTAAACGGCCGAGTTGCCGCCGGTCACGATGTCGACGCGCTCAAGCAGGTCGACCGGAATGGTGTTGACATCAACCAGGTAGTCGCCCGGCGAAGCGGTGATGTGGCGCTTGCCGTTGACCAGCACCAGGGTGCGCGGGGTGCCGAGACCACGAAGGTCAAGGATGTTGAGACCGGCGGTGCCGATGAAGCGCGACGAGTTGCCGGCGCTGAAGGTCGAACGCAGCGAGGGCAGGTCGTTCAGCGCATCACCGAGCGAGACGTCGCCGGTTTCGGTGAGTTCACCGACCGAGACCGAGGTCAGCGGAACGGGCGAGCTGAGCGTCGGGCGCGCGATACGCGAACCGGTAACGACGATCTGGCTGCTTTCTTCCGAATCGCAAACGCCATTGGCATTTTCATCGGCGCATTCGGCGGCCTGCGGCGCAGCATCCTGCGCGAAGGCCGGCGTGGCGACACTCGCCACACCCAGCATAGCAACCGCGATGGCGGCGCTTTCCAGGCTGGTCGCGCGGTAAAGCGCGGACTTGCTGAAGAACTTCATGTGTTAGCCCCTTGATCATGACCCGGCAAAATAACCGGATCAGCGCGAGTTCAGGTGCCCTTTGGAGAGGGAATCACCCTTCAGGTCCCGAACGGAACCGGATGGGGCTTCCTGAAATAAGTGAGTTCGTGTTGCAATTTGGAATTGAGGCCAGAGGCCATTTCCGAAGCCCTTGTTGTCATTTTACAACACGCCTGTGTGGCGAGAGGGCAGCGGCAGGGGCATCGGGCGGCGATGGGCGCTTGACGCTCTGCCGACGGCCCTTAATCGATCGATTAAACAGACCTTGCAGGAAGAAGGAATCGGATCGATGGCTACTGCCTATATCGTTGATGCTGTGCGCACCGCTGGCGGTCGCCGCGGGGGCCGCCTGGCCGGGGTGCACCCGGTCGATCTCGCTGCCGCGGCGCTTGATGCGCTGGTTGCGCGCACCGGGATCGATCCCAATGGCGTTGACGATGTCGTGATGGGCTGCGTCAGCCAGGGTGGTCAGCAGGCCGGCCAGGTCGGCCGTAACGCGGTGCTCGCCTCCAAGCTGCTGCCGCAATCGACCCCGGCGGTGACGATTGACCGCCAGTGCGGTTCCTCGCAGCAGGCGATCCAGTTTGCCGCGCAAGCCGTGATGAGCGGCACCCAGGACGTGGTGATCGCCGCCGGCATCGAAAGCATGACCCGCGTACCGATGGGCTCAACCGCGATCTTCCACATGAAGGAGGGCCTTGGGAACTACAAGTCGCCGGGCCTCGAAGAGAAGTACCCCGGCGTCTCCTGGTCGCAGTTCATGGGCGCGGAGATGATCGTCAAGAAGCACGGCTTCACCAAGGATCAGCTCGACCAGTTTGCCTTTACCAGCCACCTGCGCGCCAAGGCCGCGACCGAAGCCGGGGCCTTCAAGAACGAGATCGTGCCGATCGAGATCGAAACCCCCGAAGGCAAGGCCTGGCACACCATTGACGAGGCATCCGCATGGACGCCACGCTCGAAGGCATTGCCGGGGTCAAGCTGCTCCAGGAAGGCGGCGCGCTGACCGCCGCAACTTCCAGCCAGATCTGCGACGGTGCCTCGGCCGCGCTGGTCGTCTCGGAAGAAGCGCTCAAGCGCTATAACCTGACTCCGCTGGCCCGGATCCACACCCTGACCGTGACCGCCGGCGATCCGGTGATCATGCTGGAAGAGCCGCTGTTCGCCACCGACAAGGCACTGGCCAAGGCCGGCCTGAAGATCGGCGACATCGATCTCTACGAAGTGAACGAAGCCTTCGCTTCGGTGCCGATGGCCTGGCTCAAGCACACTGGGGCCGATCCGGAAAAGCTCAACGTCAACGGCGGGGCGATTGCACTGGGCCACCCGCTCGGCGCATCGGGGACCAAGCTGATGTCGACGCTGCTCAACGCGCTCAAGGCGCGCGGCGGCAAGTATGGTCTGCAGACGATGTGCGAAGGCGGCGGCGTTGCCAACGTCACCATCGTCGAAATGGTCTGAAATTCAACTGAACCGGAGCTATTGAAATGAAACTCGACAACACTGTAGCCGCGGTCGTCACCGGCGGCGCTTCGGGCCTTGGGGCCGCCACGGCTCGCGCGTTGGCTGCCAAGGGCGTCAAGGTCGCGATCTTCGACTTGCAGGAAGAAAAGGGCAAGGCGATCGCTGCCGAGATCGGCGGCGTGTTCTGCGAATGCAACGTGACCGACGATGCCTCGGTTGACGCCGCCTTTGCCAAGGCCCGCGAAGCCCACGGGCTGGAGCGGATCCTGGTCAACTGCGCCGGCACCGGCAATGCGATCAAGACCGCCAGCCGCAGCAAGGAAGATGGCTCGATCAAGCACTTCCCGATGGACGCCTTCAACTGGATCATCCAGATTAACCTGGTCGGCACGTTCCGCTGCATCGCCAAGTCGGCCGCCGGCATGATGACGCTGGAACCGCAGGAAGACGGTGATCGCGGCGCCATCGTCAACACCGCCTCGGTTGCTGCTGAAGACGGCCAGATGGGCCAGGCGGCCTACTCGGCTTCGAAGGGCGGCGTGGTCGGCATGACCCTGCCGATCGCGCGTGACCTTGCGAGCGAGAAGATCCGCGTCAACACCATCCTGCCGGGTATCTTCGATACCCCGCTGCTGGCCGGCGCACCGCAGAACGTGCGCGATGCGCTGGGCGCGACGGTGCTCAACCCCAAGCGCCTCGGCAACCCGGTGGAATATGCCAACCTCGCCATGTGCATGATCGAGAACGGCTACTTCAACGGCGAGGACGTGCGCCTCGACGGCGGCATCCGCATGGCGCCGCGCTAAGTAAATCAAACTGACTGGGCGCCGCTGGCCGGCGCCCGGTCGCTACCCTCCCCGGGAGAGACAAATGGGCTATTCGCAGATCGACCTTCACATCGGCGAAGGCATCGCCACCCTGACGCTCAACGGCCGGAGAAGATGAATGCCTTCACTGGCACGATGATGAACGAGATCATCGATGCCATGGACCGCACCGACGCTGACGACAGCGTGCGGGCGGTGATCTTTACCGGGGCAGGGGACCGCGCTTTCTGCGCCGGGGCTGACCTGACCCCCGAAGACGGCCGCGCCGTCTTTTCGGATTCCACTCCGGTCGAAGACTTGTCCGATCCGCGTGTCCGCGATGGCGGCGGGCTGCTGACGCTGCGGCTGTTCCAATCGAAGAAGCCGCTGATCTCGGCCTGTAACGGCGCGGCCGTGGGCGTCGGGGTGACCATGCAGCTGCCGATGGATATCCGCCTCGCCAGCGACAATGCCCGCTATGGCTTTGTCTTTGCCCGCCGCGGCATCGTACCCGAAGCCTGCTCCAGCTGGTTCCTGCCCAAGATCGTCGGGATCAACCAGGCGCTCGAATGGTGCATGACTGGCCGCA
>JACDQK010000202.1 GCA_015657645.1 Novosphingobium sp.
CACCCGGCCAGGCTTCGCCCGTGAAATCGGTGTCGATCCCGGCCCATGATCTTCATCAGCGTCGACTTGCCCGCACCGTTGGGGCCGACAATGCCGATCTTGGCACTTGATAGAACTGGCAGGCTGATATTGCTCAGCACCGGCTTCTGCGCGCCGGGGAAGGTCTTGGTCATGCCCTTCATGACGTAGGCGTATTGGGCGGCCATCGGAGGTCCTCTGGAAAAATGCGCGAAATGGGATTTGGCCGCGCCTCTACAAGGGGGCGCGGCGGTGGGCAAGCGGATTGCCTTTGGGGAAGGGCGGGCTAAAGCATGCGCCATGCTGAAAATCACGACCCGCGCCGCTGCGCTCTCCGCCGTACTGCTCGCCACTGCCGTTCAGGCCGGTCCGCCAAGCGAAGGCTCGGGCGTCGCCTGGGACATTACCGAAGGCCTGACGACCGAGATCGGCCAGCGCCTGGCCGGGTCTGACCGCGAAGCCGCCGCGCGCGACTGGGCCGTGGTGCGCTTGAAGGCGCTGGGCTTTGACAATGTGCGGATCGAACCCTTCACTTTCGATGGCTGGGTCCGCGGCCCCGAAAGCGCCAGCCTGACCGCGCCTTATCCGCACAAGCTGGCCATTGCCGCGCTGGGTTATAGCGCGCCAACGCCGAAAGGCGGGATCACCGCGCCGCTGGTCTACTTCGCGACACTCGATGCGCTGAAGGCCGCACCGGACGGCTCGCTCAAGGGCAAGATCGCCTATGTCGACCACGCGATGCGTGCAGCGCAGGACGGGGCAGGCTATGGCCCCTATGGCGCGGCCCGCCGCCAGGGCCCGTCGATTGCTGCGGCCAAGGGTGCGGCCGGGATCGTGATCCGCTCGATCGGGACCGACTGGCAGCGCAACCCGCACACCGGCGCGACAAGCTGGCCCAAGGATGTGACCCCGATCCCGGCCGGGGCCGTTTCCAACCCCGATGCCGATCTGATCGCCCGCATCGCCAAGCGCGGCAAGCCGATGACCATGGCACTGCAGCTGGAAGGTAAGCCGGTGCCCAAGCTGCCCTCGGGCAACGTCGTGGCCGAACTGACTGGCCGCGACCCCTCGCTGCCACCGATCCTGGTCGCCTGCCATCTCGATAGCTGGGACCTGGGCACGGGCGCGTTTGACGATGCCGCGGGCTGCGGGATCATCACCGAAGCCGCGCTGGCCGCACAGAAGGAAGGCAAGGCGCTGCGCACAATCCGCGTGCTCTGGGCCGGGGCCGAAGAGGTCGGGGTGTTCGGCGGCGCGGCCTATGCCGAGGCGCACAAGAACGAGCCCCACGCGCTGGCGATGGAAAGCGATTTCGGCGCGGACAAGGTCTGGCGGGTGCAGTTCGATTTCGGCCCGGGCAATGCCGCGCTGGCTGACCGGATCGCCGCCTCGCTTGCCCCGATCGGCGTCGTCCGCACGGGCGGCAAGGCAAATGGCGGGGCTGACGTGGGTGCAATCATCCGGGCGCAGAAACTGGCCGTGGTCGACCTGGGTCAGGATGGCACCCGCTATTTCGACCTGCACCACACCCCTGACGATACGCTCGACAAGGTTGACCCGGCGCAGCTCGCGCAGAACGTCGAGGCCTGGCGGCGCGTGCTGGCGATTGTCGCCAACGAGGCGGGTCCGCTGGGCGGCAGTTAGGCCCGGATCAGCCCTTCAAGCGGCTTGCTGGCCCCGCTTGGGAACAGTGTCCGCGCCGTCAGCGCCGGGTCGAGGCCGAAATGCCCGGCCAGAGCGCCTGACAGCACCGCATCCAGCGGCGTGGTCGGTTTCAGGTCGCGGCCCTCGTAAAGCGCTGACGGGCTGAGGCCTGGCCAGTCGGCCAGCACGCGGCCGCCCTTGACCCTGCCGCCCAGCATGAAGGCGAGGCCGCCGGTGCCGTGATCGGTCCCGCCCGTGCCATTGGCGGCAGCGGTGCGGCCAAATTCGGTGGCGACGATCACCAGGGTATTGGCCCAGGCCGCGCCCAGTCCGTCGCGCAGCGCGCCGAGCATGGCATCAAGCCCGCCCAATTGGTTGGCCAGCCGGCCGCGCTGGCCCGCGTGAGTATCCCAGCCGTTCGATTCGACCATCACCAGCCGCGCGCCTTCCGGGCCGGTCATCAGCGATGCCGCCAGCTTGCCGGCCGCAGCCGCCCCGCGGCCGTTGTCCTCGGCCACTGTGATGGCCATTGCGCGGGTCTGGACCGCTTCGCTCCAAAGGCCGTGCAGCTGCGGATCCTCGGCATAGAGCCGGCCAACGCGCTGCAGGAACTCGGCCGAGGCGTCGGGCAGGTTGGTCGGCGCATAGCTTGAAACCGTGGCCGGTCCGCGCAGCGCAGTTGGGATTGCGGGCGATAGCGCCAGAGCCTTGGCGTCGCTGCCGGGCAGCAGGCCGATCAGCCGGTTCATCCAGCCATCGTCGCGATCGTAGGGCAGCTTGCCGCCGGTCTCGAGCACGTTCTGGCCATCGAAGTGCGAGCGATCGCGATAGGGCGAGGCGGTGGCGTGGACGAACAGCGCATCACCGGCCTGATACCGCGCGGCGAGCTGGGTCAGTGCCGGGTGCAGCGTGAACAGGCCGTCGAGCTTGGTCCCGCCGCCCAGGTCAGCGAGCTCACCGCGGAGGCTCGCATAGGCCGGGTCGCCAGTCGGCGCGAGGGTTGCAAGGCCGTCAGCCGCGCCGCGCTGGATTACGAAGACCAGCCGCCGCTCGGTCGGTGCCGCCGCCCAGGCCAGGCGCGGGGCAAAGAGCGCGCCGGAAAGCAGCGCGCTGCGGGTCAGCAGGGATCGCCGGTCGATCATGGTCATCTCCGCATCATTTCGGGCGAGGCCAGCAGCAGTGCCAGCGCCTGGGTCGGGCTCTCCGCACCAGCCAGTGCCTTGCGGCTCGGCTCGGACAGGGCGCCTGGGAACAGCTGTTCAGCCAGGGTTCGGGCATCGAGCGGTCCTGCCCGCGCGGCAATCCGCTCGGCCACCTCGACCCGGCGATACAGTGCATCGGGACCGGCCCAGCTTGGCGCGGTATCATCCCAGCCGGCGGGCGAGCCTGGCCGCCAGATTGGTTGGCCGAGCTGGTTGAAGGTCGAGGCGTTCATCAGCGCGGGCAGCTGCTGGGTCCCGACTGCCCGTAAGGCCGCGAGGGTCCAGTCCCATGGGGTGCGGAACTTGGCTGGGCCGCTCCATGCCTCGGGCGCTTCGATCAGGGCGCGGTAGACGGTCGGCAGGTCCCCGCCAGACTTGAGGAAGGCCTGCTCCAGCCGGGTGACCAGGGCGGCGGGCGGTTCGTCGCCGCCGAAATGTCGCGCCAGCTTGGTCGCGATATGCCGCGCCGTGGCCGGATGGGCTGCCAGGTCGCGCAAGATCGCCTCGCCCTGCGCTTCGCCCGACTGGCCGTAACGCTTGCCCAGCACCGTGCGATCGCCCGGCTGGTGGATCGGCGCGGCGAACCAGTAGCCGGGGCCAGGGCCGCGCAGCAACGGCTGCTGGGCCAGGCCGCCAACGCTCCACCCGGTCAAGGCGCGGGCCAGTTCGGTGACGTCCTCCTGACCATAGCCGGAGCGGACGCCCAAAGTGTGCAGCTCCAGGATTTCGCGGGCGAGGTTTTCGTTGAGCCCACGCTTGTTGCCGCGCCGTGCGGCGATCTGGCCAAGCATCGAATCCGGCCCGACTGACTGGGCCTGATCGAGGTAGAGTAGCATGGCCGGATGGCGCTCGACCGCCAGCAGCAGGTCGGAAAACTTGCCTAGCACGTTGGGGCGGATCGCCTCGAATTCAAAGGCACCGGCCAGCCCCAGCGTAACCAGCTTGTCGATCGAGACGGCAAAGTGGTTGGCCCAGAAATGGATCAGCCGCTCCACAAACGGTGCCGGCGTGGTGAGGGCAAGGTTGGTGCGAACCGCCGCCGCCTGACCGTAAGCATCGCGCAGCGCGCGGTAAGGGCGCAGCTCGGGGGCGATGTCGGGCATCTGGCCGCCCGCTGCATCGGCTTCGCGCTTGGCATCGCGCTGGTTGTCGCGCGCGTCCCGGAACATCGTGACCAGGGTGGAGCTGCCCGGCAGCGCCGTGACGGCTGCTGGGCGGGGTTCGAACCGCCCGAACTGATCGAGCAGCCAGCGCTTGGGATCGGCCGGCGGCGCCTCGCCTTTCCGCCCACCCAGGCCAAACCGGTTGAGTGCAATACTGCTGTCGCGCACTTGCGATGCTCCCTGCCGCTTCGACCGGCACAATGCCGTGCCGATCGGCGCTGTCACGCCGCAATTTGTAATGGAATGTCGCGGGTTGGGAAGTTTGGTCGGGGAGACAGGATTCGAACCTGCGACATCTTGCTCCCAAAGCAAGCGCGCTACCGGGCTGCGCCACTCCCCGACCGTGGGGCGCGCCTTAGGCTCAACTTGCGCTGGTGGCAATCAGGCGCGTGAAGAAACGGATCATGCTGCCCAGGTTCTGGGTCGTGATGTGCTCATTGGTGCCATGGATCATCTTGGTTTCGGTGGTCGAAAGCCGCATCGCCTGGAAGCGATAGGTGTCTTGGCTGACCTCCTTCATAAAGCGGCTGTCGGTTCCGCCAACGACCAGAAACGGCGCTACCGGGGTGCCAGGTGCCTCGGCTTCGGCCGCGGCCCGGACCAGCTTCCAGCCGAGTGAAGTGGTCGAGGAAACGGGCGAAGCTTCGCGCGGTTCCCGCTCCCAGCTGAAGGTCACCGGCAATTTGCCAACCGCCTCCTTGGCCCGCGCCAGCACGTCTTCGGAGCGGTCCCACGGGGCGAGTCGATAGTTGACCAGGCCGAAGGCCTCCTGCGGCAGGACGTTCTCCTTGGGACTGCCCTGCAGCATCGTTGGGGCGATCGTGGTGTGGAGCTGAGCCGCGCCGGCGGGCGAACTGCCCATCTGCGACTTGATCAGGCTGCCGAATAGCCAGGGATTGGCGGCCACGACCTTCATCACGCCGCCTTTCTCGGCCGCGAGCGCTTCGACTGTGCCGAAGCCGGGCTGTTCCAGCCGCGCCGGGAACTGCTTGGCGTGAATCGCGGTAATCGCCTTGGCGAGAGTGACCGTGCCGATTTCCTCCGGCGGCATCGAAGAGTGGCCGCCCGGCGCCTTGGCGGTGACCCGCAGCGTGGCATAGCCCTTTTCAGCCACCGCGATCATGATCGCCGGACCATTGACGATCGGCGCGTCGTTAATGATCGCGCTGCCTTCATCGAGCGTGAACAGCGATTTGACCCCGCGGGCCTTCAGCACATCGGCCGCGGCCTGGGCGCCGGTGCCGCCGACTTCCTCGTCATGGCCGGATACGATGATCACCGTGCGCTTCGGCTTGAAGCCACTGGCGGCGAGCAGCTCGGCCGCCTCGAACAGGGTGATCAGCGAACCCTTGTCATCAATCGCGCCACGGCCCCAGACCGCGCCATCCGCGACCACGCCGGCGAAGGGCGGGTGCTTCCAGTCCTTCTCTGTGCCCGGCGTGACTGGCACCACGTCCTGATGCGCCATCAGGATGATTGGCTGGAGCGCAGGATCGCTGCCCGGCCACGTATAAAGCAGCGTTGCTTTGCCCACGATCTCGCGCTGCATCGCTTTGTGCGCGGCGGGATAGCTGGTCTGAAGCCAGGCCTGGAAGCCCGTCCACTGATCCATCCGGTTCTGCGCCGGATCCTGGTTGGACACGGTCTGGAAGCGGATCGCAGCGCCCAGCCGGTTGGCGACGGCGTTCAGGTCAGGCTCGATCGCATCGGCCAGCTTGATGTCTTCGGCCGTGGCCAGACCAGCCGGCTTGAAGATGGCCGTGTTCCAGGCGACGACCCCGGCCGCTACGCCCAGACCCAGCAAAACGGCCAATCCGATCTTCTTGCGCATGTTCTTCCCCTCCCGGCCTGTCGCGCGTGGACTGCAAGAAGGGTGGTGGGCCCGGCAGGACTCGAACCCGCGACCTAGCCGTTATGAGCGGCCAGCTCTAACCAACTGAGCTACAGGCCCATCTGCGCGATGGCGGATTTCCGGTTAGCCCGCGCGCCGGGCTTAAGCAAGGGTGACCGATTGCATCAGGCTTGCGACCGAACTGGGCGCAACCTGGCGGCGTTGGAGATAGGCGAAGACCGCGCGCCACCAATCGTAGAACGCGTCAAGATCGGCCTCGCTGCGGACATAGGGGGTGAAGCCGGGCGCGAGCGAGGGGCTGTGGAACGAGAAGACCAGCAGCGGCAGGGCTTCATCGATCGCAATGTCGATCCCGCGGATCGCTTCTTCCAGAGTAACGCCTTCCGGGGTCAACGGAATCCGCTCAAGCATGCCGATCCGTGCCAGCAGCCCACGCAATTGCGGTACGCGCCACATCTTCGGGTAAAGCCAGGGGCCGAACTGACGCAGCAGGCCCCAGTAGACCGTGGTCAGCGGCAGCTCCATCAAACCGCGCTCACGATCGATCCACCACGGCACCAACGGATGGTCGCGATAATTCGGCCCGCCACCGGCGCTGTAGTCAAAGCGCGAGCGGACCGAGGTGTCGATCGTGATGCCGTGGTCGGTCAGGATACTGGCCGTTTCGGGCCCCAGCCCATAGCGCCCGGCGCGGTAGATCAGCGGAGTGGCCCCAAAACCCTGTTCGATCGCATCGCGCAGCCGGCGGAACTTCTCCCGCTCAAGTTCTGCCGGAAGATTGCCAGCGAACGAGTTGAATTCAGTGACCTCTTCATCATGCGGCGGGCTGACCCACGGGTGTAGCTGCACGCCTACTTCGGCCTTGCCGGCAGCGACCGCGGGGCGCAGCGCTTCGCAGGCAGCAGGGGAGGTGGCGATCGGGTAGTCGACCAGATAGATCGGCACCACGCCGGCGCCCTCGCAGAATTCCTGGAACCGGGCGAGCCGGGCAACCGAATGGAGGGTATGGCCTTCGCGCTGGATCGGTTTACCCCAGTCGAATTCCTCTTCGGTATCGACTGTCAGGATGAAGCGCTGACCGAAGCCTGCAGGAAATTGCACCCGCTGGTTTGGCGCCGGCAAGTCGGTAATGCGAACCTGCGGCACAGCGCGGTTTTCCCCTTCTCTACCGCGCGCTTAGCTTGTGCGGCGGCCTCAGACCGCTTGGCTATGGTGCTCTGGCGCGCTGGTCAAGCCCGGGAGTGTCAGGATCAGGTCCTTGCCGCTGCGTTCCAGCTTGCCGCCAGCGGCAGCGGCCTCGGCCCGG
>JACDQK010000203.1 GCA_015657645.1 Novosphingobium sp.
ATCCAACATCCCGCCTAAGGGCCGCGCTCTTCCGGGCTTGCCTCGGATTGAGCTGAACATTGCCGGGGCGCCTGCTTTCACAGGTAAACCGTCAAAGTAACCCGGTCTTTTCAGCCGGGTGGAGCGTTTTCGGCTCGCGATTGATTGCCGGGTGGGGCCTGCCTCCGCCGCTGCGCTGTTCGCGATTCGCTTGCTCTTCACCCTGCCGCAATGGCCTCAACCAAGGTGAAGAGTACTTCATGCCTACGATCAACCAGCTGATCCGCAAGGGTCGCGAACCGCAGAAGGCCAAGAGCAAGGTCCCTGCGATGGAGCAGAACCCGCAGAAGCGCGGCGTTTGCACCCGCGTTTACACCACGACCCCGAAGAAGCCGAACTCGGCGCTCCGCAAGGTTGCCAAGATTCGTCTGACCAACCAGCGCGAAGTCATCTCGTACATTCCGGGTGAAGGCCACAACCTGCAGGAGCACTCGGTGGTGCTGATCCGCGGCGGCCGTGTGCGCGACCTTCCGGGCGTGCGCTATCACGTGCTGCGCGGCGTGCTGGATACCCAGGGCGTCAAGGACCGCAAGAAGAGCCGCTCGAAGTACGGCGCCAAGCGTCCGAAGTAAGGTTTAGCGCGGCGGCGCAGGACCGCTCCCCCTCCCGGCCACCTTTGCGAAGGTAGCTTCTGGGTGCGGGAGGGGGAGTGGGCCGGAGCCGCAAGGGCAGGCTGGATAGCCTGGCCGCACTCCGAAGGAGTTGAAGCAAATGTCACGTCGTCGTCGTCCCGAGAAGCGGGAAATCCTGCCGGATCCGAAGTTCAAGGATCAGATCCTGTCGAAGTTCATGAACAACCTCATGCTCGATGGTAAGAAGTCGGTTGCCGAAAGCATCGTCTACGGTGCGCTCGAAACCATGGAAACGCGCGCCAAGAGCGATCCGATCGCGCTGTTCCACGATGCGCTGAACAATGTGAAGCCGCAGATCGAAGTGCGCAGCCGCCGCGTTGGTGGTGCGACCTATCAGGTGCCGGTCGAAGTTCGTCCGGAACGCGCCCAGGCGCTGGCCATCCGCTGGCTGATCACCGCTGCGCGCAACCGCAGCGAAACCACGATGAGCGCGCGTCTCTCGGCCGAGCTGCTCGACGCGGCCAACAACCGTGGCAACGCGGTCAAGAAGCGCGAAGACACGCACCGCATGGCCGACGCCAACCGCGCGTTCTCGCACTACCGCTGGTAAGGCGTCACACCGCGGTCACAAAACTGCACCAGGGGCGGGAGCTGCAGCGCGGCTCCTCTCCGACTTAAGGAAACCTAGACCATGGCACGCAGCCATCCTCTTGAAAAATACCGCAATTTCGGTATCATGGCGCACATCGACGCCGGCAAGACCACCACGACCGAGCGGATTCTGTACTACACCGGCAAGTCCTACAAGATCGGCGAAGTCCACGACGGCGCCGCGACCATGGACTGGATGGAGCAGGAGCAGGAGCGCGGAATCACGATCACCTCGGCCGCGACGACCTGCATCTGGAACGACCACCGGCTGAACATCATCGACACCCCGGGCCACGTCGACTTCACCATCGAAGTCGAACGCTCGCTGCGCGTGCTCGACGGTGCGGTTGCCGCTTTCGACGGCGTGGCCGGCGTTGAGCCGCAGTCGGAAACCGTGTGGCGCCAGGCGGACAAGTACAAGGTTCCGCGGATGTGCTTCATCAACAAGCTCGACCGCACCGGCGCCAACTTCTACTACTGCGTCCAGACGATCATCGATCGCCTCGGCGCCACCCCGGCGGTGCTTTATCTGCCGATCGGTGCCGAAGCCGACTTCAAGGGCCTCGTCGACCTCGTCGAGAACCGCGCGATCATCTGGAAGGATGAAAGCCTGGGCGCCGAATTCTTCTACGAAGAAATCCCGGCCGATCTCGCCGACAAGGCTGCCGAATATCGCGAAAAGCTGATCGAACTCGCCGTCGAACAAGACGACGCGGCGATGGAAGCTTACCTGGATGGCAACCTGCCAGACGTCGCGACGCTGAAGGCGCTGATCCGCAAGGGCACGCTGAACCAATCGTTCGTGCCGGTGCTGTGCGGCTCGGCCTTCAAGAACAAGGGCGTCCAGCCCTTGCTCGACGCGGTGGTCGACTATCTGCCTTCGCCGCTCGACATCGAAGACGTGCAGGGCATCAACCCGGACACCGATGAAGCTGACAGCCGCGCCACGGCTGACGACGCGCCGTTCTCGGCGCTGGCGTTCAAGATCATGAACGACCCGTTCGTCGGCTCGCTGACCTTCACCCGCATCTATTCGGGCACGCTGACCAAGGGCAGCTACCTGAACTCGGTGAAGGGCAAGAAGGAAAAGGTTGGCCGCATGCTGCTGATGCATGCCAACAGCCGCGAAGACATCGACGAAGCCTACGCGGGCGACATCGTTGCGCTGGCCGGCCTCAAGGAAACGACCACCGGCGATACGCTGTGCTCGGAACGTCAGCCGATCATTCTCGAGCGGATGGAATTCCCCGAGCCGGTGATCGAACTGTCGGTTGAGCCGAAGACCAAGGCCGACCAGGAAAAGATGGGCCTCGCGCTCAACCGCCTGGCTGCCGAGGATCCCTCGTTCCGCGTTTCGACCGACCATGAATCGGGCCAGACGATCATCAAGGGCATGGGTGAACTTCACCTCGAAATCCTGGTTGACCGCATGAAGCGCGAATTCAAGGTCGAGGCCAACGTCGGTGCGCCGCAGGTGGCTTACCGCGAATACCTCGGCAAGCCGGTCGACATCGACTACACGCACAAGAAGCAGTCCGGTGGTACCGGTCAGTTCGGCCGCGTGAAGGTCAAGGTCACCCCGGGTGAGCGCGGTTCGGGCTTCGTCTTCAAGGACGAAATCAAGGGCGGTAACATTCCGAAGGAATATATCCCCGCGATTGAAAAGGGCTTCCGTGAAACGGCCGAAACCGGCTCGCTCATCGGCTTCCCGATCATCGACTTCGAAGTGCTGCTCTATGACGGTGCGTACCACGACGTCGACTCGTCGGCCCTGGCCTTCGAAATCGCCGCCCGCGGTGCGATGCGCGAAGTTGCCCAGAAGTCGGGCATCAAGCTGCTCGAGCCGATCATGAAGGTCGAGGTCATCACCCCCGAGGAATACCTCGGCGACGTGATCGGCGACATCAACTCGCGGCGTGGCCAGATCCAGGGCACGGACTCGCGCGGCAACGCGCAGGCCGTGTCGGCGATGGTGCCGCTGGCGAACATGTTTGGTTACGTCAACCAGCTGCGTTCTTTCACGCAGGGCCGGGCGAACTACTCGATGTTCTTCGACCACTATGACGAGGTCCCGGCGAATGTCGCGGCCGAGGTCAAGGAGAAGCTTGCCTAACCGGCAAGATGATACTAGGGGCGGCGCCTGATTCAGCGGGCGCCGTCCAAACCCCGCAGATTCAATTCCAAGCGAAAGAAGGTTTGAGACAATGGCTAAGGCTAAGTTTGAGCGGACCAAGCCGCACTGCAACATCGGCACCATCGGTCACGTTGACCATGGCAAGACCACGCTGACCGCCGCGATCACCAAGGTCATGGCTGAAATCAATGGCGGTGAAGCCGTTGACTTCGCAAACATCGACAAGGCTCCCGAAGAGCGCGAGCGTGGCATCACCATCTCGACCGCTCACGTCGAGTACGAAACCTCGGCACGCCACTATGCGCACGTCGACTGCC
>JACDQK010000204.1 GCA_015657645.1 Novosphingobium sp.
CCGCGCGGTCCACGCCGTGCTGCCGGTGCGCGGTAAACTGGTGCGGGTTCCGGTCTGGCAGGAAGCGGCGTAATTTCGCGGCTTCCACCGCGCGAGGATTCGGATTAAGGACGCGCCACCGAGACATTGCCTAAGGAGCAGGAACTATAGCACCCCCACCCCGGCGCATGCTGGCCCCCCCCCGTGAAGAGCGGGCCGCGCTACAACCAGATGATCACCTCGGACAAGGTCCGCGTCATTGACGAAAACGGTGAGAACCTTGGCGTCATGTATACCCGCGAAGCGATCGAGCAGGCAGCCGGAGTAGGGCTGGACCTGGTGGAGATCTCTCCCAACGCCGATCCGCCGGTGGCGAAGTTCCTTGATGTCGGCAAGTTCCGCTATGAGGCCCAGAAAAAGGCCAATCTCGCCCGCAAGAACCAGAAGACGCAGGAGATCAAGGAGATCAAGATGCGTCCGAACATCGACGATCACGACTATGACGTGAAGATGCGCGCGATCCACAAGTTCATTGGCGAGGGCGACAAGGTCAAGGTCACCCTGCGCTTCCGCGGCCGCGAACTGTCGCACCAGCAGCTGGGCATGAACCTGCTCAAGCGGGTGCAGGAAGACACCGCCGAAGACGCCAAGATCGAGGCCTATCCCCGCATGGAAGGCCGCCAGATGCTGATGGTGCTTTCGCCCAAGTAAGCTCTGACCAGTCGATTGCGGGCGGGCCCGGTGCGATCACGCGCCGGGCCCGCTGCGTTTCAGCCTGCCGAATTTTATGATCAGGCTTGGCGCTTCATCAGCACGGTCAGCACCAGCGCCGCGATCAGCAGGGCGGGCACATCGCCCATCAGGTGGCCGTGATGCATCGGCGCGCGCAGCGATTGCAGCGCCATCACGCCGGCATGGGCAATGCTGGACCAGACGGTGAACCAGATCAGCGAGGCATGGGCGGCCGGATTGGCCGAGGCGCGGATCAGGAAGATCCCCAGCACGGCGTAAACCGCCACGATCATCATGAAATAGTCGTTCGAAGCCGGACTGCCCTCGTGCCAGGCCCAGCCCGACGGCCAGACGATGGCCAGCGGATAAACCAGGCAGAATACGGTGCCAAAGGCGATCATCGCCCAGCTCAACAGGCGGTTGTTGCTAGTCATGTGGTTGTTCTCCCCCCCACCGCAAACCCGGTGTATCGGGGAGGCTGCGCCCGATTGCTTGCGGAGGCAAACAATTCCGTGTGTAAGCGGCGCAGCGGGCAGGCAAGGCTGACCCGTGGGGAGGACTTTGATGACGGCACGGCGCATTGCCTTCTGGCTGGGGCCGCTGGGCTTCCTGTTCACCTTGTTGACTCAGGCTCCGGCCGGGATGCCGGACCTGGCCTGGCCGACCGCCGGGCTGGTCTGGTGGATGGCAACCTGGTGGATGAGCGAGGCGCTGCCGCTCTATGCCACGGCCTTTCTGCCCTTCGTGGTCCTGCCGCTGCTGGGCGTGGCCGATGCCACCAAGACAGCGGCGGCCTATTATTCGCCGATCATGTTCCTGTTCCTCGGCGGGGCCTTCCTCGCGCTCGCGATCGAGCGGACCGGGCTGCACCGGCGGCTGGCGCTGGCGATCCTGAGCCGGGCCGGGGGATCGAACTGGCAATTGCTGCTGGCGGTAATGGCCGCAACCGCGCTGCTCTCGATGTTCATTTCCAACACCTCGACCGCGCTGATCATGATGCCGATGGCCGTGGCCATGCTCGCCTCGGGCGGGATCAAGGAAGGCGAAACCGCCGGGATCGCCGGAGCCCTGCCGATGGGCATCGCCTTTGCCGCCTCGATCGGCGGTCTTGGCACCATGGTGGGATCGCCCACCAATGCGATCTCGGCCGGGCTGCTGGAAAAATCGCTGGGGATCGAGCTGAGCTTTGCGCAGTGGAGCCTCTATGGCTTGCCAGTCGTGCTGCTGGCCGTGCCGCTGGCGGCGCTGATCATCGCCCGGGTCCAGCGGATCGATGCCGACACATTCGATCCCGCCGCCGCGCGCAACGCGATCCGGCAGGCCGATGCCTGGAGCGTCGCCGAAAAGCGCCTTCTGCCGGTATTCATCCTGACCGTGCTGGCCTGGCTCACGCAATACTGGACCGAACCACTGTTTCCCAAGGGCGGGCTGACCGACGGGACCATTGCCGTGATTGCCGGCTTGCTGCTGTTCGTTCTGCCCGATGGCACCGGCCGCCCGATGCTGACCTGGCCCGAGGCCAACCGCGCGCCCTGGGACGTGGTGCTGATGTTCGGTGGCGGCCTGGCCCTGGCCATGGGGATGAGCGCATCGGGCCTGGCCGACTGGATGGGCCAGATGCTGCTGCCGCTCAAGTCCGTGCCGCTGCCGATCGTGGCGCTGGTGCTGGTCGCCTTTGTGATAATCGTGACCGAATTCGCCAGCAACGTGGCCGCGGCCAGCGGCATCATGCCGGTGGTCGCCGCGCTGGTGGTCGCTCTGGGGGCGGATCCGATCCTGCTGGCCCTGCCCGCCGCGCTCGCCGCCTCGTGGGGCTTCATGCTGCCGTCGGGCACTGGCCCCAACGCCATCGCCTGGGCGACCGGCCACATTGCCCTGCCGCGCGTGTTGAAGGCCGGTCTGCTGCTCGACCTGGCGGGCGTGTTCCTGCTGGTCGGCGTGATCTGGGGCGTGGCCGCGCTGGTTTGATGCCGCCACCAATCCGGTTGCAGTTGAAATCAGTTTGGGCCGCCGTTAGGATGCTGCCAGCACGGCACCGGACGGAGATGCGCACCTGCGGAGGTTAGGGGCGCCAGGGCCCCGGTGCCAGACCAGCTCCCGCCTTCCTGGGAGCGTCCGCGCCTCTGCCGCAGGGGCCGTATCAGGAAGGACGCCAAGATGGCCGACACCCGTAAACCCAAAGCCGCGATTACCCATATCGGCAATCACGAACTCTCGCCCGCCACGCTGATGATGGGCCACGGCTATGATCCGGTGCTGTCCGAAGGCAGCCTCAAGGCCCCGATCTTCCTGACCAGCACTTTCGCCTTCCCCAGCGCGGCGGATGGCAAGCGCTTCTTCGAAGGGATCACCGGCAAGGTCCCCGGCGGCACCGACGGCCTGGTCTATTCGCGCTTCAACGGCCCCAACCAGCAGATCCTCGAAGGCCGCCTGGCGCTGTGGGACGGCGCCGAGGAAGCGCTGTGCTTTTCCAGCGGGATGACCGCGATCACCGTGCTGATGCTGGCGCTGTGCAATGCCGGGGACGTGATCGTCCATTCCGGCCCGCTTTACGCCGCCAGCGAAGGCTTCGTCGCCAAGCACATGAGCCGGTTCGGCGTGACCTATCGCGACTTCCCGGCCGGGGCGACCCGCGCCGAGATCGATGCCGTCATCGAAGACGCCAAGGCCCTCGCCGCGCAGCAGGGCGGCAAGGTGGCGATGATCTACCTCGAAAGCCCGGCCAACCCGACCAATGCGCTGGTCGACGTGGAAGCCGTGCGCGATGCCCGCGATGCGGCGCTGGGGGCTGACTGCCCGATCGCGATCGACAACACCTTCCTCGGCCCGCTCTGGGCCCGGCCGATCGACCAGGGCGCGGACCTGGTGGTCTATTCGCTGACCAAGTACGTCGGCGGCCATTCCGACCTCGTCGCTGGCTCGGTCTCGGGCGCGAAGCGGTGGCTCACCCCGATCCGAATGCTGCGCAACACCATGGGCGGGATCGCCGATCCCAACACCGCCTGGATGCTGCTGCGCAGCCTCGAGACGGTCGAACTGCGGATGAGCCGCGCGGGTGAGAACGCCGCCAAGGTCTGCGCCTGGCTCAAGGATCATCCCAAAGTGGAGGGGCTGGGCTATCTCGGCATGATCGACGATCCGCGCCAGCAGGACATCTATAACCGCCACTGCCTGGGCGCAGGCAGCACCTTCTCGCTGCTGCTCAAGGGCGGCGAGGCGGAATGCTTCCGCTTCCTCGACGCGCTGCGGATCGCCAAGCTGGCGGTCAGCCTGGGCGGAACCGAAACGCTCGCCAGCCATCCGGCCAGCATGACCCACCTCTCGGTCCCCGACGAGCGCAAGGCGGCGCTGGGTATCACTGACAACCTCGTGCGGATCTCGATCGGGATCGAGGCGGCGGATGACCTGATTGCCGATTTCGAACAGGCGCTGGCGGCGGTTTGACCCGCCGCCAGCCGCCGGATCAGAGCTTCATCGGCTGGCGCTCCCAGTAAGTCAGGGAGCGCCACAGCCATTCGAACGGACCGAAGCGGAAGTACTTCAGCCAGATCACGCTCCAGATGAACTCTGCGACCCAGATTGCGCCGACAACATAGTAGAGCTCATGGCGCTCTAGCTTGCCAAACAGGCCTAGGCCCGGTCCGAAGCTGTAGAACAGCCAGGTGCAGATGATCGTCTGCATCAGGTAATTGCTTAGCGCCATTGTCCCGACGGCCGCCATGCCGCGCTGGAGCGCCTTGAACAGCCCGGCCTTGATCACGGCCAGAAACAGCCCGAGGTGGCCGATCACCATGGCCAGCCGGCTGAATTCGTAAGTCACATCGGCCTCTTTGGCAGCAATCAGATCGAAGCCCGAACCGACGATCTGGTTCATCTCGTAGTAGCCCAGCGGCAAACCGATCGCATAACCCCCCGCGACCATGCCGAGATAGAAGCCGATCGACCGCTCTGCCCCGAGCACGCCCAGTTTCAGCAGGGCCATGCCGATCAGCATGAACGGCACCATGTCGAAGAAGAAGAAGAACGGCAGGCCCACCCACTGGAACTCGAAACTGCCGGGCAACTGCCCTCCCACCGCATTGAGATAGGAACCGCTGTGCCAGGACTGCTGGGCGGCGGTGTTCTCTGGCGTCGGGCGCCAGTGACCCTGGGCCTTCTTCCAGTCTTCAACGGCCTTGGTCTGGTCAGCCGTCAGGGTTTTGCCGGCAGCCTGCGCGGTCTGCGCAGCAACCGCCTTGTCGCGCGTTTCGGTCAGACTCTTGGCGGTACCGAACGACATCGCCGCTGCAACCAGCAGCAAGACCCCGCCGATCACCAGCAAGCGGCGCGGGGCCAGCTTGCGGAACGAGAACAGCACCAGCCCGCACAGCGAATAGGCAAACAGGATTTCGCCAGTCCACAGCATGAGCGTCCAGTGGATCACGCCAAACAGCATCATCCACAGCATCCGCCGGAAATGGATTTCGGCGGCCATGATCCCGGCTCCGGCCTGCTCCATCCGCTCGGTCAGCAGCACGATCCCCGCGCCGAACAGCAGCGAGAAGATGCCCCGCATCGTCCCTTCGAAGCCGACATTGATGATCTTGTAGGCCAGCAGGTTCGGCCCCTCGACCCCGCCCGCCACCGTTGGATTGCCATAGGCCTGGAACAGCAGGCCAAAGGCCGTGATGTTCATTACCAGAATGCCGAACACGGCGATCCCGCGCAGGATATCCAGCGATTCGACGCGCGCCGCCTTGGTAACGGGCGCAACTGCGCCCAGCTCTTCAGCCATCGGTCTTCTCCCCGGGCGGGGAAAGCGCGACCCGATAACTGCCCCCTTCGGGCCGACCCACCCCTTCGGCCCCGGACGCGCTGAGGCTACGCTGCCAGAGTTCCGACGGCAAGGCTTGATAGCCAGGGCCGCATCTGCTTGAGGCTTTGGCCATGAGCGAACATCCCCACGACAAGCTGCAACAGGACGAACCCGCCCGCCGCCCCGGCCTCGCGCTGGTCAAGGATGGCATCTGGGCCGGGTGGTATCACTGGGAACCGGTCGACTTCTTCGAGGAGCACGCCGGGCCGTTCTATTGCCAGCCCGAGGGCGACGGGATCCTCTGCGGCTTCATCCCCGAGGCCAAGAACCGCAACGGCGGCGGCAATATCCACGGCGGGGCGCTGATGACCTTTGCCGACTATGCGCTGTTCATGATCGCGGGCGGCATGGACACCTCGGTCCACGGCGTGACGATGAACATGAACTGCGATTTCGTCGGCGCGGCCGAGCCAGGGCGGCTGCTGACCGCGCGCGGCGAAGTGGTGCGCGCCGGAGGCAGCGTCGTTTTCGTGCGCGGGATCATCGACGATGCCGGGCGTAACGTGCTGTCGTTCTCGGCCTCGATCAAGCGCTTCAAGAAGGGTTGAGCGCCAGCTCCAGATAGATGCTGTCGCACAGCTCGCCGGCCACCAGCCAGGTGCCGCTGGCCCGGCCGGTCTCAGTGAACCCGGCACGTTCCAGCAGGCGTAGCGAAGCCGCATTGCGGGGATCGACATCGGCCTTCAGCCGCGGCAGGCCGCGCCCGCGCAGGTAACCGACCAGTGCTGCCAGCGCCTCACCGGCAAGCCCGCGCCCGTGATAGGCCGGATGCAGCAGATAGCCGAACTCCGGCAGCTGCCAGCAGCCCATCTTGCCAATCGGCTGCCCATCATGCTCGATAATGAAGTCATCGCTGATCACCGGATCGGCGGCGATCATCGCTTCCAGCCAATCCCGGCTGGTGTCGATATCAGCATGCGGCGGCGTGGCCCAATAGCGCATCACACCAGGATCGCTCATCGCGGCATGGATCATCGCCAGGTCGCTCGGCACGGCGCGGCGCAGCACCACCCGCCCCGCCTCGATCCTGTCCTGCCGCTTCGCCGGGTCTAGCCCTTCCACTCGCGCCGTTCCTCGGCCTGGCGGAGCACTTCATAGGCCAATTGCAGCGCCTGGAAGGCCTTGGCCGCATCCTCATCACCAGGGCGCAGGTCGGGATGAACCAGCTTGGCCTTGGTCCGGTAGCTTTTCTTGATCGCCTCGAAATCGGCGTCGGGATCGAGCTCTAGCAGATCGAGCGCGCGCAGTTCGTCGCGGCTGCGGGTGCCATCGCCCGAACCGGCCCACTCGTAGTGCGCGGACTCCTTGAACCCTTCGTGGGTCTGACGCTCGGCCGCCTCGCGTTCGGCCGCTTCCTCGGCGGTCAAGCCGGCGAAATAGTCCCAGCCGCGGTTGTATTCGGCCGCGTGTTCCTGACAGAACATCCAGCGGTCCGGATTGTTGGGAGACTTCGGCGCCGGGCAGGTGCCGGGTTCGGTGCAGCCGGCGCGGTCACACAGCCGGACCTGCACCGCATCGCGCGCGCCACCATATCCGCCCCAGCGCGGAAAGCCCCAGCTGTCTGATCGGCGTGCCTTGCTCATCGGGCCGCGATAGGCCCGCGGGCCGAGTCCGCGCAAGCGAAAGCGGCCTTCAGCAAAGATTCAGGAATGACAGGCAAAAGACCGTATTGCGTTGCAGCATGAGCAGGCCCATTTGGGCTGCGCATATTCCGCTGGAGTTCTTCCGTGATGAGCAAGCAACTGGCCCTGTCGATCGCCGCTTCGGTGCTGGCCATGGCGGCCTATGCCCTGCTCGGGACCGAAGCACCCGGCGGCGCGCTCATCGCCGAAGGGCCGCGCTGGTCGGCCCACGCCGATGCCTCGGCTCTGCCCGATCTCGGCCAGCTGCTGCCGACGCTGCAGTAAGCAGCGCCGGCCAGCGGCCACCCGGTCAATCGACGGTAATCGTCACCGCACGGCGGTTCTTGGCCCAGCTTTCCTCATCCGAGCCGAGCGCAATCGGCCGCTCCTTGCCATAGCTGACCGTGGTCAGCCGGCTTGCATCGACGCCAAGCGAGACCAGGTAATTCTTGGCCGCATTGGCGCGGCGCTCACCCAGCGCGAGGTTGTATTCGCGCGTGCCGCGTTCGTCGGCATGGCCTTCGACCGAAGCGCGCTTGGCCGGATACTTCTGCAACCAGGCCGCCTGGGCCTGGAGCGCGGCCTGATCGGCGCTATCGACGTTGAACTTGTCGGTATCGAAATAGATCGTGTCCTGGCCCATCATCTGCGCGACGAAATCGGCCTGGCTGCCGGGAACGGGAGCCGAGCTGTCACCCTGCGATTGGCCAGTTGAGACCGCCGGGCCGGGATCGGGCGGCAGCTGCTTGGGGGCCTTGGAGGCGCAGGCGCCCAGCGCCAGCGAAGCCGCTAGCACGGCGGTGAGGGTCAGGCGGGTTTGGGCCATGGAACTCTCCTTTGGTAATCAGCAATGTGATGGCAGCGATGGGACGGAGTCAACGCCAATCAGGGACGAAGCGGTCCCCAGGCGGGATCAGAACCATCGACCGGGGTTTGCAGGCGGCGCTCGTTGCGGCCGGTCAGGTCAACCTGCCAGAGCGAGGCCTTGCCGCTGCCGCGCGTGGTCCGGAAGAACTGGATGATCCGGCCATTGGGGGCCCAGGTCGGCGCTTCGTCCTGCCAGGAATCGGTCAGATAGCGCAGTTCCCCGCCGCCCGGGCTCATCACCGCGATGCGGAAATTGCCGGCGATGTGGGTAAAGGCGATCTGGTCTCCGCGCGGGCTCCATTCGGGCGTGGCCGCGCGGCCGCCAAAGAAGCTGATCCGCTTTTGGCCTGAGCCATCGGCGTTCATCACATAGACCTGCTGGCTGCCTGACCGGTCGCTTTCGAACACGATCCGGCTGCCATCGGGCGAGAACGAGCCGCCGATGTCGATCCCCGGCGTGTCGGTCAGCCGCACCGCGCCGCCGCCGCCGGACGGCATCTTGTAGATGTCGGTATTGCCCCCGATCGCCATCGAATAGAGCACCCACTTACCATCGGGCGACCAGCGCGGCGCGAACAGCGGGTTCTGGCTTTGCAGCAGCAGCCGCTGGGTGTTGCGCTCCAGATCGTAGATGTAGATCCGGGGCTGGCCATTGAAATAGCTGAGATAGAGGATCGACTTGTAATCGGGCGAATAGCGCGGGGTCAGCGCGGTGGTCTGCCCGGTGGTCAGGTAGCGGTGATTGGCTCCGTCCGAATCCATGATCGCCAGGCGCTTCATCCGCCGGTCTTTCGGGCCGGTTTCGGCGATATAGGCGATGCGGCTGTCGAAGAACGGGCTCTCGCCCGAGAGGCGGGCATAGACCATGTCCGCGCACTTGTGTGCCGCCCGCCGCCAGTCTCCCGGCGCCACCTGCCAGGCCGCGCTGGCGAGCTGCTGCTTCAGCGACACGTCATAGAGATAGCAGCCGACCAGCAGCTGATCCGCATCACCGGGGCGAACGAATCCCTGGACCAGCATTTCGGCGCTGCGCCCGGACCAGGTCTCAAAGGTCGGGGTGCGGACTTCCTCAAAGGCGGGGCGCGGCAGGCTGTCCGGACCGACCGGCTTGAACAGGCCGTTGTTGCGCAGGTTGGCAGTGATCACCTGGGCCAGGCTATAGCCCAGCGCTCCGGTCGACCCGGCGCTGGTTGCGGTCGGCACATCGGCATTGGTGGCAAAGGCCGGGATCGCGATGCCCAGATCCTGCCAGTCGCTTTCGTCGGAGACTTGCAGCGACAGACCCTCTTCCTGAGCCGGAACTGCGACTGTCGGCTGCGGCGTTGGTGTCGACTGCTGCCCGATTGCTGGCGACGCGAAGGTGGCTGCAGCAGCGAGCAGTATGGCTGGAATTCTCATTGGGCCAACTTTCTATCGAACCGTGAATTGGAGATGAGGCGCCAAGCGGGATAATACTCTTCCGGCAAGTTGAACGGCGCTGCCAGCCGCACGGCCCGAATTGCCTGTTCTGCATGACGAGCAGCCTGCGCGCGATTAGCCTCCGTTATGCCCTCCTGCCGGACAACTCTAGGCGCACCATCGAGCGAACCATCGGGCTTGAGCCGCCACTCGAGCACGGTGACCAGGAGTTCGGCCTCTGCCCCCTGCGGAATTTTCCAGTGCGGCTTGAGTTGACGCGCAATTGCACCACCCAGCGCCGAGCGCACCGCCGGGCCGATTGTGGCGGCGGGCGGCGGGCCGGGCGAAGCCTTGGCCGTGCCGCCGGGCGTGCCCTTCAGGAAATCATCGCCGATCCGGCTGGCGCCGGGCTTGGTGACGGTCTTCGCCGGAGGGGCCTTTGGCGCCGGGGTCGCAGCCTTGGCCGGAGCGGCCTTGGCTGGGGGAGCCTTGGCGAGCGGCGCGGGCTTCGGCGGCGGGGCGACTGTCGCGCGCGGCAGGGGTTTCGGTTCGGGCCGGGGCTCCGGTTGCGCGACCGGAGCGGGCGGCGGCGGGCTGGCCTCCTCACCCAGTTCGGGCGCTTCGTCGATCGCGGCCGGGGCAGTCGAGGGCGAGGTTGAAGTGAGGCCGACATCCTCGCTCAGCGTCACGGTGATCCGCTCTGGCGGCGGCAGCGGGACCGGCGTCGGCCGCAGGGTCAGCACCAGCACCAGCCCGGCATGGGCGGCCAGCGCGACCAGCAGCGCCAGTCCTTCATCGCGGCGAAGAGCGGTTGCGGCCATCGGCTCAGTCCTGTCCGGGCGTACCTGAACTATTGGTGACCAGCGAAATGGCGTTGAACCCGGCGCGGTTAAGCTCGCCCATCACGGCGATCACTTCGCCATAGTCGAGGCTCTTATCGGCGCGCAGCGTGACCAGCGGCGGCTTGCCATCGGGGCCCGGCGGGATTGCCGCCAGCCGTTCGGGCAGCGCGGCCCGCTCGATCTCGGTCTGGTCGAGATAGAGCCGCCCGTCGCGCGCCAGCGAAAGGTTTACCTGGCTCGGTTCCTGATCGAGCGCCTTGGCGCGGCTGTCGGGCAGGTTCACCGGCACCCCGGCGTTAAGCAGCGGGGCGGTGACCATGAAGATGATCAGCAGCACCAGCATGACGTCGACCAGCGGCGTGACGTTGATCTCGGACACCGGCACGCGGGCACGGCGCCGTCCGCGCCCGCCGCTCCGTCCGCCGCCAGGGGAAAGGCTGGCGCCCATCAGGCCGCGTCCAGTTCGCGGCTGAGGCTGGCGTGGAAGCGATCGGCAAAGCGCTGCATCCGCGCTTCAAGCTGGTTCACCCGGTGCGAGAAGCGGTTGTAGGCGATGACCGCCGGGATCGCCGCGAACAGGCCAATGGCGGTCGCGAACAAGGCTTCGGAAATGCCCGGCGCAACCACCGCCAGCGAGGAGTTCTGTTGCGAGCCGATCTGGAAGAACGAATTCATGATCCCCCAGACCGTGCCGAACAGCCCGACGAACGGCGCAACCGAGCCAACCGTGGCGAGGAAGTTCAATCGCTCGGCCAGCCGATCAGCCTCTTGCGCCACCGCGCTGTCCATCACCGCGACCAGCCGCTGGCGGGTGCCTTCGCGGTCGATCACCTTGGCGGCGGTCGAGCGGCGCCATTCACCCAGCCCCGCCGCAACGACCCGGGCAGAGGGGATTTCGCCAGCTTCCTTGGCGCCGCGTTCGGCCTGGAAGGCATCGATATCGGCGGCCTTCCAGAAGTCGCGCTCATAGGCCTCGGTGCGCTTGCCGATCCCGGACATGCGCAGCGAGAACGAGATGATGATCGCCCAGACCCAGACCGAGGCAATGATCAGCCCGGCCATGACCGACTGGACGACAATGTCGGCATCGAAGAACAGCTGAACCGGATCGAGCCGGGTCGGGGCGGTGGCCAAGAGGGCAAGAGTGCTCATCAGGATCCTTCGGGCATGATAGTGGCAAAGGCATCGCGCCAGGCCGCGGGCATCCGCCGCGGGCGACCTTCAGGGGAAACGAAACCGATCCGCAGCCGCGCTTCGGACAGCAGGCGGCCATCCTCGTGCCGCGCGACCTGGTGCATCCGGCACGAGGCCGCGCCGAGTTCCTCGCAAGTGGTCTCGATCTGCACGGCATCGTCGAGCCGCGCCGGGGCGGCATAGCGGATGGTCAGTTCGGTCACGGCAAAGGCGCCTTCGCCGGCCTCGTTGACCGCGCGCTGGTCGATCCCGAGCAGGCGGACGAAATCGGACCGGGCACGCTCAAACCAGCGCAGGTAATTGGCGTGATAGACCACGCCCGAGAGGTCGGTATCCTCGAAATAGGCGCGCACGGCAAAGCGGTGCACCTTGCCATCGACCAGGCCCGAGGGGGCAGGAGGAAACGTCGCCATGCCCCCGCCTTAGCCGGGGCGCGACTCGCAGGGCAAGAGCGCGTTCAGTCGAACCGCGCCAGCATCGGGCCGAGTGGCTTGCCGCCGAACAGATGGACGTGGAGATGCGGCACTTCCTGATGCCCATGCTGACCGATGTTGGCGAGCAGGCGGTAGCCCGGTTCGACCAGACCAAGCGACCGCGCCACATGGCCGACGGCGCGGACGAACCCGGCAATTTCATCGGCGCCAGCCTTGGCCGAGAAATCATCCCAGCTGACGTATGGCCCCTTGGGGATCACCAGCACATGGGTGGGCGCCTGGGGGTTGATGTCGTGGAAGGCCAGTGCCCATTCGTCCGCGTAAACCGTGCGGTTCGGGATCTCGCCGCGCAGGATCTTCGCGAAGATGTTCTGGTCATCGTAAGGCAGGGTGGGGTCGATCGGCATCATTCGCTCCGGCTGGCTTTTTCGGCGATCCCGCTGGTTCCTTCGCGGCGGTCAAGTTCGGCGAGAACCTCGTCCAGCGACACGCCCTTGGCATCGAGCAGGACCAGCAGGTGGAAGATCGTGTCGGCTGCCTCGCCGACCAGCTCGTCATGGGTGCCGGCCAGCGCGGCGGTGATCGTCTCGATCGCTTCCTCGCCCAGCTTGCGCGCAATCACCGGCAGGCCGCGCGCGTGCAGCTTGGCGACCCAGCTCGTCGCGGGATCGGCATCACGGCGCGCGGCAATGGTCGCGGCCAGGCGGGAGAGGGTATCGGGTGCGCTCATCGCCGCACCGAATGCGGCGCGGCGGCGCGGGGGTCAAGCCGGACTTCAGTCCTTGGGCGGGCGGCGACCACCCTGGCGGCCAATGATCAGCCCCAGCACACCGAGTGCCAAGAGCGTTGCGGCGCTGGGGTCTGGGATCGAAATGCCGTTGCTGGCCATGGCCGGCGCATCGGCGGCGAGCGCTAGCAAGGCGATCAGCATATGCGGCCAGGCCCGCCGGATGGTGGTGATTTGCGACATCTCAAGCAGTTACGCAATTTACGTGCCATGGTGTCCGGAATCGCGCTGCGCGTGATGCGGCGATGGTTAACCGCGCCTCAGCGATTCAAGTGTTTGTAAACTAACCCGACTCTATCGCTTAACTGCGGGCCGGCAGTCCGGCGGCGCGCAGGGCGGCATGCGCCTCGGCAATCGTGTGCTTGCCGAAGTGGAAGATCGAGGCCGCGAGCACGGCGCTGGCGTGACCCTTGGTCACCCCTTCGACGAGGTGATCGAGCGTCCCGACCCCGCCGCTGGCGATCACCGGTACCGATACGGCATCGGCAATCGTGCGGGTCAGTTCGAGGTCATAGCCGGTCTGGGTGCCGTCGCCGTCCATCGAGGTAACCAGCAGTTCGCCCGCGCCCAGTTCGGCGAGACGAATGGCGTGGGCGACAGCATCGATCCCGGTCGCTTTGCGCCCGCCATGGGTGAAAATCTCCCAGTGATCGCCTTGCCGCCGGGCATCGACCGAGGCGACGACGCACTGGCTGCCGAAGCGCTCGGCAATGTCAGCGACCACTTCGGGCCGACTGACCGCAGCGGAATTGACCGCGACCTTGTCCGCCCCAGCGAGCAGCAGCGCCCGCGCATCCTCAACCGCGCGGACTCCGCCGCCAACAGTCAGCGGCATGAAGCAGACTTCGGCCGTGCGGCGCACGACATCGAGCAGCGTCCCGCGCCCTTCGTGGCTGGCGCTGATATCGAGGAAGCACAGCTCATCCGCCCCGGCCGCGTCATAGGTGCGGGCCTGTTCGACCGGATCGCCGGCATCCTTGAGATCGACGAAGTTGACGCCCTTGACCACGCGGCCCTCGCGGACGTCGAGACAGGGAATGACGCGGACGCGGACGGTCATGCCCGGTTCGCCATCGCAATCGCCGCCGCCAGATCGAGCCGGCCTTCGTAAAGCGCACGGCCGGTGATCACGCCTTCGATCCCGTCGACCGCGTGGAGCGACAGGATGTGGATGTCATCCAGCCCCTTGACCCCGCCGCTGGCGATAACCGGAATGTCTACCTGTCGCGCCAGCTCGACCGTCGCATCGATGTTGACGCCCTTGAGCAGGCCGTCGCGGCCAATATCGGTGAACAGCAGGCTGGCAACCCCGGCATCCTCGAACCGGCGGGCGAGATCGACCACGGGCACATCCGAAACCTCGGCCCAGCCCTCGGTCGCGACCATGCCATCGCGGGCATCGACCGCCACGACGATCCCGCCGGGAAACTCGCGGGCCATGTCCTTGACGAACTCGGGGTCCTTGAGCGCGGCCGAGCCCATGACCACGCGGCTGACGCCGAGATCGAACCAGCCCTCGACCGCTTCACGCGTGCGGATGCCGCCGCCGAGCTGGACGTGACCTTCGAACGCTTCGAGGATCGATTCGACCGCCGCGCGATTCTCGGCGCGGCCCGCAAAGCTGCCGTCGAGATCGACCACATGCAGGAACTGCGAACCGGCTGCGGCAAAGAGCTGCGCCTGGGCCGCCGGATTGTCACCATAGACCGTCGCGCGGTCCATATCGCCTTCGGACAGGCGGACGACCTGGCCGCCCTTGAGGTCGATCGCGGGGAAGACGATCATGGCTTCCACTCCAGAAACGCGCGGAGCAGCGCCAGCCCATAGGCCTGACTCTTCTCCGGATGGAACTGCACCCCCAGGATCGTGTCGCGGCCAACCGCGGCAACCAGCCCGCCGCCATGATCGGTCATGGCCAGGGCGTGATGCCCATCCTCCGGCACGAAGTGGTAGGAATGCAGGAAATAGGCCTCGCCGGCTTCGAGCAGCGGCGCGTGGGGCCGGACGATCACGTCGTTCCAGCCCATGTGCGGGATCTTGATCGCCGGATCGGTCCGCTCGATCAGCCGCACTTCGCCGCCGATCCAGTCCAGGCCCGGGGTGATCCCGTGCTCGACCCCGCGCGAGGCGAGCAGTTGCATGCCGACGCAAATGCCGAGGAAGGGCGCGGCGCCGACCAGCACGCGTTCGGTCATGGCCTCGACCAGGTGCGGGATGGCGCGCAGGCCCTCAGCGCAAGCCCGGAAGCTGCCGACACCGGGCAGGACGATGCGGTCTGCAGCGCGGACCACATCGGGGGTCAGCGGTGATCTGGACGCCTTCCGCTCCAGCTGCC
>JACDQK010000205.1 GCA_015657645.1 Novosphingobium sp.
CGGATCGCGCTGGCGGCGGACATCCGCGTCGCCGACCCGCGCGCGCGGCTGGGATCACCCCGGCCAAGCTGGGGCTGGTCTATCCGCTCCACGATACCAAGCTGCTGGTCGATCTGGTCGGCCCCGGCCAGGCCAAGCGCATGCTCTATACCGGCATGCTGCTGGACGCGCATGAGGCGCTGCGGATCGGGCTGGTGGACGAAGTGGCCGACAGTCCCGGCCATCTCGAAGACATAATCGCCGCCAATTCGCTCCATTCGACCAGCGGCATGAAGCGGTTCGTCCGCCGCGTGCTCGATGGGCAGGCTGACGACGATGCCGAAACGCTGGCGGTCTTCGCCCAGGCTTTCACCGGGCCGGACTTCCTTGAAGGGACCAGCGCCTTCGTCGCCAAGCGCAAGCCGGAGTTCAAGTGATGGCCATTCCCCACGGAGCAATCATGGGCGGACTGTCGGTCGTGCCCGACCTGACCGCCGCGCTCGCCGATTATCAGGGCGTCTTGAAGCTCGATCTGGTCCACGAAGGACCCTTACCGGCTGACCTTGCGGCCAGCTGGGCTGCCCGGCCAGTGCCGGTGCGCGTCATGCGGTGCTGCGCCCGAAGAGCGGCAACCCGTGCTGGATCCGGCTGGTCGAACAGCCCGATATCCGGAGTTCAAGCCGACCACCACCTTCGGCTGGGGCGCTTATGAATTCACCGTCGAGGACGTGTTCGGCTGGCCCGAGCGGCTGCAGGGCAGCGGTTTCACCATCGTGGGCGAACCGCGCGAACTGCCGGGGATGGATGCCTTCATCCCGATGCAGGTGCTCGGTACCGGGCGCGAGATGGTCTACCTGAACCAGGTCTTCAACGACATGGCCAACGTCGACCTGCCGCGCGCGCAGTCGATCACCGACCGGATCTTCATCGTCATCCTTGGCACGCCGAGCCGCGCGGAGTCCTGCCGCTGGTACCAGGAGCGGCTGGGGCTGGAGCCGGTCGATACCTTCGAGCTGCCCTATGCGATGATAAACGACGCCTTTGGCCTGCCGGCCGATCACATCACCGCGCTGACCATGGTCCAGGCCGGGCGGCTGCCGATTGTCGAGGTTGACGATTACCCCGCGCAGGCCAGGCCCCGCGCGCGCCACGCCGGAATGCTGCCGCCGGGCAATGCGCTGGTCTCGCTGGCGATGCGCGATCTGGATGCCTGCAAGGTCGACTGGATTGTCCCGCCAGTGGCGCGGGAGGGCGCGCTCTACGAAGGCCGCCGCGCGGGCACTTGTCTGGGCTATGCCGGCGAACTGATCGAACTGGTGGAGGTGGGTTGATGGCGCTCTATTGCATTCACGCGATCGACGGACCGGACGGCGCCGAAATCCGCCCGCGGCTGATCGGGGCGCACCTCGCCCATGTCGAGGCCAATATCGACCGCTACTTCGTCGCCGGTCCGCTCAAGAACGCGGACGGGCAGACGATTGGTTCGATGCTGGTGGTCGAGGCGGCCGATGCGGACGATGCCCGCGCCTTCCTGGATCAGGATCCCTATGCCGGGGCCAATCTGTGGAGCCAGATCCACATCGCGGCCTTCGCGGCTGTGGCGGGCACCAGCGTGGGCGGGGCGGCCTGGAAGAAGTAACGCAGAACACCCTCTCCCTGGCGCTTCGCGCCTGTCCCTCTCCCCTGAGGGAGAGGGACGACCGGCTCCCTCTCCCTCAGGGGAGAGGGACAGCCCGCGCAGCGGGCAGGGAGAGGGGCACTTCCGAACGACCGAGTGGTGACAATAACAGGCTTACTTGACGCCCATTTCCTTGAGCAGATTGGTCGCGCCGTCGACCTTGTCCATGACCCACAGCATGTAGCGGTGGTCGACATGGATGGTGCGGTTGATCGCCGGGTTGAAGCGCCAATCGGAAATCACCCCGTCGAGCGTGCCGTCAAAGGCCAGGCCGACCAGCTCGCCCTTGGCGTTGAGCGTGGCTGAGCCCGAATTGCCGCCGGTGATGTCGACCGTGGTCAGGTAGTTGACCGGCAGCGTGCCGAGTTCCGGCGCGACATAGCTGCCATAGTCCTTGGCCTTGACCAGCGCGACCGCCTTGTCCGGCGCGTCGAATTCGCCCTTGCCGGTGTGCTTGGCAGCCATGCCTTCGGCGGTGGTGAAGGCGCTCCAGGCGACACCGTCCTGCTTGCGGCCCGTGACATGGCCGTAAGTGATCCGCAGCGAGGAGTTGGCATCCGGATAGACCGGCTTGCCTTGTTCGCGGGCAAAGGCCATCCGCCCGGCCATGACCGTGCGCTGGACTTCGCTCAGCCGGCCGCCTTCGTCCTTGTCCTCGTCGAGTCGCTTCTGGCTGTAGGGATAGGCGGCAACCGCCAGCTGGATGAAGGGATCGCTCGAGGCTTCGAATTCAGCCGCCGGCTTGTCGAGCCAGGCCAGGCGCGTGGCCGTGTCGGCCAGCTTGGTTTCGCCGTAGAGCTTGTCGAGCCCGATCGCGTCGAGCTTGGTCAGCAGGGCGTCGTTGCGCTCGCCGGCCGGAACCGCGCGGTAATGGGTCAACGCCCATTCCATGATCTGGCGATCGACGCCGGCATCAAAGCGGCGCTCGATCTGCTTCAGGCCTTCGCTGCGCGGAGTGCGGTCACGGTCCTGGAAGCCGGTTTCGCGCAGCGCATCGGGCTTTTCGCGCTCCTTGGCCCAGCGGTAGAGCGTGGTCGCGGCGGAGAGTAGCTGGGCGCGGCCCATCTGGCCCATGCGGATATCGTTCACCGCGCGCTTGTCCTGCGCGGCAAGCAGCGCGTCGAGCTTGGCCAGCGCCGGGCCATAAGTTGCCTGACGTTTGGCATCGGCGGCGACCCAGGCGCGGAAGGCCTTGTCTTCCTCATCCTTGGTCTCGATCAGGCGGATCGCATCGGCCCCGGCCATCTGGCCCAGCAGGTTCTTCTTGGTGTTGTCGGCGCCCTTGACGCTGTTGGCATACTTGATCTCGGCTGCCGGGTTGCCGGCGGTCAGCTTGTTGACCAGGTCCGAATAGTCCGACAGCAGCTTTTGGTTGAGCGGATAGCGATCGGCGAAGACCGACTTGGTCTCGCTCGCCATGCGCCAACGGTTGGTGTTGCCGGGGAAGCCCGCCAGCATCACGAAATCGCCGTCCTTCAGGCCGTCCTTGGCGATCGTCAGCCACGACTTGGGCTGATAGGGGACATTGTCCTTGGAATAGGTCGCCGAGCTGCCATCCGGGCCGACATAGGCGCGGTAGAAGCCGAAATCGCCGGTGTGGCGCGGCCACTGCCAGTTATCGGTCTCCCCGCCGAAATTGCCGATCCCGCCAGCCGGCGCATAGACCAGACGGACGTCCTTGATCTCCAGCTGCTGCTGCAGGAAGTAGCGCTCTCCGCCGAAATAGCTGCGCACGTCGCAGCGGCGGTTGGGCTGCTTTTCACAGGCCGCGATCAGCGCCTTGCGGTTGGCATCCATCCGGTCAAAGCGCTGGCGGCCGGTCATCTTGGGCTTCAGGCCCTTGAGCATGTCGACGGTCACGTTGCGCAGGTCTTCGATCACGTAGATGCGGGTGCCGGGCGCGGCGGGCACTTCGGCGCTCTTGTCCTTGCCAGGAAGCCGTCGGTCAGGTAATCCTGCCCCGGCTTGGAATTGTACTGGATCGAGCCGTAGACGCAGTGGTGGTTGGAAACGACCAGCCCCTGCGGCGAGACGAACGAGGCCGAGCAGCCGCCCAGCGAGACGATCGCATTCATCGGCGCCTTGGTCAGGTCGGCGAGTTGTTCGGGCGGCACCTGCGCGCCAGCTTCCTTCATCTTCGCGGCGACTTCGGCCATCTGACTGGGCAGCCACATCCCCTCATCGGCGGCAGCCGGGGCGGCGAGGGCCAGCAGCGAAGCACCGGCGGCAAACATGCGAAACGTCATTCAGCTCTCCACGTCAATTCTTGGCGCGCCGGAATCGCCCGACCGCGAATAACCGCGCCAAAGCGCAACTTGACGCTGCGCACAAGCCGGATCATGGGGCAGGGTGGCCGAGGCGATCAGTCCGCCTTCACGTCCGGCGTGGTGTTGTCCATGTCGCGCCACAGCAGCCAGCGCTTGCCGGCGCGCTTGTAGATCAGCATTGAGCGGCCGGCAGACTTGATCGCAGGCTTGCCGGGCAGCTGCGCGGTCATCCAGTACTTGGCGACAAGGATCCCGAGCTTGCCTTCGATCGCGATATGCTCGGGCTCGAAGCGGAAGGCGACGGTGGCGCCCTGGTCCTTGAACCGGCGCAGGTAGGTGATGATTGCATCGGCGCTTTTCGCGGCCGGGGCCTTGTCAGTCATCAGCCAGGCATCGTCGGTATAGAGCTTGCGCAGCGCCGCCCAGTCGCCAGCCGAATAGGCGGCGTTCCAGAGATCGCCTTGCGCCGCGATTTCGGCTTTCTGATCGCGGGCAAGGGCGGCCTGGGGCAGGGCCAACAGGGCGAAGGCAAACAACAGGGTTCGGATCATGGCAAGGCTCCTTGAGGACCGGATGGCAGCATTGCAAAGATGTCCGGACAAATCCATAGTCCCTTGCAATCGGAGAGACCTGTCGATGCGCCTTGCCCTGATTGCCGCCGCCGCGCTGCTGGTCGCCGTGCCAGCCCAGGCCGAGGACGCGCGCGCGATCATTGCTAAGGCGGCCGAGGTGGCGGGCGGTGAGGCCTGGCTCAGCCCGGCAACCCTGCGCCTCGAAGGCCGGGCCGAATTCTATGCCCCCAACCAGCCCGGCGTGGTCCGCCGCGCCGAGCGCTATGTGATGTGGCGGGTGCTTGATCCGAACCGGACCGCGGCCCACGGACCTGACGGCAAGGTGCGGATCACCGCGCAGTCCGGCGGCAAGCTGCTGTTCGATGTCGGCTATGATGGCGAGACGACCTGGAACGAGAAGGGCGTGGTCCCCAAGGCCGAGGCCGATGCCTATTGGGCGGCCAACTTCGGCTTCGGGATCATCCGCATGGCCTTGAAGCAGGGCTTCACGCTGGAGCGTGCCCCGGAGCGGACGGTCGATGGCCACGCGCTCGACATGGTGCGGATCGTCGATCCCTCAGGCCAGGCGACGCTGTTCGGGATCGACGCCAAGAGCCGCTACATCCGCTACATGGGCTTTGCCACCCCGCGCGGCTGGCACGAGCGGGTCTATGACGACTTCGTGTTCTTCCGGAACCCGCGCTGGCTGCAGGCGCGCAGCGTTACGCTATTCTACAACGGGGTGCGGCAGAACACGGTTTACTGGGACAAGGCCGTGGTCGGCCAGCCGATCGATCCTGCCACCTTCGCCATGCCCGCCAGCTATGGAGCCAAGCCATGACCGCCTGGATGATCGTCACTGCCCGGATCCACGACCGCGAAAAGTTCATCACCGGCTATGGCCCGGCGGCGGCCAGGCTGATTGGCCAGTTCGGCGGCAAATACGTGGTCCGCGCGCCCGGTGCCGAGGTGCTGGAGGGTGAGGGCTGGCCGGGCGCTTCGGTGGTGATCTCCGAATGGCCCGACAAGGCTGCGGTCATGGCCTTCTGGAACTCGCCAGAATATGCCGAGGTCAAGAAGCTGCGCGAGGGGTTGGCCGACGTTTCGATCATGGTGATCGAGCAGCCGGGTTAGAGCAGCAGCACCGCGAAGCCGAAGGCGGTCAGGAAGCTGGCTACGGTTGCGGTGATCACCGGGATCGTCGCGCGCCAGCCCATCTCGAGCAGCAGGTCCATCCGGCTGCGCATCGCCGTGGCAGTGACAGCCAGCAGCAGCAGGCCCTTGGAGGCGACCAAAGCATAGTGGCTGATCGCCTGCGGCACGCTGACCAGGCTGTTGAGCACGACCGTCGCCAGGAAGGCGGTGATGAACCAGGGCAGGGCGAGGCGCTTCCACACCGGCTGGGCCGCGCCGCCCGCCGTGCCGCCGCGCAGCATCAGGCTGACCAGCACGACCACCGGGGCGAGCAGGGCGACGCGGGCCAGCTTGACGATCGTGGCATAGGAGCCCGCCGCATCGGAGAAGGCATAGCCGCCGCCGATCGCCTGGGCGACATCGTGGATCGAAGCGCCGATCAGGAAGCCGGCCTGCTGATCGGTCAGGTTGAGCTCAGCCGCCAGGACCGGATAGACCGACATGGCAAAGGCACTGGCGAGGCTCACCCCGACGAGCGTCAGCGCGAACTGGGCCTGGCTCAGCCGCTCCTTGCCGATCACGCCGTAGAGCGCGAGTGCGGCGCTGGCCCCGCAGATCGCGGTCGATCCGCCCGCCAGCATCCCGGCATACTTCGACTGCGTGGCAAAGCGCGCGCCGGCAATCCCGGCGAAGAAGGTGCTGGCCATGACCACCAGCAGCGCCAGAAACGGCGCGGCGCCCAGTGCGGTGATCTGCCCGATCGTCACCTGCAGGCCCAGGATCACGATCCCGACCCGCAGGCAGGTGCGCGAGGCAAAATCGAGCCCGGGGTGCGAGCGCGGCTCGCGCGCGATGAAGTTCAGCGATAGGCCGATCAGCAGGCCCAGCAGGATGATCGGAAAACCATAATGCTCCGACAGCCAGGCCGCCGCCGCTGCTGCGACACCGCAGATCGCGAGGCCGGGCAGCAGGCTTGCCTTTTCCTGGTCGGCCTTGGCGGTCAATTCCGCCAGGTGCATCTCGCCATAAAGGTCGCCGCCGTGGGGGAGGGCGTCCCAGTCGATCGCTGGCGCGGTCTTTGGCTGGCTGGATTCCGGCATTGTCAGGCCGCCGCGGGTTCAGCGCGGCGGATCTCCGGCAGCAACAGGTGCAGCCAGGCCAGCGCGAGCAGATAGGAAGCTGCGGCAAAGATGAACAGCGGCATGTAGCCGTAGCCGCCAACCAGCAGAATTCCGGTCAGCTTGACGATGCCGGCCCCGCCCATATTGCCCATGAAGGCGCCAAAGGCGGTTACTCTGCCAACCTTCGCGCGCGGCACCACATCGGTGATCGTGGCGAAGATCGACAGGGAAAAGCCCTGGTGACCGGCCATGACCACGCCCATCATGATCGCGACCGGCCAGAAGCTATTGAGATTGAGCACCAGCGGCAGCGGGGTGACGATCAGCGCCGATACCAGCATCACGCTTTTGCGTACCCGGTTGACCGACCAGCCCCGTTCCAGCAGCCGGGTCGAAATCCAGCCGGCGAACAGCGCCCCCAGGGCTGATCCCGCGAAAGCGATTGCCAGCGGCACCGCCAGTTCCTGCGTCGTCAGTCCAAACTGCTTGCGATAGAAATCGGCCAGCCAGAACCCGATGAACCACCAGGTTGCGTCCGAGATGGCTTTGGCGACGCAGATTGCCCAAGTCCGGCGTTCGCGCAGGATCGGGCCATAGGGCGCGGCGTCATCGTTGTAATCGAGGGTTTCATCTTCGGCGGCGTCATCGAACTTGATCCCACGCGCCAGAATGAGCCAGGCCGCCAGCGCGACAAAACCGGCTACACCCCCAAAGATGAGCGCGCCGCGCCAGCCGAATGCCTCGGCCAGCAAGGGAATGAAAAAGGGTAAGGAGATCGTGCCAATGCTGGCAATGGCCGTGCCAACCCCGAAGGCCAGCGAACGCTTGTTCGGTTCGAACAAGGTTGCGACGGTCTTGATCGTCAGCGGCGTCTGCACCGCTTCGGTCGCGCCCAGGCCAACCCGGGCGGTAACGATGTGCGCCATGGTAATGGCCCAGCCGTGGGCCATGGCGGCGAGGCTCCAGGCCGTAATCCCGGCGACCATCGACCGGCGCACTCCCAGCCGGTCTACCAGCCAGCCGGTGAACAGAAACGAACAGGCGGCCGCAACCTGGGTATAGAAGCCCAGATCGCCGAAATCCTTGTCTGTCCAGCCGAAATCGGCCGACATGTCCGGCTTGAGGATCGCGATGATCGGGCGATCCATCGCATTGAAAATCCCCGCCACGCAAAAGATCACGAACAGCGTCCAGCTGAGCCGGCTATTGATTTTCTGCACCTGCGCGATCCCTCCCCGCAGCAAAACAAATGGGGCCTCCGCCCGAAGACGAAGGCCCCGTTGTCGGTTAGACCGAGTTCATGCAGATCAGAAGCTGAACCGGCCCGTCACGCCCCAGTAGCGATCCGCATCGCGCGGGATCTGGTAGCGGTAGGCACCACCGACGCCGCCGTTGACGATCGCTGCGGCATAGCCCTTGTCGAAAAGGTTGCGGACCACGAAGGTCAGCTTCCACTTGTCGTCCGGATCGACCAGGCCGACGTTGGCAATCTATGACCGCTTTGTCGAGGGTTTCGCCGCCCGCACGGCCAAGGTGAAGACCGGCAATGGGCTGGAGAGCGACACCGCCATGGGCCCGCTGGCCAATGTCCGCCGCCCGGC
>JACDQK010000206.1 GCA_015657645.1 Novosphingobium sp.
CCGCTCCAAGATTCACACGCAGTCCGTGTGCAATTTGGAAGTAAATTACCCTCAGCCGTTAAACAGGGCGGAGCGCAGTAGGGCGGAGGCTGCAGTCCCCGATCGCGGTGATCAGCGGTACACAGTTGCTGCGTTATCGTTGACTCCCATTTGAGAGCCTGAAACAAATAACCGCCTTTAACTACTAACTAGGAGCGTTGGCCATGGTGGAAGATGACAATCCTCGAAAGGGGAACCTTGACCCAAGAGATAAGCCGAAGACGAACCCGAAGCCAAAATCTGGCACTTCTGCGGAGCATCGCGAGGCTGAAAGAGTGTCCCCTAAGCCTTAGGCAGATTCTTGACTTACAGCGACTACTGTTGCGGTGATAATTGACTAGTCAACAAGATGCCCCTTCTATCCCGGTCACCAGCGCCGATTTAAAGCTCACGCGTGGTCGCATCGTAAACCTTACCCATTTCTGCCTGCCGGCCTCGGCTTCTTCGGCGGCGACAAAGCCGGCCCTGGCTTGGTGCCTTCGGTTGGCAGATAGTCCCGCCCTACTCCGTCCCCACAGCCTTCTTCGCCTGCAGCTCGGCGTAAGCCTGGTTGATCACGCGCCAGGATTCCTCGCAGCGGCGCTGGTCGGCCTTGCGCTTGCTGTCGCACAGGCGGTCAAGCCGGGCCATAAGTTCCTTGGTGCTGGGGCGGTCGGCGGCCATTCCATAGGAATGGGCGGCTTCGGCGCCGGTCACGCCGACGGCCGGATTGGCAGCAGCGGGGGCGGCGAGGGCAAGTGCAATCAGGAAGGTCCAGCGCATGGTCTATCTCCTTTTGCAAGAGCGGGAAGCAGCCATGCGCTGGCCAAAGAGTCAATCGTGCTCGCGCCTGGCCAAATAGGGGACCTCGCTCTTCTACGCGATCTAAGCCTTCGTCCGGGATATCTAGCCGAGAAATTTGGCCAGGCTGGCTGATCCCCTAGCTCTTGCCACTATTGTCGGGTTTGCTCATCATTGCCAACAGTAGGTCTACTTCTTGAACATTACCTGCTTCAATCTCGAGATCGCCTTTCTTTACGCGAACTCTTCGCCCAAACTTGGCTTGAACCCACGCACCAGCAAAACCCATAACGGCTGGCAATGCCACAGGAGCCGCGCTGACAGCAAAATCTGCGATAGAAGCGGTCTCTTCATCGTAACTGCCAAGCAGCGACACTTGGCTGCTTAGGCCAGCATGCATCATTTCTGCGCGGAGCATTTCGGTTTCATCGGCCGACCATAATCCGTTGCCTGAAAGCGGGTCACAAAAACCTACAATCATTTCTGGCTTTTCTGATTTCATAGTCGAACCCTCTCCTGCCAATTCGACTGAATGCTAGGAAGAAAGCAATTTTATCATGCGTAAAGTATGACGCCAACCAGAAACCTTCAATCGTGCTCGCGCCCGCCCGCGCCCAGATACAACCCCCGCCCGGCCTCGTCCTTTTAGGTGGTGACGAACCCAGCCCTACTCCGCCTGCGCCGCCTTCTTCGCCTGCAGCTCCGCATAAGTCTTGTTGATCACGCGCCAGGATTTCCTCGCAGCGGCGCTGGTCGCGCTGGCGCTTGCTGTCGCACAGGCGGTCAAGCCGGGCCATGAGTTCCTTGGTGCTGGGGCGGTCGCTGACCAGGCCATAGGACCAGGCGACGGCGGCGACATCGGGGGTTGGCGACACGGCCGGTTCGCTGGTGTTGGCAGCAGCGGGGGCGGCGAGGGCAAGTGCAATCAGGAAGGTCCAGCGCATGGTCTATCTCCTTGTGCAAGAAGGAGAAGAAACCATGCGCCGGTCCTGGAGTCAATCGTGTTCGCGGCCGCCCGCGCCCAGGTAGAGCTCGCGCCCTGCCTCGTCATAGACCTTGCTCATCTCGGCCATCCCCGCTTCAGCCGCTTCGGCGGCGACGAAGCCGGCGCTGTCCTGGTTCTGGAGCTTGGCGAATTCGCGCACTTCCTGGCTGATCTTCATCGAGCAGAACTTGGGTCCGCACATCGAGCAGAAGTGCGCGGTCTTGGCGCCTTCGGCGGGGAGGGTCTGGTCGTGGTATTGTTCGGCCGTATCGGGATCGAGCGACAGGTTGAACTGGTCACGCCAGCGGAATTCGAAGCGGGCTTTGCTGAGCGCGTCGTCGCGCACCTGGGCCGCCGGGTGGCCCTTGGCGAGATCGGCGGCGTGGGCGGCGAGCTTGTAGGTGACCACGCCGACCTTCACGTCATCGCGATCGGGCAGGCCCAGGTGTTCCTTGGGCGTGACGTAGCAAAGCATCGCCGTGCCATACCACCCGATCATGGCCGCGCCGATGCCGCTGGTGATGTGGTCATAGCCCGGGGCAATATCGGTGACGAGCGGCCCGAGCGTGTAGAACGGGGCCTCGCCGCAGACCTCAAGCTGCTTGTCCATGTTCTCCTTGATCTTGTGCATCGGCACGTGGCCGGGGCCTTCGATCATCACCTGGACGTCTTCCTTCCAGGCGCGGTGAGTCAGCTCGCCCAGCGTGTAGAGCTCGGCGAACTGGGCTTCGTCGTTGGCATCGGCGATCGAGCCGGGGCGCAGGCCATCGCCAAGGCTGTAGGCGATGTCATAGGCCTTCATGATCTCGGTAATCTCGTCAAACCGTTCATAGAGGAACGACTCCTTGTGATGGGCCAGGCACCACTTGGCCATGATGCTGCCGCCGCGGCTGACGATGCCGGTAACGCGCTTGGCGGCCAGCGGCACATAGGGCAGGCGCACCCCGGCGTGGATCGTGAAATAGTCCACGCCCTGTTCGGCCTGTTCGATCAGGGTATCGCGGAACACCTCCCAGGTCAGGTCTTCGGCCACGCCGCCAACCTTTTCCAGCGCCTGGTAAATCGGCACGGTGCCGATCGGCACGGGGCTGTTGCGGATGATCCATTCGCGGGTGTCGTGGATGTTGCGGCCCGTCGAAAGGTCCATCACGGTGTCCGCGCCCCAGCGGATCGACCAGACCATCTTGTCGACTTCGCTCGCGACGTCTGACGCCACCGCCGAGTTGCCGATATTGGCGTTGATCTTGACCAGGAAGTTGCGGCCGATCGCCATCGGCTCACTCTCTGGGTGGTTGATGTTGTTGGGGATGATCGCGCGGCCGCGGGCCACTTCATCGCGGACGAATTCGGGGGTCACATAGTCCGGGATCTGCGCGCCGAAATCCTGCCCGTCGCGGATATATTCGCGCAGCATCTCGCGCCCCAGATTCTCGCGGGTGGCGACATATTCCATCTCGGGCGTGATGATGCCGCGGCGGGCGTAGTACATCTGGCTGACGTTCATGCCGGGCTTGGCGCGAAGGACCTGGCGGCGGACATTGGGGAAGGCGGGGACGCCGCCCGAGCGGTCTGGGCCGAGCTGGCCGTTGTCCTCAGGCTTGACCTCGCGCTGGGTCACTTCCTCCACGTCGCCGCGGC
>JACDQK010000207.1 GCA_015657645.1 Novosphingobium sp.
CTTCTTCTTGCGGCTGATGTCGCCGCCATAGCACTTGGCGGTGACGTCCTTGCGCATGGCGGCGATGGTTTCGCGGGCGATGACCTTGCCGCCGATCGCGGCCTGGATCGGGATCTTGAACAGGTGGCGGGGGATCAGGTCTTTCAGGCGTTCGCACATGTGGCGGCCGCGCGCCTCTGCCACGGAGCGGTGGACGATCATCGAGAGGGCATCGACCGGCTCATTATTGACGAGGATGCCCATCTTGACGAGATCGCCTTCGCGCAGGCCGATCTGTTCATAATCGAAGCTGGCATAGCCGCGGCTGATCGATTTCAGGCGGTCATAGAAATCGAACACCACTTCGTTGAGCGGCAGCTCATACGACACCTGGGCGCGGCGCCGACGTAGGTAAGGCCGGTCTGGATCCCGCGGCGATCCTGGCAGAGCTTGAGGATGGAGCCGAGGTATTCATCGGGCGTGTAGATCGTGGCCTTGATCCAGGGTTCGTCGATCTGTTCGATCCGGCTGGGATCGGGATAGTCGGCCGGTTGTGGAGGTAGATCTCGCGCGCGTCGTCCGTCCGGCTGGCGCGCAGCTGGATGCGGTAGACCACGCTGGGGGCCGTGGTGATCAGGTCCAGGTCATATTCGCGGGTCAGGCGTTCCTGGATGATTTCGAGGTGGAGCAGGCCGAGGAAGCCGCAGCGGAAGCCGAAGCCGAGGGCGGCGCTGCTCTCCATCTCGAAGCTGAAGCTGGCATCGTTGAGGCGCAGCTTGCCGATGGATTCGCGCAGTTTCTCGAAATCGGCGGCGTCGACCGGGAAGAGGCCGCAGAACACCACCGGCTGGACTTCCTTGAAGCCGGGGAGCGCCTGGAGCGCCCCGCCCTTGACCGTGGTGATCGTATCACCAACCTTGGCCTGGGCCACTTCCTTGATCTGGGCGGTGATGAAGCCGATTTCGCCGGCGGTCAGCTCGCTCAGCTGCTCGATCTTGGGGGTAAAGCAGCCGACCCGGTCAATCAGGTGTTCGGTGCCGCCGGCCATGAACTTGACCTGTTGGCCCTTGCGGATCGTGCCTTGACCACGCGGACGAGGATCACCACGCCGAGGTAGGGATCGTACCAGCTATCAACCAGCATGGCCTTGAGCGGGGCATTGGCGTCGCCCTTGGGCGGGGGGATGCGGGTGACGACGGCTTCGAGCACGTCCTCGATCCCGATGCCCGACTTGGCCGAGGTGAGGACGGCGTTGGAGGCATCGAGGCCGATCACTTCCTCGATCTCGGCCTTGACCTTGTCGGGTTCGGCGGCGGGGAGGTCGATCTTGTTGATGACGGGGACGATCTCGTGGTCGTGCTCGATCGACTGGTAGACGTTGGCGAGGGTCTGCGCCTCGACCCCCTGGGCGGCGTCGACGACGAGGAGCGCGCCTTCGCAGGCGGCGAGGGAGCGCGAGACCTCATAGGCGAAATCGACGTGGCCGGGGGTGTCCATGAGGTTGAGCTCATAGTCCTTGCCGTCCTTGGCGCGGTACTTCAGCCGGACGGTCTGGGCCTTGATCGTGATCCCGCGTTCCCGCTCAATGTCCATGTTATCAAGGACTTGCGCCGACATCTCACGCTCAGACAGGCCCCCGGTGAACTGGATCAGCCGGTCAGCGAGGGTCGACTTGCCATGGTCGATATGAGCAATAATGCTGAAATTTCTGATACTTGCAAGATCTGTCATGACACTTCCGCTAACTTCGCCCCGCCGTTAGCAGCAAGTCGCGGCACTGTCACCGGGCCGGAAGGCTATAAGCTCCGGAGCCGGAACAAATCCCCTCCCCACCCGCCTAACCCGGCATGAGCAAAGCTGAACACGATTGCGTTATCGTCGGCGGTGGTCCGGCCGGCCTGACGGCGGCGATCTATCTCGCGCGGTTTCACCTCGGGGTGTTGCTGGTCGATGCCGGCAACAGCCGCGCGGCATGGATTCCGCGCAGCTACAATTGTCCGGGCTTTCCAGGCGGCATCAGCGGGACCGGACTGCTGAAGCGGATGCGTGCCCAGGCGGAGGAATTCGGGGTCAAGCAGGTCAGCGGCACGGTGACGCGGATCGAAGCGGGCGAGCACCACTTCACTATCGACTGGGGCAGTGGGCCGGTACAGGCGTCGGCCGTGCTGCTTGCCACCGGCCTCACCAACCGGCGCCCGCCGATGGACCCGGAACTGCACGACCGCGCGCTCGCCGCTGGGCTGATCCGGTATTGCCCGGTCTGCGATGGCTACGAAGTGACGGACAAGCGCGTAGGTGTGGTCGGCACCGGCTCGCGCGGCGCCAGCGAAGCAGCATTCCTGCGGAGCTATACTGCGGATATGACCCTGATTGCACCGGACGGGCCGCATGAACTGGACGCGGCCGACCGCGCGCTGGCCGGCGAGTATGGCATTGCGCTGGTTGATGGTCCTTGCGATGCGATCACGCCGCTTGCGGCGGCGATCAGGGTGTCCACTCCCGGCTGCGAAATGGAGTTCGACAGCATCTATCCTGCGCTCGGCTCGGACGTGCATATCGAACTGGCCCGTCAGGCCGGGGCGCGTCTTGCCGAAGATGGTTCGCTTTCGGTCGATGCGCACCAGCGCACCACAGTGCCTGGGCTCTACGCCGCCGGCGATGTGGTGCTGGGGCTGGACCAAATCAGCCACGCCATGGGCGAGGCAGGGGTTGCCGCCACCACGATCCGCAACGACCTGGCCCGGCAGCGACCGCTAATCCGGGCTGCTTGCGACGAATAGAAGCTGGCGAGGTATCGCTTTATTCCCGATCTGCTAATCTCGCTGCAACATGCGCAGCCTGGTATCATCATGCAGACCGGATTAGGCGGCCACCTGAAGGCCCCAGGCTGCACCGGCCGGCTTCTCGGGCTAACGTTGGCCTACACGGCCCTGGCCTGGCTTGGCTTGCAATGGTCAACCATTTCCGGGGCAGCCAGCCCGATCTGGCCAGCATCCGGGGTGGCACTGGCCGGATTGCTGCTAGGTGGTTTGCGGCTGTGGCCAGCAATCCTGATTGGCCGATTGGCAGCGGGCTGGCTGGCGGGATCGGCGCAACCTTTCTGGGCTGAGCTTGGGCTGGCGATCGCCAACACGCTCGCCGTGGTCCTGCCGCTGCTGTTTGTGCGGCGGCGGGGTGGGATCGGACCAAGTTTGTCCGAATTGCCGCAGCTCCTGCGCTATTTTGCCCTGGGCGGGCTGGGCGGCGCGTTTATCGCGGCAACCCTGGGCACTGCCATTCTGGAACTGTCCTCCGGACTGCCCTGGAGCAGACTTGCCGGAACATACACCAACTGGATCTTTGCCTATTTTGGCGGTGCTGTGCTGATCGGCCCGCTCCTGTTGGCATGGCTAGGGCCGGCACCAAGGCTCACTGCCGGCGGATGGCTACATTTTACGGCAGTTCTGCTGGTCACTGCCGCTTTTTCCGGAATGTTCCTGCTCCCGCCGGACCAGGCCTATCTGCGAACCTGGCACATCTTTCCCGTGCTGGTGTGGGCGGCACTCGCGTTTGGTTTGCGCGGGGCCACGCTGGCAGTATTGATCGTGGCAACCATGGCGGTCTGGGCCACGGATCGGGGTCTTGGTCCGATGACTGCCATGGCGCTCGCCTCGTATCCCCAGATCTCGCTCGTCCAGCAATTCATCGCCATCACCGCGCTGACAATCCTGATCCTGGCGGTTGTGGCGGACGAGCGGCGCGCCAAGAACATGCTGGCCGAGCAGGGCTTGTTGTTGCGGCGGGCTGAGGAAGATGCACGGCCGGGCCGAAGAGCTTGAGGTGCTGCTGGCCGCGGTACCGGCGGCAATCTGGGTTGCGCGCGATCCGGACTGCAAAGAGATCACCGGAAACCGGTCCGCCGCCGAACTGCTTCGGCTAC
>JACDQK010000208.1 GCA_015657645.1 Novosphingobium sp.
CCCTGTCCAGTACGAACAGGCCGAAGGAAAGGGACGCACCATGCGGCTGGATGATTTTGACCCCAATGCGATCAAGGTAGAGGACCAGCGCGGAACGGGCGGGGGCTTCCGCATGGGCGGAGCTGGCGGAAAGCTGGGCTGCGGCACGATTGTGATCGCACTGGTCGGCTATTTCGTGTTCGGGATCGATCCGGTCCAGACCATCGGCGGATTGCAGCAGATGGATAGCGGCGCGGGCCAGCAACAGGTTGGCCCGGCAGCGGGCGGTGGAACCAATGTCAGCGAAAGCTGCACTGCCGACGCCTTGAGCCGCGAAAGCTGCAACGCGCTCTCCTCGCTCAACAAGACCTGGGAACCGGTCTTCGCCGCGTCGAACATCCGCTTTCAGGCACCCGAACTGGTATTCTACTCGCAGAACGGCACCTCGGGCTGCGGCGCAGCGCAAAGCGCGATGGGGCCGTTCTATTGCCCGACCGACCAGGGCATCTACATCGACACCGATTTCTACCGCGAGATGGAACAGCGGCTCGGCGCCGGGGGCGATTTCGCTCGCGCCTATGTGATGGCCCACGAATATGGCCACCACATCCAGACGCTGACCGGCATGGCTGATCAGATCCGTTCCGCCCAGCAGCAGAACCCCAGCCGCGCCAATCAGCTGCAGGTGCGGATGGAGCTGCAAGCCGATTGCTATGCCGGGGTCTGGGCCGCCAAGAACCGCGACCGGATCGAACCCGGCGATATCGAGGAAGGGATGACCGCCGCCCACTCAATCGGCGACGACACGCTGATGAAGAGCGCCGGCCGCCGCCCGGTCGAGGCTGCCTTTACCCACGGCTCCAGCGAACAGCGGATGGCCTGGCTACGCAAGGGGCTGGAGACTGGCAACGAGGAGGCCTGCGACACCTTTGCGGACATGCGCCGGCGCGGATGATTGTTGCCCGGGGGAACCTTGGCGCATAGACTAGCGTTAGATCCAACAGGGGGCTGCTGGAGTTACCGCGCAATGCGCTTTGCCCTGTTTATCGCCTGCCTGATCCTCCCGGTGAGTGCTTTTGCGCAGGATGCAAAGCCTGCTGAGAGCAAGCCGGCCGAGGCCAAGGATGCCGACAAGCCGGTTAGTGACCGCGAGCCCAGCATGGGCGATGCGATGGCCACCCCGGCGTCCGATCTCAACCTCAAGAAGGACACGATCCCGCCGCTGCTAATGACCGCGCAGGAGCGTCCCTATAGCCTGGTCGGTCTGCGGCGTTGTCCGGAAATCGCGGCGGCCGTGGGTGAGCTGGATGCCGTGCTCGGCCCCGATGTCGATCTGCCAGCCGATGCCAAGGGCCGCGTCACCGCCGGCCGTGTTGCCCAGGCGGCAGTCGGCTCGTTTATCCCGTTTCGCGGCCTGATCCGCGAGATTTCGGGGGCCAACGAGCAGGAACGCAAGATCCAGGCCGCCGTTCAGGCCGGTGTCGCGCGGCGAGCCTATCTGAAGGGCGTGGGCGAGGCACGCGGCTGCCGCTATCCGGCGCGCTCAGCCGGACCGGCCGATATCGCGGCGTTGGTTGCAGCGCCGGCCCAGGCCCAGGCCGAAGCCAAGCCGGAACGCAAGCCATCGCGTAAGCAACGCAGCAAGGGCGTGACCTTTACGGCAGAGCCAGTGGTCCAGCCGGTCAAGAAGTAGCTTTCGCAGGCTGCGGGCCTGCGCTAGCCCACAGGCCATGCGCCTGACCGATTGCCACAACATCGCCGATTTCCGCGAACTCGCCCGCCGCCGCCTGCCCTGGCCGGTGTTCGACTATATCGACGGGGCCGCCGATGACGAGGTGACCAAGGCGCGCAACACCAGCGCCTTCGACAGTGTCGACCTGGTCCCCGACGTCCTCGCCGGCGTGGCCGAGATCGACACTTCGATCACACTGATGGGCCGCAAGAGCGCGCTGCCCCTGATGCTCTCCCCCACCGCGCTGCAACGCGTGTTCCACTGGCAGGGCGAGCGCGCCGTGGCCCGGGCGGCCGAGAAGTTCGGCCTGTGGTTCGGCATCTCCAGCCTGGCGACCGTCAGCATCGAGGAAACTGCCGCCCTCACCCAGGGCCCCAAGCTGTTCCAGCTTTACGTCCACAAGGACAAGGGCCTCAACCGCTCGATGATCGAGCGCTGCCAGGCCGCCAAGTTCGACTGCATCGCCCTGACGGTCGACACGATCGTTTCGGGCAAGCGCGAGCGCTGCGCCCGCTCGGGCTTCACCTCCCCGCCCAAGTTCACGGCCCGCAACCTGCTGGGCTATGCGATGAAGCCGCGCTGGGGGTTGGACTATCTGCTGCGCGAGAAGTTCGCTCTGCCCAATCTCGATACCCATGTGGCCGAAGGAACCGGCGAGGCCGTATCGATCGCCGGTTACTTCAACACCATGCTCGACCAGTCGATGGATTGGAATACCGCCGCCGATATCCGCGCGCAGTGGGGCGGCACCTTTTGCCTGAAGGGCGTGATGAGCGCGGCTGACGCGCGCCGCGCGGTCGAGATCGGGGCCGATGCGATCATGATCTCCAATCACGGCGGCCGCCAGCTCGATGGCAGCCGCGCGCCGTTCGACCAGCTGCGCGAGATCGTCGACGCGGTCGGCGGCGAGATCGAGATCATCTGCGACGGCGGCGTGCGGCGCGGCACCCATGTGCTCAAGAGCCTCTGCGCCGGGGCCACCGCTGCCTCGGGCGGACGGCTTTACCTCTATGCCCTCGCTGCCGCTGGCCAGGACGGCGTGGAACGCGCGATCATGCTGCTGAAGGACGAGATCGAGCGCGGCATGAAGCTGATGGGCGTGACCAGTGTCGACCAGCTGACGCCTGACCGGCTGCGCTGGCGCTGACACAGCAACGGCGGAGGCGGATCGCTCCGCCCCCGCCGCTTCCTGCAGGGCTGCAAGGGGCTAGCTTCAACCCTGCTTGGAAAGCCGTTCAATCTCGGCGTCGAGCTGCTTCACGATGTCTTCGCGGATCGCGGGCGAGAGCTTGTCGTCCTTGCTGATCCGATCGCGGGCCGACTTCAGCCCGTCGGCTGCCTTGGCCAGTGCCGCCCCGGCCGAGCAGAAGCGCATTACCACCTTCTGCTTCTTGCCATCGACAGCGGGGGTTTCGGATTCGAAGGTCGAGGTCTTCGCCCCCTCGGCGCAAGCAATCGCAACCTTCGGATCGGCACCGCTGAAGGCCATGACATGCGGCGCGCCATCGCCATGGACCCGCTTGAGCACGACACGCGGTCCAGCTCCTTCCGGCGGAATCGGCAGGTCGGGCATGTCGGGGATCGAGGCCAGCGCCTTTTCCACCCGGGCCTCAATCTCTTTCTCGCTCAGCGCCTTGTCGGACTTGAAGACGATGGTCTTGCCGTCCTTGGTCACAATCCGGGTCTTGAGATCGGGATCGTTCACCGTCGCGCCGCCTTCCTTGTCGACAATGACAATGCGGTGCTGCTTGACGACCTTCGGTGCTTCCGGCGCTTCCGGCGCAGCTGGAGCCGCAGGCGGTGCCGGCGGCGCCGGCGGGGCAACGACATCTTCCTGCGCGGCGGCATAGGTAACAGAAGCCGTCAGCGGCAGGGCCAAGGCGGCACCGGCCAGCAGCAGGCGGCCGAGATTGCGGCGCGTGGGGGTGGGATCACTCATGGTCAGGCTCCTCAAACGATGGATGACAGAAGCCTCACCGACCACCGGACAGGCGATCGATGCGGCCAGGGAAACGCGCGGGGCGCGGGCATAGTCGGCGATCAGCGCGCCATAGGCGGCACGGATGGCATGGTCGCGCCCGGCAACGACGCGGGCATCGCAGGCCGCCTCCTGATCACGCCGCAGCGCGCGCCAGGCCAGCCAGGCCAGCGGATTGAACCAGTGCAGCGCCAGCAGCGGCTGCATCGCCATATTGACCGCCAGATCGCGGCCGCGGTGGTGTTCCAGCTCGTGCGCGATAGCCAGGTCGCGGGCGGTCTGGTCAGGCTGGGCCATGAAGCCATGCGGCAGGGCGATGACCTTGTCGGTCAGGCCAAAGGCCAAGGGAGTCGGCGCGGCGGGGGTTTCGACCAGGCGAATGCCATCGACAGTGCCGACCGGCCGCGCGCCGGCCAGCAGCTCACTGCGCAGCGCGCGATAGCCCAGTAGCCGCCAGACCAGAAAGCCGACTGCGCCAGCCAGCCACAGGCCGATCAGCAGCGGCTCGACCCAGGCGAAGGACAGCGCCGGGGCGGCGGCAGCGGCAGCAGTGGCATGGCCCCCGCTCATCATGACAACTTCGGTCGCGCCAACCGGCGCAGGCGCGGCTGGCAGGACCAGCGGCGGCAGGAACAGCCGCAGCAGCGGCAGGCCCCACAGCGCATAGGCCATGCCCGGCCCGAAGTGGCGCGAAACCGGGCGGCGCAGCAGCAGGACCAGCACAATCAGCGCGCCGGTGGTGACAAGGGTGTCGATCAGCCAGGTCATTTGCGCAGCTCCTTCAGCAGGGCTTCGATCTGGGTCAGGTCCTTGTCGGTCAGCGCCTCGGCATCGGCCAGATGCGCGAACAGGCCAGCGGCGGACCCGCCAAACAGCCGGTCAACCAGCCGCTTCGATTCGCCGGTGGCGAAATCGACGCGGGCAACCCGCGGGGAATAGAGGAAGCGCTTGCCATCGGGCGCGGTCTGCACCGCCTGCTTGGCGACCAGCCGCGAGAGCAGCGTCTTGACCGTCGCCAGCGTCCACCCGCGCGCCGGGGCGACGGCATCGGCCACCTCGTTGGCGGTCAGCGGCGAGCGCGCCCACAGCGCCTCCATCACTGCCTGCTCGGCCTCGCTGATCCGTTCCGGGTTCGCGCTCTCTTCGGCCACGCTACCACTCCTTCAGTTTCGTCTACTTGTGTAATCGACTACGGTTGTAATCTTGAACCGCAGATGAATGCAAACGGTACCGCAGCGTGACGCTCAGGTTGACACAGTTGACACTGTGTCCGCTTCTTCCAACACGGTGGAAGGCCCGAAAATCAGGACTCTTGAGCCGAGAGTCCGAATTGTGCGCGGCTTGGCAAAATAAAAAAATCCTGTCGATCCGATGGTAATGAGAGGGATTCTGACAGGTTTGGGCGATGTAGGAAAATGGCGCGTAGCCGCTGACCCTTTCCCCTGCGTTAGCCCGGACTTGATCCGGGCCTGGGCTGTCTTGTGGAGGGTGCGAACGGCGCTAGCGCCGCGAAGAGGCAGCCTAGCCCCGGGTCAAGCCCGGGGTGACGGGATAGGAGGTGGTGATCGCGTTCAGTGTACCGTCAGTTGCCGGCCGCCATGCGGGGACTATTGCACCTGACACCGTAACCTGCTGTCCTGTCGCCGAAACCTGGTCTGAATGTTCCGTGGGGAGTACCATGCGAATTTGCACCATCGCCGCCATCGCCTTGCTTGCCGCCGCGCCTGCGCTGCTCCACGCCGAGAGCGCCAAGCCCCGGCCAGCAGCCACCGCGCCAACCCCTGCCCCGGTGGCCAATGCCGCCGACTATGCCGTGCCGGTTGAGCAAGTGATTATCGGCAAGGGCAAGGGCGGCTTCCTGAACGTCAATTTCGCCATGGCGGGCCTGAACTTCTCCACCAACACCTTCATCAAGGATGTGACCGGCCCGTTCTCGGTCACCATCCTGGGATCGGACAAGACGCGCGAGATCGTGTTCGTGGACTACAAGATCACCAAGGACGGGCTGCCGCACGACATCGGCCTGTGCTCGGTCACGGCGAAGGTTTCGTCGGGCCTGTGGAATTCGACCAAGAACGGGCTCTACACCTGCCAGCGCAAGCCCGAGGGAACCGGGCCGGCCGACTTCCTGCTGGAGGCAGAGTTGCCGAACCTGCCGCCGCGCAGCAGCGCGATGATCCAGATGAGCAAGGACGATCCCGAGGTCTTCAAGGTGCTGAAGGCGCGGATGCGCTACGACGGCAAGGTCTATGAAGCGGTCCCGACCGCGCTTGACCCCAAGATGGCCGAACGCGGCTATCGCGCGGCCCAGGGCTGGTTGGTGACGCGGGAGGGGCAGATGGTCGGGCGGATCGACTTCCCCTCACGCGCGAAGGGCTTCACCGACATGGGCGGCAGCTATGATCGCAAATCGGTGGTGGTCGCCCCGGTCAATGCCAGCGACGGCCGCGATGCCGTGCTGATCTTCCTGGCGCACCTGCTGGTCCTGCCCGAAGCGAACTCACCGCTCTATCAGGAGCGGTAAGAAACAGGCCGGCACAGTGTGCCGGCCCCGTTCCGTTTCGCCTGACCGCCGGTCTAGTAAACCCGCTTCTTCGGCTTGATGTACTCGACGTCGTCGGTCAGCGTGAACTCGTGCACCGGGCGGTAGTCGAGCTTGACCGCGCCGCCCTGGCCGCCCCAGCCTTCGAACCAGGCGGCGGTGTGCTTCATCCAGTTCTTGTCGTCGCGCTCGGGGAAGTCCTCGTGCGCGTGGGCGCCGCGGCTTTCCTTGCGGTTGTGGGCGCTGTGCAGCGTTACCGCGGCCTGGCTGATCAGGTTGTCGAGCTCCAGCGTTTCGACCAAGTCCGAGTTCCAGATCAGCGAGCGGTCATGAACCTTGATGTCGGCCATCCGCGCATAGGTCGCGGCGAGCTTCTGCTTGCCTTCGGCCATCAGCTCATCGTTACGGAACACGGCGGCGTGCATCGACATCGTCCGCTGCATTTCGGTCCGCACTTCGGCCGTCGGCGAGCCGCCGTTGGCGTGGCGGAAGTGATCGAGCCGGCCCAGCGCGAGGTCAGCGCTGTCCTTGGGCAGTTCGGCGTGCGCCGTGCCCGGCTTGATATTGTCGCGCAGATAATGCCCGGTCGCCCGGCCGAAAACCACGAGGTCGATCAGCGAGTTCGAACCCAGACGGTTGGCGCCGTGGACCGAAACGCAGGCTGCTTCGCCCACCGCGAACAGGCCCTGCACCGGCGTTTCCGGATTGCCGTCGGGGCCGATCGTCATCACGCGGCCGTGGTAGTCGCACGGGATGCCGCCCATATTGTAGTGCACGGTCGGCACCACGGGCAGCGGCTGGCGGGTCAGGTCGACGCCGGCGAAGATCTTGCCGCTCTCGGTGATGCCCGGCAGGCGTTCGCCCAGCACCTTGGGATCGATGTGATCGAGGTGCAGGAAGATGTGGTCCTTGTTGGGGCCAACGCCGCGCCCTTCGCGGATTTCCAGCGCCATCGAGCGCGAGACGACGTCCCGCGAGGCCAGGTCCTTGGCCGAGGGGGCATAGCGTTCCATGAAACGCTCGCCTTCGGAGTTGGTCAGATAGCCGCCTTCGCCGCGCGCGCCTTCTGTGATCAGCACGCCGGCGCCATAGATGCCGGTCGGGTGGAACTGCACGAATTCCATGTCCTGCAGCGGCAGGCCGGCGCGCAGCACCATGCCGCCGCCGTCACCGGTGCAGGTATGGGCCGAAGTGGCGGTGTAATAGCTGCGGCCATAGCCGCCGGTCGCCAGGACCACGGCCTTGGACCGGAAGCGGTGGATCGAGCCATCGTCCATGCACAGCGCAATCACGCCGCGGCATTCCCCGTTCTCCATGATCAGGTCGATCGCGAAGTATTCGATGAAGAAGTCCGAATTGTACTTCAGGCTCTGTTGGTAGAGCGCGTGGAGCATGGCGTGGCCGGTGCGGTCGGCCGCGGCGCAGGTGCGCTGCACCGGCGGGCCTTCGCCCATGTTCTGCATGTGGCCGCCGAACGGGCGCTGATAGATCGTGCCGTCCGGGTTGCGCGAAAAGGGCACGCCGGCGTGCTCCAGCTCGTATACCGCCTGGGGGGCTTCGACGGACCATGTATTCGATCGCGTCCTGGTCACCCAGCCAGTCCGATCCCTTGACGGTATCGTACATGTGCCAGGTCCAGTGGTCGGGCGTGTTGTTGCACAGCGAGGCGGCGATCCCGCCCTGGGCGGCGACGGTGTGCGACCGGGTCGGGAAGACCTTGGTGATGCAGGCGGTACGCGAGGCCGGCCTCGGCGCCTGCCCATCGTGGCGCGGCAGGCCCGAACCGCCC
>JACDQK010000209.1 GCA_015657645.1 Novosphingobium sp.
CGCAGCGGCGCGCAATTCAGCCTGAAAGTCCGCAACCTGTCGGCTGCGGGCCTCAAGGGTGATTGCCCGGAGGTGATTGATTTCGCGGTCAATGAACCGGTGCGGATCCACTTCCGCAACCTTCAACCAATCGCTGCCGAAGTGATGTGGTACGAAGGCGCGGAAGTCGGCTTCAAATTCAGCGAGCAGGTCGATCTGGAAGAGATCAGCCGTGCGCGGAGTGCTGACCGCCCTAGTTACCTTCGCGCAGGATAAGGGCCGCGCCCGGCTTGTAGGCGCGGATCTCTTCCTCGGTCAGCCCGCAGATCTCGTGCGGGAAAACCAGCCATTCCTCGGTCTGATGCACGAAGTAATCGGGCTTCAGTGACGTCTGGTTGCGGCTGGGCTTGTAATAGGCCGTCGCGATCCGCACCGTCTCGGGCATGTTGTGGCGGCAGCGCACCTTGAGTTCCTTGAGGAACGCCTCGACCGAGCGGCCGGTATCGAACACATCGTCGATCACCAGCAAGCGGTCCTCCGGATCGAGCACGTCGATCAGGTAGCCCAGGGCATAGACCCGCACTTCCTTGTTTTGCTGGTCGATCCCGGAATAGCTGGCGGTGCGGATCGCGATATGGTCGGTTTCGACCCCGCGATAGGCCAGCAATTCCTGCACCGCGATGCCCACCGGCGCCCCGCCGCGCCAGATGCCGACGATGTGCGTCGGCACGAACCCGGAATCGAGCACCTGGTTGGCCAGGGCGAAGCTGTCTTCCAGCAGCCGGTCGGCGGTCAGGTAAACCTTATCGACCACCGGCCACCTCCGCGATTTCGGCCAGGTGCTGGATCTGGTCGGCCATCGGCAGGAACGAGCCGGTGAAGCTGTTCTCGGCCAGCTTGACGATCTCCGCCTCGGTCAGGTCCAGCGCGTCGGCAATCGCGCGGAAGTTGTCGTTGATATAGCCGCCGAAATAGGCCGGATCGTCGGAATTGACCGTGGCCTTCAGCCCCAGCTCCAGCATCCGCCGCACCGGGCTTTCGCCGATCTGCTTGATCACGCAGAGCCGCAGGTTGGACAGTGGGCAGACCGTCAGCGTCAGGCCCTCATCGGCGATCCGCTGGACCAGCGCGGGATCCTCCAGCGCGCGGTTACCGTGGTCGATCCGCTCGACCTCGAGCAGATCGAGCGCCTCGTAAACATACTCGGGCGGGCCTTCCTCACCGGCATGGGCGGTGACGTGCAGGCCCAGCTCGCGCGCCTTGGCGAAGACCCGCTGGAACTTGGCCGGCGGATGGCCGACTTCGGACGAATCGAGCCCGACGCCGTGAATGCGGTGCAGATGCGGCTTGGCCTGATCGAGCGTCGCAAAGGCCTCCTCCTCGCTCAGGTGGCGCAGGAAGCACATGATCAGGCGGTAGCTGATCCCCAGCTCCACCTCGCCCGCCTTGAGCGCGCGCTCGATCCCGTCCAGCGCCGTTTCAAAGGCCACGCCGCGTTCGGTATGGCCCTGCGGATCGAAGAAAATCTCGACATGGCGGACCGTGTCCTCCGCGGCGCGCTCCAGATAGGCCCAGGTCAGGTCGAAGAAGTCCTGCTCGGTCTGCAGCACCGACATCCCCTGGTAATATATGTCGAGGAAATCCTGCAGGTTCGAAAACGAATAGGCCGCCCGCACCGCCTCTACCGAGGCGAAGGGGATATCCACCCCGTTGCGCTGCGCCAGGGCAAACAGCAGTTCCGGCTCAAGCGAGCCTTCGATGTGCAGGTGGAGCTCAGCCTTGGGCAGGCGGGCGATCAGGGCGTCACGCGAAGGATTCGGCATTTCCTGACGCTGGCGGAGCAGTCGTCTGCGGTCAACAGCTTGCCCTGCGTTCCAGTTCCGTTCTATCGCAGGGCTCGTGACTGCCGCCCTGCCCCTGCCCGCGATTCACGCCAGCCATTCCGGCTGCTGGCTGCGCGATGGCCATGGCAGCACCCGCGCCACCGGCAAGGGCGAGGCGATCATTGCCGCCGCTGATACGCCGCTGCTGCTGCTCAATGCCCCGCTGGTCGCGACGCGGCTGGGCTATCCGGACCTGTCCGGGCTCGATCTGCTGGAGCTGTTTGCCTTCATCCACCCCGCCCGCTTCATGGTGCCGACGCCCAAAGGGCTGGCCCATGTGCTCGATCTGCCCGAGCCAGAGGGTGACGATGCCGTCCCCGCTCTGCTCCAGGTCGCTGCCGAAGCCTTGCTGGCAACTTGTGCCGACCCGACCTGGCAAGAGCGCGAGGGTGCGTGGAGCGCGCTCCAGAACCTGACCCGGCTGCGCTGGCCCTGGGCACCGTTACTCACCGCGCGGCTGGCGGCCCCAGACAAGGCCGAACGCTGGCTGTTCGCCCGCCTGCCCGAATGGGAGGAAGCGCCCGAGCGCCCGCAACCCGCGCAGGTCACGCTCCCGCCCGAAGCGATCGCCCAGCGGCTGGGCCAGTTGACCGGGAGCAGCGCCGAGGCCCGGCCAGCCCAGGTCGCCTATGCCAGCGAGGCCGGCGAGGTCTTTGCCCCGCGCCGCCGCGAGGGCCTGCCGCATGTCTTGCTGGCCCAGGCCGGCACCGGGATCGGCAAGACGCTGGGTTACCTTGCCCCGGCCTCGCTCTGGTCGGAACAATCGGGCGGGACGGTCTGGGTTTCGACCTATACCAAGGCCCTGCAGCGCCAGCTCCGCCGCGAGAGCCGCCGGGCCTGGCCCGCGCTGCGCGGCAATGGCACACAGCCTGTCGTGGTGCGCAAGGGGCGCGAGAATTACCTGTGTTTGCTGAACCTTGAAGATGCCTTGCAAGGTGGTTTCGCAGGTCGGGCGGCGATCATGGCGCAGCTGGTGGCGCGCTGGGCGGCCTATAGCCAGGACGGCGACATGATCGGCGGGGATCTGCCCGGCTGGCTCGGCACCCTGTTCCGCCAGCGCGGGATCAAGGCGCTGACCGACCAGCGCGGCGAATGCGTCTATGCCGGCTGCCCGCATTACCGGAAGTGCTTCATCGAACGTGCCGCCCGTGCCTCGGCCCAGGCCGATCTGGTCATCGCCAACCACGCGCTGGTGATGGTCAACGCCGCGCGCGGTCGCGACCATGCCCAGCGCCCGACCCGGCTCGTCTTCGACGAAGGCCATCACGTGTTCGAGGCAGCGGATTCGACCTTTGCCGCCGCTCTGACCGGAGCCGAGACGATCGAGCTGCGCCGCTGGGTGATCGGTCCGGAACGCGGCTCGAAGGGGCGCCGCCGTGGTCTGGCCGCACGCCTCGCTGACGTCGCCAGCTACGACGAGGCCGGCGGCAAGGCGATTGCTGCTGCGCGCTATGCCGCCGAAGCCTTGCCCGGCGATGGCTGGTTGCAGCGCCTGTCCGAAAACGCCCCCTCCGGCCCGCTCGAGGAGCTGCTCGCCGCCGTGCGCGCGACTGTCTATGCCCGCGATGAAAGCGGCGGACAGGAAGCGGGCTATGGGCTGGAAACCGAGGCCGCCCAGCTTGACGGGTCCTTCGTCGAACGGGCCCAGGCGGCGCAGGAAGCCCTGGCCGAGCTGCGCGGGCCACTGGTGCGGCTGGGCGTGCGGCTGGAGGCCGTGCTGGCCGAACCGCCCGACTGGCTTGACGGCGCCGGCCGCGCCCGGATCGAAGGCGCGCGGCATTCGCTCGCCTGGCGGATCGACCTGCTGGCAGCCTGGGAAGCCCTGCTGGACCGCCTTGGCGGCCCGGCCGATCCCGAATTCGTCGACTGGCTGGCCGTCGAACGCAGCGAAGCGCGCGAGTTCGATGTCGGCATCCATCGCCGCTGGCTCGATCCAATGAAGCCCTTTGCCCGCACCGTACTGGAAGGCGCACACGGCGTGATGATCACTTCGGCCACGCTGCGTGACGGGCCGGACTGGGATGCCGCGATTGCCCGCAGCGGCGCCGGAGCGCTGGAGATCGCCCCGCGCCTGTCCAGCTTCGACAGCCCGTTCGACTATGCCGACCAGGCCGAAGTGCTGATCGTCACCGACGTGCCCAAGGGTGATCTGGCCGCGCTGGCCGGGGCCTATGGCCGCCTGATCGAGGCTTCGGGCGGCGGCGTGCTTGGCCTGTTCACCGCGATCCGCCGCCTGCGCGCGGTCCATGGCCGGATTGCCGACCGCCTCGCCCGCGCAGGACTGCCGCTCTATGCCCAGCACGTCGATCCGATAGACACCGGCACGCTGGTCGACATCTTCCGCGACGATCCGCGCGCCTCGCTGCTCGGCACCGACGCCCTGCGCGACGGGGTCGACGTGCCGGGCCGTTCGCTGCGGCTGGTGGTGATGGAGCAGGTCCCCTGGCCCAAGCCCTCGATCCTCCACCGCGCGCGCCGGCTGGCCGGGGGTGGTTCAGCCTATGATGACCAGATCATCCGCGCCCGCCTGGCCCAGGCCTTTGGCCGGCTGATCCGCAGCAAGGAAGACAGGGGCCACTTTGTCGTCCTGTCATCGGCCTTTCCCAGCCGCCTGCTCTCGGCCTTCCCCGCTGGCACGCCAATCAGCCGGGTGACCCTGGACGAGGCTTTACAACGCGTCGGCGCCGGTGTTTCTGGGCGGACCATTCCTAACGAGAGCCCTGCGTGAAAATCCTCGGTCTGTTTCGCCATGCCAAGTCTGACTGGGGCGATCCGCGCGCGCGCGATTTCGACCGGCCGCTCAACGAGCGCGGCCGCGCTGGAGCTGCAATCATGGGGCGGCATATCCGCGATCATGGCGTGCAGTGGAACCGGGTGCTGTCCTCCCCCGCGATCCGCTGCGCCGAAACGATCGAACTGGCCTGCCACGCCAGCGGCCGGCCGGTGAAAGTCATGTGGGACCGGCGGATTTACCTCGCCAGCAGCGTCACCCTGGCCGATGTCCTGCGCGAGCAGGATGGCGATCCTGCGGCAATCATGATGGTCGGCCACAATCCGGGCCTGGAAGACCTGATCTTCGATCTGGTCCCCGATGATGGCACCAGCCCGCTGCGCGATGCAGTGGAGGAGAAGTTTCCGACCGCCTGCTACGCCGTGCTCGAGCTCGATATCGATCGCTGGGCCGATCTGAAGGACCGCTGCGCCCGGCTGGTCCACCTGACCCGCCCGCGCGATCTCGATCCCGCGCTGGGGCCGGTGATCTAGTCCTCACCCAATCAATCAAATTGGCAGGTCTGGCCTACTCGACAGTCGCTTGGCCTCTGCTATGAGCTTCTTTAACCGTTCGATTAAGCTATCGGAGAATACCACCCATGCCGTTGCCCGCCCCGTTTGACCGCCTGCGCCTGCCCGTGATCGGTTCGCCGCTGTTCATCGTTTCGGGCCCAGAACTGGTGATTGCCCAATGCAAGGCCGGGATCATCGGCAGCTTCCCGGCGCTCAACGCGCGGCCCTCGGGCGTGCTTGACGAATGGCTGCACCGCATCACCGAGGAACTGGCCGCGCATAACCGCGACAACCCCGATCGCCCGGCCGCGCCCTATGCCGTCAACCAGATCGTCCACAAGACCAACAACCGGCTTGAGGAAGATATGGAGGTCTGCGCCAAGTGGCAGGTGCCGATGACCATCACCTCGCTCGGTGCGCGCGAAGATCTCAACAAGGCGGTGCACGATTGGGGCGGCATTGTGCTTCACGACGTGATCAATGACCGCTTCGCCCGTAAGGCGATCGAAAAGGGTGCCGACGGCCTGATCCCCGTCGCCGCTGGTGCTGGCGGCCATGCCGGCGTTCTCTCGCCCTTCGCCCTGATGCAGGAAATCCGCGAATGGTTCGATGGCCTGGTTGCCCTGTCGGGCTCGATCGCTTGTGGCCATTCGATCCTCGGCGCCCAGGCGATGGGCGCGGACTTTGCCTATATCGGCACGCCCTGGATCGCGACCAAGGAAGCCAATGCGGTCGAAGGCTACAAGAACAGCATTGTCGAAGGCCGCGCTGACGACATCGTCTATTCGAACCTGTTCACCGGGGTCCACGGCAATTACCTGCGCCCCTCGATCGTCGCCGCCGGCCTCGATCCGGACAACCTGCCGGTCAGCGATCCCAGCAAGATGAACTTCGGTTCGGGCGGCAACACCGAAGCCAAGGCCTGGAAGGACATCTGGGGTTCGGGCCAGGGGATCAACGCGGTCAAGGCTGTCGAGAGCGTCGCTGACCGGGTTGACCGGATGGAAGCCGAATACAACCGCGCCCGCGCCGAACTGGCCGCCAAGGCGCGGATGGCGCTGGCCTGATAGCTCAGGGCCCGTCCACGTTTGTGGCGGGCCAGAGGTCATCGACCAGGGCATCAAGCTCGGTGAAATCGACCCCGCTGCCCAGCGGATCCTTACGGCTGAGCAGCAGCCGCCGCCGCTGATCAAGCAGCCGCCGCCGCAGGGCGCGCTGGAGCAGTTCCAGCCGCGCCAACGCATCAGTCAGCGCTGCTTCGGGGGTCTGCGCCCGGCTGCGCGCCCAGCTGGCCTCGATCTGGCCGACGCGTTCGCTTACCAGCTCATTATAGGTGCGGTGCGGGCCGCGGTGGAGCGGCAGGCCGATCCGCAGCGCGGTCCGATCGGTCGCGGGCAGCAGCAGGCCGTTATGGCGGAAATCGTCAAACCGCAGCCGGTCACGCCCGAGCGCGCGCAGCAGGCTGGCCGTCCCGTCCTGACGGAGCAGTTGCCGGGGCAAGAGGTGGTGGCGCTGCATGCCCGGATCGAAGCCCGGCAGATCGCGGCGATTGACCGCACGGAACGGCAGCCAGGACCGGTCTGCGCCACCGTGCCCCTTCATTGGCCAGTGCCGGGGTCGCTGACTAGAATGCGCAGCTCGCTGCCATCGCGGACCGGAACAGCAAGCAGGTGTTCGCCCGCCGGCCCGGTGAAATCGCGTTCCTGCCGGAGCGGTCCGCTTTGCACCAGTTCGTGGATCAGCCGCACCGCCAGCCGGGCCATGGCCGCGGTGGGCAAGCGCTTGTCCGGCTCAAAGCGCAGTTCCTGACCCGTCAGCAGGGCCAGCCCGCGCGAGACCATGGCACCGTTGTGCTCTTGCTCCAGCGCGGTCAGGACCAGGCCGGGGAAGGCCCCGCCTTCCAGCCAGTCCGCCACCGAACGGCGGAACAGGTCAGGCGCGACCCAGGAGCCGGCCGGACTCCAGACCACGGCCAGAACATTCGGCAGGCCAGCCAGCCTTGCCCCAAGCCCCGCCAGCACGCGCAGCACCGGCACCAAACCCGCCCCGCCAGCCAGGTGCGGCCCGGGCGCGAGGCTGACCACTTCACCTGCTGGCATCGAGCGCAGCCCAACCGGCGGCCCGGCCGGCGGCTGCGGCTCTGCCGGCGCTGGCATAAGCCCCTTGCAATCAAAGGTCAGCCCGCTGGCGAGCAGTTCCGCCCAGGACCCGTCACTGGACCTATGGGACAGCACAATGGACGCGGCGCCGGCCTCAACCGGCTCCGCCGCCAATGCCTCCAGCGCGGCAAGATCGGGCCGGGTGCCGGGCGCGAAGACCAGGCACAGCCGCGGTGCCGATGCCTGCCCCAGATTGTTCCCGATCGTGTCGATCGTCAGTCCCCCCAGCCATCCGGCCTCAAACTTTCGGAATGTCTGGCATTTTTAGTTGCGTAAAGTCGAGTCCCTGCGGGCAAGTTGTCTCAGGATTGGAGCCAATTCTACGCTACGGCACACAAGGCCTTCAGAAGACACCGGTAGCAAGCCCCTCGGCGAGCGCGGCGCCTAGGTCAGCGGCAGCCTGCAGCGCCGGACCAGGCAAGACCTTGGGAGCGAGAATGGCCTCCGGCGTTTGCGCCGCGAGGTTGACGATCAGCGGCTCGGCCACGCGCCGCAAGCGCCAGCCGGTCACGATCCGGTCAAGCTGCGCCTGGGCGCCCTGCCCATCGCTGCCCGCCGCGATCATCGTCGCGTAAGGCCGCCCCTCGATCTGTCCCAGCAGCGGGTAATAGCTGCGGTCGAAGAACTCCTTCATCGCCCCGCTCATCGTTCCCAGGTTCTCGGGGCAAGCGAACAGGTAACCGCGCGCTGCCAGCAAGTCTTCGGCCTGCGCCGCCTCCGCCGCGATGAGCGTGGCCCGCCCCTCAGCTGCCGCATGAGCGGCTTCGGCGAGAGCGCGGGCGGCGCCGGTGCGGCTGTGCCAGATGATTGCCAACATGCGCGCCACCATGGCCCAGCCCGGGCTTGCTGCAAAGCCGTGAAAAGCCGGGAGAGGCCCCTTCTCAGCGCCTGCGCCATCGGCTAGCCGGGACGGCATGGCTTCCGCCCCCTCCTCCATCCTTGGTATCGACCGCTCGCTGACCGGCCGGGCCTGGCGTTGGCGCGGCGGCAATATGGACCTGTCGGCCAGTCCGGCCTCGCTCGATCACGATCTGGTGACCCAGCTGCTGCTGGCGCGCGGCGTTGCGCCGGATGACATCGAGCGGCACCGCAACCCATCGCTGCGGGCGTTCCTGCCCGACCCTTCAGCCTTCCGCGACATGGACCAGGCCGCCGAGCGGATTGCCCAGGCGGTCGTCACCGGTGAAACCGTCACCGTCTATGGCGACTATGATGTCGACGGCGCGACCAGCGCGGCGCTGCTGATCCGGCTGCTGCGGATGCTGGGCCATCCTGCGCGCTACTATATCCCCGATCGCCTGCTGGAGGGCTATGGCCCGTCGGGCGAGGCGCTGGTGCGGCTTGGCGCGGAAGGGTCCAGCCTGATCGTCACGGTCGATTGCGGGGCCATGGCCTTCGAGGCGCTAGACATGGCCCATGCCGCCGGGATCGACGTGATAGTGGTCGATCACCATAAATGCGCCGCCGAACTGCCCCGCGCGATGGCGCTGGTAAACCCCAATCGGCTTGACGAGGACGACCTTGCCGCCGCCCATGGCCACCTCGCCGCGGTGGGCGTCGCCTTCCTGCTCGCCATCGCGGTCGTGCGGCTGCTGCGCCAGCGCGGGTTCTTCGCCGACCGGCCGGAGCCAGACTTGTTCTCGCTGCTAGACCTCGTCGCGCTGGGCACCGTGGCCGATGTCGCCGCACTGCACGGGCTCAACCGCGCGCTGGTGGCCCAGGGGCTGAAGGTCATGGCCCAGCGTCAGAACATCGGCATGGCTGCGCTGATCGACGCCAGTCGGCTCAGCCGAGCACCGACCTGCAGCGACCTTGGCTTTGCCCTGGGTCCGCGCATCAACGCCGGGGGGCGGGTCGGAGAAGCGACGCTGGGCGTGCGCCTGCTCACCACCGAAGACCCGGACGAGGCCCGCGCCATCGCGGCGCAGCTCTCCCAGCTCAACGAGGAACGCCGCGCGATCGAGGCCGCCGTGCAGGAAGCGGCCGAGGCCCAGCTTGAGACCCAGCACAACCGCGCAGTCGTCCTGCTGGCCGGAGCCGGCTGGCACCCGGGCGTGATCGGGATCGTGGCCGGGCGGATCAAGGAGAAGTCTGGCCGCCCCGCAATCGTCATCGCACTTGATGCCGACGAGCATGGCAATGGCAAGGGTTCGGGCCGCTCAATCGCCGGCGTCGATCTGGGCGCGGCGATCATTGCCGCGCGCGCGGCGGGGCTGCTGGTGGCTGGCGGCGGGCATGCCATGGCAGCCGGCCTGACGGTCGAGCCGGGCCGCCTCAGCGCGCTGGCCGAATTCCTCGACGAGCGGCTTGGCGCGGCCGTGGTCGCCGCCCAGGCCGGGCAATCGCTGCAGCTCGATCTGGCGGTCGCGCCGGGCGGGCTGGTCCCGCCGCTGGTGGAGACGCTGGAGAGCGCCGGGCCCTATGGCATGGGCTGGCCGGGACCGCGCATTGCGGTCGGGCCTGTCCGGCTGATCAAGGCGGATCTGGTCGGCAAGGACCATGTCCGGCTTATCGTGCGCGGCGATGATGGCGCCAGCTTCAAGGCCGTAGCCTTCCGCCAGGCCGAGACCGAGCTGGGTCAGGCCCTGCTCAATCGCGCCCAGGGGCGGCGCTTCTGGCTCGCCGGTCGGGCCAAGATCGACGACTGGGGCAGCCGTCCAGCGGCCGAACTGCACATCGACGATGCCGCCTGGGCCGATTGAAATATTCTTGCAAAAAGCGGCTTGACCCTCTCCACGCCCTTGCCTAAACGCGCGGCCTGCCTGACGGCCTCAAGCCGGTCTGGCCCCTTCGTCTAGCGGTTAGGACGCGGCCCTTTCACGGCTGAAACACGGGTTCGATTCCCGTAGGGGTCACCACCAGCTACCGGCAGGTGCCAGCGCAAAAGGTTGCTGGTATGCCCGGCCCGGACAGACTAATCATCCCAACCGCATGACCGGCAAGCTCCCGCTCCCAGGATTGTTCCTTGCCGCGCTGGCCGCACTTGGCCTGACCGTGGCCGGGGTAAGCCTGTCGCTGGTCGCCGCGGTCGTGCTGGTCTGGATCGGCTCGCTGTGGCTCACCCTGCCCGAACCCGAGATTATCGAGGCCCGCGTCGACAAGGCCGTAGTTACCCGCGATGCCGTGCGCGAGGCGATTGAATCGCTCGGCGCGCCGCTGCTAGTGCTGGAAGGCACTCGGATCGTCATGGCCAATGCGGCGGCGCGCGCGGCGCTGGGCGCACACGTCCAGGGCCAGGATGCGCGAATCGGCCTGCGCCATCCCGATGCCATGCGGCTGCTGGACATGGCCGATGGCGACAGCGTGACCATCCCCGGCTTCACGGGTACGCGCAGCCTGTGGCAGCTGACTCGCCGCCGGATCGACAAGCAGCGCTGGCTGATCGAACTGTCCGATCGCACCACCGAGGCCGACGTCAGCCGCGCCCACACCGATTTCGTCGCCAACGCCAGCCACGAACTGCGCACGCCGCTGGCCTCGATCATCGGTTATGTTGAGACGCTGGAGGAAGGCGGCCCGGCGGTCGATGCCGAAGCGCAGAAGCGTTTCCTCGGGATTGTCCTGCGTGAGGCGCGGCGGATGCTCTCGCTGGTCGAGGATCTGCTCTCGCTAAGCCACGCCGAAGCCGAAAAGCACGATCATCCGACCGAGCCGCTCGACCTGGGCAAACTCGCCGCGCGCGTGGTCGGCGAAGTCGCTTCGCTGCGGGGCAAGGAGCAGGTCCAGCTCGTCGCAGCCGCAGATGGCGCGATCGTGGCCGGCGATTCGACCCAGCTTGAACAGCTGCTGCGCAACCTGATCGACAATGCGCTGAAATATGGCGGCGCGGATTCGCCGGTCGAAGTGGGCGTTTCAGCCCCCCGCGCGAACACGATCGAACTGACCGTGACCGACCATGGTCCCGGGATCGCGCCCGAGCATCTGCCGCACCTGACCCGGCGTTTTTACCGCACTGATCCGGGCCGCAGCCGCGCTTCGGGCGGCACCGGCCTGGGCCTGGCGATCGTCAAGCACATCGTCGAGCGGCACCGCGGCAAGCTGGACATTACCAGCACCCTTGGCGAAGGCACTCGGGTGTCCATTTCCCTGCCGAAAACCGAGCAAGCGGCGTTGTCATAAACTTGTCATGGAACTACTCCAGAGCGCTCTGGATCATGTTGATCGGAGGTTGATTCCATGAACAAGTCCAAGCTGCTTATCGCCGCTGGTGCCGCTACCCTGCTGGCCGCCTGCGGGACCCAGTCCACTTCGCGTGACCAGATCCGCGCCGTTGGCTCCTCGACCGTCTATCCCTTCGCCAAGGCGATTTCAGACTCGCTCGCCAAGTCGAACGCCGAGGTCAAGTCGCCGATCATCGAATCGACGGGCACCGGTGCCGGCATGAAGCTGTTCTGCGCCGGCGTCGGCGTGCAGCATCCCGACATCGTTAACGCTTCGCGCCGGATGAAGAAGTCGGAATTCGAAGATTGCCAGAAGAACGGCGTGAAGGACATCATCGAAGTCCAGGTCGGCCTTGACGGCATTGCCTTCGGCGAAGCCAAGAGCGGCCCCGGCATTCCGCTGACCCTGGTCGACGTTTACAAGGCGCTGGCCGCCAACCCGTTCGGCAAGCCCAACACCGCCAAGAACTGGTCGGACGTGAACCCGGCTCTGCCGGCGATCCCGATCCTGGTCTATGGCCCGCCCTCGACCTCGGGCACGCGCGACGCGCTCAAGGAACTGGTCCTGATGAAGGGCTGCGACAGCGACCCGGCGATGAAGGCGCTGAAGGACACCGACAAGGAAAAGCACGAGAAGATCTGCACCGAAGTGCGGAACGACGGTGCCTATGTCGATGCCGGTGAGAACGACAACCTGATCGTCCAGAAGCTGGAAGCCAATCCCAAGGCACTGGGCGTATTCGGATTCTCCTACCTTGAAGAGAACGCCGACAAGCTGAAGGGCTCACCGGTCAACGGGATTGACCCGACCTATGACGCCATCGCCGATTTCAGCTATCCGGGTGCCCGTCCGCTTTACATCTATGTGAAGTCGGCGCACGTCAGCGCGATCAAGGGCCTGAAGGAATTCGTTGCCGAGTGGGCCAAGAACTGGAGCAAGGGCGGTCTGCTCGCGCGCCAGGGCATGGTTGTCTCCCCCGATGACGTCCAGGCTAAGAACGCCAAGGTGGCCAGTGAGCTGACCGTCATGGACGCCAGCGGCCTCAAGTAAGCACATAGCAAGGACCAGCACGAACGATGTCGCCAGCCATTCCTCTCCTGCTCGCCCTCGGGCTGGGCCTGATTGCATGGCTGGCGGCGCGTTCCAAAGCCTGGGCCTTCAAGCGCGCGGCGCCACCCGGCACCCGCGCACCGCTGCATTCCCTACCGAACTATCATGGCTGGTACGTCGCGCTCTGGGCGGTCGTGCCGGCCATGGCATTTGCGGCGGTCTGGGCGGGGCTCAGCCCCAACCTGATCGTCAGCCAGGCGCTGTCAGACCCGGCTGCCGCCAATCTGCCAACCTTTGGTGTCGAACGCGATTCGATCATTGCCGAGGCCTATTCTGCGGCTTCGGGCTCTTCCGCGGCGGCATTTAACCCTGCAGCCGGCGCGCTGGTTGAACCTTTCGCCAGCGCAATCCGCACTTATGGCTCAATCGGCCTGGCGATCACGCTGGTGCTGGGCTTTGCCGGCGGAACCTATGCCTTCCTGAAGCTGCGCCCCGAATTCACTGCCCGGACCCGGGTGGAACGCGCGGTCATGACCGGGCTGTTGCTGGCTTCGCTGGTGGCGATCCTGACCACCTTCGGAATCGTCGCCTCGCTGCTGTTCGAAACGATCCGCTTCTTCGGCTTCGTGACGCCCGCCGAATTCCTGCTCGGCACCCATTGGGGGCCCGATCCGATGGCCGCCCCCGGCGCCAATCTGGGCGAGAACTATGGCGCCATTCCCTTGTTCTGGGGCACGATCTTCATCGGCGCGATCATCGCCATGCTGGTGGCAATCCCGCTCGGCCTGATGAGCGCGATTTACCTGACCCAGTATGCCAGCGCCAATGTCCGCAAGTGGATGAAGCCGCTGCTCGAAATTCTCGCCGGGGTCCCGACCGTGGTCTATGGCTATTTCGCGGCGCTGACCGTCGCCCCGCTGGTGCGCGATGCAGCGCAGGCGGCCGGCATTGCCAGCGCCTCCAGCGAAAGCGCGATGGCGGCCGGACTGGTCATGGGCATCATGATTATCCCGTTCGTTTCCTCGATGGCTGACGATTCCATCGCGGCCGTGCCGCAAGCCATGCGCGATGGCAGCCTGGCCATGGGCGCGACCACCTCGGAAACGATCAAGAAGGTGCTGATTCCGGCCGCCCTGCCCGGCATTGTCGCCGGGGTGATGCTGGCGGTCAGCCGCGCGATCGGCGAGACGATGATCGTGGTCATGGCCGCGGGCGCCACCGCGCGCCTGACGGCCAACCCCTTCGAATCGATGACCACGGTGACCTTCCAGATCGTCGCCATGCTGACCGGCGAAGGCAGCTTTGATCATCCGGCAACGCTTTCGGCCTTTGCCCTCGGCTTCGTGCTGTTCTGCGTCACCCTTGCCCTCAATTTCATCGCCCTGCGCGTCGTCAAGCGGTTCCGTGAAGCTTATGAGTAACGTCTCCTCCGCCCGCCTGAAGGCCCGCTACGCTGCTGAGCGCCGCTTCCGTGCGCTCGGGCTGACTGCTGTCGTGTTTTCGGCACTGGTTCTCGCCTTCCTGCTATTCACCATGACCGCCAATGCCGTCGGCGGGTTCAAGCGCGCCGAACTGCGTTTCCCGGTTGACCTGGCTGCCAGCGGGCTGACGGTCGATCCAGCCAGCCTATCGTCCAGCAATGCGATGGCGCAGCTCGAAACGGCCGGCCTGCCAGACATTGTCACGATGGCTGCCGGCAAGGCCCTGGGCGCAGAAGCCGCCGCTGAAGTGGACCCGCAGGCCTGGCGAGACCTGGCCGCCAACATCATCGCCGACCCACAGCTCATGCGCGGTACGATTGAAGCCGAACTGGCGGCCAGCGACGATCTGGCCTCGGCCCTGCGCGGCGATGGTGCTTCGGAAAGCCTCAAGACCCTGGCCACCAAGCTGGAGGCCGAGGGCAAGCTGGCGCAGGTGTGGGATCCCGGCTTCCTGACCCGCGCCGATGCCACGGGTCCGCAAGCCGTGGGCATCTGGGGGGGCGCTCAAGGGCTCGATGCTGACCATGCTGGTCACGCTGCTGCTGGCCTTCCCGATCGGGGTGCTGGCGGCGGTCTATCTTGAGGAATATGCCCCCAAGAACCGCTGGACCGAAGTGATCGAGGTATCGATCAACAACCTGGCGGCGGTGCCTTCGATCATCTTCGGCCTGCTCGGCCTGGCGGTGTTCCTGTGGATCTTCCCGAATTACCGGTCGGCCCCGCTGATTGGCGGCATGACCCTGGCGCTGATGACCATGCCGGTGATCGTGATTTCCGGGCGCAACGCGATCAAGTCCGTGCCGCCCTCGATCCGCGACGCTGCGCTGGCGGTTGGTGCCAGCCGGGTCCAGACCGTGTTCCACCATGTCCTGCCGCTGGCGCTGCCCGGCATCCTGACCGGCACGATCATCGGCATGGCCCGCGCGCTGGGTGAAACCGCGCCGCTGCTGATGATCGGGATGCGCGCCTTTGTCGCCACCCCGCCCGATGGCTTCACCTCGCCCGCATCGGTGCTCCCCGTCCAGATCTTCCTCTGGTCGGATGAAATCGACCGCGGCTTTGTCGAACGCACTTCTGCCGCGATCATCGTCCTGCTGGCCTTCCTGCTGGTGATGAACGGCCTCGCCATCTACCTCCGCAACCGCTTCGAGAAACGCTGGTAATGACCACGACCCACACCCTTGATCCCGTGAACGCCAAGATCAGCGCGCGCGATGTTTCCGTATTCTATGGTGACAAGCGCGCGATTGATCAGGTGTCGATCGACATCCCGACCGAGTACGTCACGGCCTTCATCGGCCCGTCGGCTGCGGCAAGTCGACCTTCCTGCGTTCGCTCAACCGGATGAACGACACTATCGCCGGCGCCCGTGTCGAAGGCGAGATCACGCTTGATGGTGAGGACATCTACAAGTCCGGCATGGACGTGGTGCAATTGCGCGCCCGGGTCGGGATGGTGTTCCAGAAGCCCAATCCCTTCCCGAAATCGATTTATGAGAACGTGGCCTACGGCCCGCGCATCCACGGCCTGGCCGGAAGCAAGACGGACCTCGACGGCATTGTCGAAAAATCGCTCAAGCGCGCCGGCCTGTGGGAAGAAGTAAAGGACCGCCTCGCGGAAAGCGGCACGGCCCTGTCGGGCGGCCAGCAGCAGCGCCTGTGCATCGCACGGGCCATCGCGGTCGATCCCGAAGTGATCCTGATGGACGAGCCCTGTTCAGCGCTCGACCCGATCGCGACGGCCCGCATCGAGGAACTGATCGACGACCTCAAGGGTCGTTACGCTATCGTCATCGTCACCCACTCGATGCAGCAGGCCGCGCGCGTTTCGCAGCGCACCGCCTTCTTCCACCTCGGCAAGGTGTCGAATACGGCAAGACCAGCGACATCTTCACCAATCCCCGCGAAGAGCGGACCAAGGACTACATCACAGGACGGTACGCTGATGGCACAGGAACACACAGTCAAAGCCTTCGACGAGGACATCACCCGGCTGCGCGGCCTGATCGCCGAGATGGGCGGCCTGGCCGAAGTCTCGCTGGCCGAAGCGATGGAGGCCCTGGTCAAGGGCAACAGCGAACTCGCCAAGGGCGTGATTGCGCGCGACAAGCGGATCGACTCGCTCGAGGCCGAGGTCGACAAGCTGGCGATCCGCGTGATCGCTCTGCGCGCGCCGATGGCCGATGACCTGCGCGAAGTGATCGCCGCGCTGAAGATCGCCGGCGTGGTTGAGCGGATTGGCGACTATGCCAAGAACATCGCCAAGAGCACCGACAAGATCGAGGCCGCAAGAAGTTCGAGCCGCTGACCCTGATCCCGGCCATGGCCGAAGTGGCGGGCGAGATGGTTCACGACGTGATGACCGCCTTTGCCGCGCGCGATGCTGCGCTGGCAGCTGAAATCGTGGCCCGCGACGACAAGGTCGACGCCTTCTACAACTCGATCTTCCGCAACCTGGTCAGCCATATGATCGAGAATCCTTCTTCGATCAGCAGCGCAGCCGAACTGCTGTTCGTCGCCCGCAATATCGAACGGATCGGCGATCACGCCACCAACGTCGCCGAAATGGTCCACTACGCCGCAACCGGTGCCTACCTCACCGACCGGGAAGACCTGGCAGGAGCCTGACATGAGCAAACCACGCCTGCTGCTGGTCGAGGACGATCCGGCGCTGGCGGAGCTGCTGGAATTCCGCTTCACCGCGGAAGGCTATGCCGTGTCCGTCACCCCCGATGGCGATGAGGCCCTGCTGCTGGCGCAGGAGGAAGCGCCCGACCTGGTCGTGCTTGACTGGATGGTCGAAGGCACTTCGGGAATCGAAGTCTGCCGCCGCCTGCGCCGCGACAAGGCCACCGCCCACGTGCCGATCATCATGCTGACCGCGCGCGGGCCGAGGATGACAAGATCCGCGGCCTTGAAACCGGGGCCGACGATTACCTGACCAAGCCTTTCTCCCCGCGCGAACTGATCGCCCGCGTCGGCGCGATCATGCGCCGCATTCGCCCGGCCCTCGCCGGTGAAACGATCAGCGTCGGCGATCTCTCGCTCGATGCGACCGCCCACAAGGTCACCCGGCGCGGTCAGGTGATCCAGCTCGTCCGACCGAGTTCCGCCTGCTCAAGTTCTTCATGGAACACCCCGGCCGGGTGTTCAGCCGCGGGCAGCTGCTCGATGCCGTCTGGGGCACCGAAAGCGAGATCGAACTGCGCACGGTCGATGTCCACATCCGCCGCCTGCGCAAGGGCATCGAAATCGACGGCGCACCCGACCCGGTGCGGACGGTGCGTTCGGCGGGCTATGCGCTGGAGGCGGTTTGAGGCCTCAATGAAAATCCCGCGATTTCGGGATGACCCGGGCGTCGCGGGGATGACCGGCGCGGTGGTAGGCGGGTTGGCGGCCTTGCAGCGGGCGGCGCACTTCGTCGGCGCGGTCGAGGGTTTCGGGGAGCAGGTCGTCCGATAGTGCGTGGAGCGCCGGGGTGGCGTCGGTCAGGTGGGTGGCGATGACGTGGATCACCTCGTCGTCATATTCGACCCGGCCGCGCACTTCCATCAGCCGCGCGCCCATGATCACCTTGCGCTGCTTGGCCATCAGATCCGGCCAGATCACCAGGTTCACCACCCCGGTCTCGTCCTCCAGCGTGATGAAGCAGACGCCCTTGGCGCTGCCGGGGCGCTGGCGGATCAGCACCACGCCGGCGACCTGCACGGCGGAGCGATACTTGCGCGTCCGCAGTTCGCTCGCCCGGATGAAGCCGCGATCGGCCAGGCTGGCGCGCAGGAAGGCGAGCGGGTGGGCCTTCAGGCTGAGCCGCTGGGTCTGGTAATCGGCCACCACCTCTTCGGACAGCGGCATGGCCGGTAGGCGGGTGGCATTGCGCTCCGCCCCCTCATCCCGCGCGGTCATGGCGGCGAACAGCGGCAGATCGGGCGCGGCGACCAGGCTGCGGGCATCCCACAGCGCCTGCCGCCGGGTGAGGCTGAGCGAGTTGAAACAGTCGGCCGAAGCGAGCCGCTCGATCAGCGCCGGGGATAGCCCGGCCCGCTCCTTCAGCTCACGCACATCGCGAAACGGCCCCGCCTCGCGCGCCGCCACGATCCGCGCGGCGGCGGCTTCGGGGAAACCATCGACCTGGCGCAGGCCAAGGCGGAGATCCTCCCCCTCCAGCGTATTATCCCACCCGCTGGCATTCACATCGACGGGCAGCACCGCCACCCCATGCTCGCGCGCATCGCGGACGATCTGCGCGGGGGCATAGAACCCCATCGGCTGCGAATTGAGCAGGGCGCAGGCGAAGGCCGCCGGATAATGGCACTTCAGCCAGGACGAGACATAGACCAGCAGGGCAAAGCTGGCGGCGTGACTTCCGGAAGCCATATTCGCCAAAGCCCTTGATCTGGCTGAAGCAGCGCACGGCAAAGTCCGGATCATAGCCGCGCGCCACCATCCGCCCGACCATCAGGTCTTCCAGTTCATGGACCATGCCGCGGCTGCGGAAAGTGGCCATGGCCTTACGCAGGCGGTTGGCCTCCAGCGACGAAAACTTCGCCGCATCGAGCGCGATCTTCATCGCCTGTTCCTGGAAGATCGGCACGCCAAGGGTGCGGCCGAGGATCGAGGTCAGCTCGTCCGGCGGTCCATGCGCCGGGCCGGGTGCGGGGATTGCCACGGCCTCGGCCCCGCGCCGTCGCTTGAGATAGGGATGGACCATGTCGCCCTGGATCGGTCCGGGGCGGACAATCGCCACCTCGATCACCAGGTCATAGAAACAGCGCGGGCGCAGGCGCGGCAGCATGTTCATCTGCGCCCGGCTTTCGACCTGGAACACGCCGAGCGAATCCCCCTTGCACAGCATGTCGTAAACCGCCGGGTCCTCACGCGGGACCGTCGCCAGGATCAGATCCTGCCCGTGGTGATCGCGTAGCAGATCGAGGCACTTCCTGATGCAGGTCAGCATGCCCAGCGCCAGCACATCGACCTTGAGGATGCCGAGCGCGTCGATATCGTCCTTGTCCCATTCGATGAAGCTGCGATCGGGCATGGCGCCGTTGCCAATCGGTACCGTCTCGGTCAGCGCGCCTTCGGTGAGGATGAAACCGCCGACGTGCTGTGACAAATGTCGCGGCATTCCAATCATATGTTCGGTCAAGGTGAGAACCCGCCGCAAGTGCGGATCGGACAGGTCCATGCCGGTTTCCGCCATGTGCTTTTCCTCGATCGAGCGGCCGTAACTGCCCCAGACGGTCTTCGCGAGCGCAGCGGTGACATCCTCGGACAGGCCCATCGCCTTGCCGACCTCGCGGATCGCCATGCGCGGGCGATAGTGGATCACCGTCGCGCACAGGCCGGCGCGATGGCGGCCGTACTTCTCGTAAATGTGCTGGATCACCTCCTCGCGCCGCTCGTGCTCGAAATCGACGTCGATGTCGGGCGGCTCGTCGCGGTCCTCGGAAATGAACCGTTCGAACAGCAGCGCATGCTCGACCGGATTGACCGAAGTGATCCCCAGGCAGAAGCACACGGCCGAATTGGCCGCCGAGCCGCGCCCCTGGCACAGGATCGGCGGCTGGCGGCTGCGCGCGAAATCGACGATCTCCTTGATGGTCAGGAAGTACTGGGCCAGCTGCTTCTTGCCGATCAGCGCCAGCTCCTTGCGCAGCGTCTCGGCCACTTCATCCGGCACGCCGTGCGGATAGTGCTGGTCCGCTCCCTGCCAGGTCAGCCGGTCAAGATAGGCCTGGGCATCGAGCCCGTCAGGGTATTCCTGCAACGGATATTCATAGCGCAGCTCATCCAGGCTGAACCGGCAGGCATCGGCCAGCTCGCGCGCGGCGCTGAGCGCATGGGGCCAGCGCGCGAACAGCCGCTGCATCTCCTCAGGCGATTTGAGGTGCCGCTCGGCATTGGCTTCGAGCAGGTGCCCGGCCGCCGCGACCGTGGTCTTATGGCGGATCGCGGTCATCACGTCATGCAGCGGGCGGCGCTGCGGGGCGTGGTAAAGCACCTGGTTGGTGGCGAGGAGCGAAAGGCCGAGCGCCCTGGCCAGGGCATCGAGCCGGGCGATCCGGGCCAGATCGTCGCCGGTATAGAGATAGCTGGCGGCAAGGTGGCGCAGGGTGGGGAGCTGGACGGTGAGGTGCGGGAGCAAGTCCGGGAACGAGGCGGTCGTCATCGCCTCGCGGCGGGTCCCGTCCAGCGTGACGACATTGCCCGGCGCCTTCACCGTCAGCTCTGCATCCAGCTGATCCGGCGGCACCAGCACCAGGTGCACCCCATCCGCATGCTCCGCCAGCAGGGCCAGATCGATCTCACAGGCGCCCTTCTCCTGCCATTCGCCGTCGAGCCTGGCCATCCGCCCGGCCGAGATCAGGCGGCAGAGCCGGCCATAGGCGGCACGGGTCCCGGGATAGGCGAGGAACACCAGTCCTTCGACCGTCTCGATCCGGCAGCCAATTACCGGCCTCAGCCCCAACGCCTTGGCCTCGGCATGGATCCGCACCACCCCGGCCATGGTGTTGGCATCGGCGATCCCGATCGCGTCATAGCCCAGCGCCCGGGCCGTGGTGACCAGGTCGACCGGATCCGATGCGCCGCGCAGGAAGGAAAAGCAGCTGACCAGCCCGAGCTCGACAAACGGCGCGCGGCCGGGTGGCGGCAGGCCGTCGGCTTGGGCGCGGCGGCGCTCCGGCGTGAGCGGGGCCTCAGGCACAGAGGCCCTGCAGGAACCATTCGGGCACCCCGCCCCGGCCATCGCTGGCCAGGCCATTGCGGTAGATCCAGTAGCGCCGCCCCTCCCCGTCCTCGATCCGGTAATAGTCGCGCAGCCGCACGCTCGAGCGTTCGCGCCACCATTCGGGCGCGATCCGCTCCGGCCCTTCGGCGCGGGCAATCTCGTGCACTTGCCCGCGCCAGCGGAACCGGCGCGGCAGGCCATCGGGGCTGGCATAGAGCACGGCGATCGGCTCGGCCCGGTCGAGCAGCTTCAAAGGCCGCGCGTGGAACGGCAGGTCGCCCTGGCTGGCACTCTCGCTCTCCAGCGGGGGCACCAGCGCTGGGCTCGCTCCGGCACATGGCTGGCGCGCGGAACCGGGCGGCGGACGGCATCGGAGCCGAGCCGGATCGAGAGCCGGTCGATACAGGCCGCCAGCGACGTGCCGTGCGCCTCGGCCGCCGCCTCGAAATCGCGCTGGCTGAGCGGCAGCGGCTCGGTCCAGGGCGCGCGCAGGCGGGCCAGTTCGATCCCGAACCCGGCGTCGAGATCATCGAGCTTGCGGCCGAACAGCGCGGCGATATGGGCGGGATCGCGGCTGGCGGCGGCGAGTTCCAAGCGCCGCTGCAGCACCTCGCCATCGACCTTCCACAGCGCCAGCTCCAGCCGGCGTGCGCCCAGCGCCCGCCCTTCCAGCACCCGCACCAGATCGGCGCAGAGATCGCCCAGCACCTGATCGAGCAGGCTGCGGTGGCGGATCGGCTCCATCAAGCGCCGCTGGACCAGCGGGACATCGACCGGCAGGACCGGCAGCAGCGGCTCCGGCACGCGGCCCAGCAGTTGATCGAGCCGGATCAGCGGATTGGCTGCCGGAGCCTTGTGATTGCGGAACCGCCGCGCCAGCGCCTCGCGCGCCACGCCTGACAGCTCGCCGATCCGCTTGAGGCCAAGCCGCCGGAGCACCAGCACCGTGGCCGGATCGAGCCGCAGGGCGGCGACGGGCAGATCATCCAGACTGCCCCCGGGCTGGAGGATCGCCCGCTCCGGCCCATAGTGGGCCAGCGCCCAGGCCGCCCCAGCCGTGGGGCGAATCGCCAGCCGGGCCGCAAAACCGCGCGCGGCGAGCGACTGGGCCGCATCGGCGAGCAGCCCCGCCTCTCCCCTGAACAGGTGCGCCACGCCGGTGACATCGACCACCAGCCCGTCCGGCAGGTCGAACGCCGACCACGGGCCCCAGCGCTGTGCCCACAGCGCCAGCGCCTCCAGCGCGGCCCGGTCCCCCGCCGGGTCGGCCGGAGTGACCGCCAACGCCGGGTACAGCGCGCGGGCATCGGCCAGCATGGCGCCGGTCTGGACGCCGGCCTCCTGCGCAGCCCGATTGGTCGCGGTAATCCGCGGGCCGTGCGCAGTCTCGGCAATCAGGGCCTGGGGAACGGCATCGGCACCCTCCCCCGGACGCAGCCCTTCAGCCCGCCGCCAGCGGTCGATCGCCAGCCGCGCCAGCCAGATCGACAGGATCTGTCGACTGCTGGACCGGCCGGGCGATGAGGGCTTGTCCGTCATCACGCAGGATCCATTCTCCGGGCGGGTGGTTACGGGCGCGGAACAGTTCGGCGTGCCAGGCGGGCGTGCCGGGGGCCTGAGCATTCCAGCGCGGCGGGAGCGAAGGCGCCGGGCGCAGCAGCCAGCGTTGGCGAGCCGAGGACAGATCGCGTGCCGCCCCAACCCGCACCAGCCACAGCACCGCGCTATGCTTTTCCGCCGCCAGGCTGAGCCGGCGCTGGGCGGTGAGTGACAGCGCGCGGGGGTTACCGGCGATCTCCCCCACCACGAAGGCCAGATCGCGGCAGCGCAGCCCTTCTTCCAGCGCGAACAGCGCATCCTCGGGCGTGGTGGCGGCAACATGGATCAGCCGGTGGCGCAGCGCGTGCGGCAAGCCGGGGCGATAGGGTCGCCCGGTCTGACGCAGGGCGGCGCGATCCTGCACCCACAGCCAGGGCCGCTCATCCCCCGGCAGGGCACGCTGACCTTCCAGCGCTAGGGCAAAGGCCGGTCCGGCACAGTCCTGCGCCCCGCCGAACAGCTCGACATGCGCGGGCGCACCGGGCCCGCCATGCGCCTGAAGCGCGGCAGGCAGTGCGGGGCCTGCGGCAGGGACAGCGGCCATCATACGAATCGAACCTTCATGTTCCTATTATGTTCCTATTTGCGGAACAGGCAAGCGGAACCCTGCGCCCCCTGTGCGTTTCGTCCTGCTCCACCAGACAAGGAAACAATGCCATGCAGTACGAACAAGGCGACCCGCAGGAACTCAAGGACAAGTTCTGGACCGCGCTGGCCAGCTCCCCCGTCGTCATGCTCCAACTCAATAGTTCGCCAGGCGGTGCCGCGCCGATGACCGCACAGCTCGACAAGGAAGCCAATTCCGCGATCTGGTTCATCACCGGTCCCGGCAATCGCTTTGTCACCGGCGGACCAGCCACCGCGACTTTCAGCAGCAAGAGCCACGATGCCTTCGCCCGGATCGCCGGCGAACTGAGCGTGGACACCCACCCGGAACGAAAGGCCGCGCTCTGGTCCAACATGGTCGAAGCCTGGTTCCCCGAAGGCCAGGACAGCGCCGTCCTGCTGCGGATGGACCTGGGCGAAGCCGCCATCTGGTCCGGGGAACTGGGCGCAATCAACACCGCCAAGATGTTCCTGGGACTGAACGTGCGCGACGAGATCAAGGGCGGCTATGCCGAAATCCAGCTTTGATCTGCGCCACAAGTTCTAACGCATAGGAAAAGGGCCGCTTCCCAAGCCAGGAAGCGGCCCCTCTCTCCCCACCCTTGCGGGTGAACTGGTTTGCCTTAGTCGAGGCTGGCGCCCGGCAGCGGCGGAACCGGCTGCGGCGGGATGCCTTCGTCCTGCTCGTGCACTTCGACCAGGCCGCGGCCCACGTGGCTCTTGCGGCGGCCATAGGCGAAGTAGACCACCAGGCCGATCGCCGCCCAGCCCAGGAACATCAGTTCCGTATAGCCCGACAGGTTGAAGAACAGGTAGGCGCAGCCCACCACGGCAGCCGGGCCAACCAGCCAGATCGCCGGGGTGCGGAACGGACGATGGCGATCCGCCGCGGTGCGGCGCAGGATCAGCACCCCGATCGCCACGGTCATGAAGGCGAACAGCGTGCCCGAGTTCGAGATGTCAGCCAGCTGCCCAACCGGGAAGAAGGCCGCCGCCATGGTCACGAAGACGCCAGTGATGATGGTCACCACGTGCGGGGTCTTGAACTTCGGGTGCACCTTGGCCAGCCCTTCGGGAAGCAGGCCGTCACGTGCCATAACGAAGAAGATGCGGGTCTGACCGAACAGCATCATCAGCACTACCGAAGGCAGCGCCAGGAAGGCCGCGAGGCCGATCAGGTTGCCGACGTTGATGTACCCGATCTCACGCAGGACGTGGGCCAGGGCCTCGTCCGAGCAGACCAGCGGGGTATTGCCCGCCCCGGCAAGCGCGGCGCACTGCGCCTGCAGTTCCTTGCTGCCCGTAGCCAGCGCCTGACCGGCCGAATCCATCACCGGCTGCGCACCCATGGCGCCAATCGCGCCCGAGGCGACCAGCAGGTAGAAGATCGTGCAGATTACAAGGCTGCCGATCAGGCCGATCGGCATGTTGCGCTGCGGGTTCTTGGTTTCCTCTGCCGCGGTCGAAACCGCATCGAAGCCCACATAAGCGAAGAAGATCGAGGCAGCGGCCGCCGAAATCCCGCCAAAGCCCAGCGGTGCGAAGGGTTCGAAGTTTTCCATCTTCATCACCGGCACGGCCAGGATGATGAAAGCCGTCAGCGCAATCACCTTGATCACCACCAGCACGGCGTTGAACATCGCCGATTCCTTGGTGCCGATCACCAGCAGCGCAGTGACCAGCAGAGCCACGAAGATCGCCGGCAGGTTGATCCCGCCGCCCACGGCCGCGAAGGCACCCTTGGTGAAGAAGGTTGGGAGTTCTATCCCTAGCCCGGATTGAACCAACCCGACGAAATAGTTGGACCACCCTACCGAGACCGCGGAAGCAGCAATCGCGTATTCGAGGATCAACGCCCAGCCCACGATCCAGGCGACGATCTCGCCCATCGAGGCATAGGAATAGGTATAGGCAGAGCCGGAAACCGGCACCATCGAGGCCATTTCCGCATAGCACAGCGCCGCC
>JACDQK010000210.1 GCA_015657645.1 Novosphingobium sp.
GGCAACCGCGCCCTCTCCTTCGCCTGTGAAGCCTCCGACATGCGGGTGATCCGCGTGCGCGCCTTTGACGTCGCGACCTTCGTTGCCCACGGCGCCGCGCAGGTCGGGATCGTCGGTTCGGACGTGGTGGAAGAGTTCGCCTATCCCGATCTCTACGCCCCGGTGGACCTGGCGATCGGCCACTGCCGCCTGTCAGTGGCGGAGCCGGTCGGCCAGGTGGGTGCGCCGCTCAGCAGCCACCTGCGCGTTGCCAGCAAGTATCCCAACCTGACCCGCAAGCACTTTGAGCGGATGGGCGTGCAGGCCGAAGTCGTGAAGCTCAACGGGGCGATGGAACTGGCCCCGGGCCTGGGCCTGGCCAGCCGGATCGTTGACCTGGTTTCGACCGGACGGACACTCAAGGACAACGGGCTGGTTGAGACCAGCACGATCCTGGAGATTTCGGCCCGGCTGATCGTCAACCGCGCCGCGCTCAAGACCGATCCGCGCGTCGGCGCGCTGGTCAAGGCGTTTCGCGCGCTTGCCGCTCCGGCGGAGGCCGCCTGATGCTGCGGCTCAATTCGCGCGATCCCGGCTTCGAGGCCGCCTTCCGCAAGCTGGTGGCTGACCGGCGTGAAAGCGACGAGAACGTCAGCCGCGATGTCCAGATCATCCTCGCCGACGTCCGCGCGCGCGGCGATGCGGCACTGGTCGAGCTCACCCGCAAGTTCGATCAGCACGAGCTGGCCAGCGAAGCGGACTGGCAGATCGATGCTGCGACTTGCCGCGAAGCCTTCGACAACCTCACGCCCGACCTGCGCGCCGCGCTCGAACTCGCCGCCAAGCGCATCCGCGCCTTCCACGAAGGCCAGAAGCCGACCAACCGCGACGAGACCGACAAGCATGGCGTGCGCATGGGTGCGCGCTGGGGTGCGGTCGATGCCGCCGGGCTTTACGTTCCGGGCGGCCGCGCGGCTTACCCGTCCTCGCTGCTGATGAACGCGATTCCGGCCAAGGTCGCGGGCGTCGAGCGCCTGGTTGTCGTCACCCCCAGTCCCAAGGGCCAGGTCAATCCGTTGGTCCTCGCCGCTGCGCATCTGGCGGGAGTCGATGAAGTCTGGCGGATCGGCGGGGCCCAGGCGGTCGGCGCGCTGGCCTATGGGACTGAGCGGATCAAGCCGGTCGACGTGATCGTCGGCCCAGGCAATGCTTGGGTCGCCGAAGCCAAGCGCCAGCTTTACGGCGTGGTCGGCATCGACATGGTCGCGGGCCCCAGCGAAATCCTGCTGATCGCCGATGGCCAGAACTCGCCCGAATGGACCGCGGCCGACCTGCTGAGCCAGGCCGAGCATGATCCTTCGGCGCAATCGATCCTGATTACCGACGATCCGCTGTTCGCCGATACCGTCGCGGACCGGATCGGCGTGGAACTGGCCATGCTGCCAACCGCGCGGGTCGCCAGCGAAAGCTGGAACACCCACGGCACGATCATCGAAGTGGCCGACCTGCTGGCTGAGGCCCCGGCCCTCGCCAATGCGCTGGCTGCCGAGCACGTCCAGATCGCGACGGACGATCCGCATGCCCTGTTTGACCGGATCCGCCACGCCGGTTCGGTCTTCCTTGGCCGGATGACGCCCGAGGCCGTTGGCGATTACGTCGCCGGGCCCAACCACGTGCTGCCTACCGGGCGCCGCGCGCGGTTCTCGTCCGGCCTCTCCGTGCTGGATTTCATGAAGCGCACCAGCTTTATCCAGCTTGATCCCAAGGCGCTGAAGGCCATCGGCCCGCCGCCGATCCGAGCTGGCCAATGGCCCGAGGGCCTGGACCGCCCACTGCCGCGCTCAATCAAAGTGGAGACTGGAAGTAATGAGCAAGTCCAAAGCCCGCCCCGCCGCC
>JACDQK010000211.1 GCA_015657645.1 Novosphingobium sp.
AGGCCGGCCTCGGCGCTGCCCATCGTGGCGCGCAGGCCCGAACCGCCCGCGCCGACGACCACCGTGTCATAGGTGTGGTCGATGATCTTGTAGGCGGCAGTCATGCGGCAGCTCCCAGAGCGATACGGACAATCGCGAAGACGCCGAAGGCCGCCCCGCCGAAGCTGGCGAGGTTGAGCAGGGTCATCGCGGCAAACTTGTTGGCGTGTTCGTGGACATAGTCCTCGATCAGCACCTGCAGCCCCAGCCGGGCGTGCCAGAAGGTGGTGACCACGAACAGCACCAGCGCGGTCGCGCTGATCGGCTGGGCCGCCCAGGCCTTGACCGTCTTGAACATCAGGTCCGGCAGGCCAAGCAGCGAGAACAGCAGCCACAGGCCCAGCACCAGGTTGCCGATCGCGGTGAAGCGCTGGAGCATCCAGTGGTGCGTGCCCGACTTGGCCGAGCCAAGCCCGCGAACGCGGCCGATGTTGGTTCCGTTACCCATGATCGTTCCCTCAGCGCAGCAGGATGTAGGCCCAGGTGGCGCCAGTCAGCGCCAGGGCGATCAGCGGGGTCACCATCGACCAGACCGCGTTGTTCTTGAGCTCGTAACCCGCGCCGATATCCAGCACGAAGTGGCGCAGGCCCGAGGCCATGTGGGTGAAGAAGGCCCAGCTCAGGCCGATCAGCACGACCTGGCCGTACCATTCCTTCATGTGGCGGGTGAACTCGACATAGCTCCCCTCGCCCCCGGCCAGCGCGCCCAGCCACCACAGCAATACCGCGAGGCCCACCAGGGCCATGCCATCGCCAGTCACGCGGTGCAGGATCGAGACGGCCATGCCCGGCCCCCACTTCCAGATCTGCAGGTGCGGCGAAATCGGACGGTTGCTGGCTCCGGCCATGCGAGCGTTCCCCTTGTCTTGTCGTGCGGTGACGCATGCCACCTTCGCGCCATCCCCTTAATCAAAACGCGAAGGCGTGCAAGCGGTGGCTTGGCGCACATGCCCCAAAGTCCTAGAGCGGGGCGCATGACCCAGCTTACCGCACTCGTCACCGGTTCCTCACGCGGGATCGGGGCCGCCATCAAGTCCGCCCTCGCCGCGCGCGCGTTCAGGTGATTGGCCATGCCAGCAAGGCCCATGATGCCGAGACAATCGGCGCGGACCTGACCGATCCGACCGCCGCCAGCCGGATCTGGGAGGAAGCGCTGGCCCGTTCGGCCCATGGCCGGATCGACGTGCTGGTCAACAATGCCGGGCTGTTCCAGGCCAATCCGCTAAGCCTCTCGGACATCGCCTGGCTCGACAACTGGGAAGATTCGATGCGGATCAACCTGACCGCAGCGGCGGAGCTGTCGCGCTTTGCCGTGCGGCACTGGCTGGATGGGGCGCGGCCGGGCCGGATCGTCCACATCGCCAGCCGCGCCGCCTATCGCGGCGATTCGCCCGATCACTGGCACTATGCCGCGGCCAAGGCCGGGATGATCGGCCTGCACAAGACCATCGCCCGCCATTATCCGGCCAAGGGCATCATGAGCTATGCAATCTGCCCGGGCTTCACCGATACGGCGATGGCCGGGGATTACCTCGCCAGCCGCGGCGGGCCGGGCCTCTTGGCCGATATCCCGCTCGGCCGGGTCGCCACGCCGGAAGAGATCGCGACCATGGCGGTGTTCTGCGCGCTCGATGCGCCGGAGAGCATGACCGGCGCGGTGCTCGATGCCAATGGAGCCAGCTTTGTTCGCTAAACGCCTGCTCGCCGCCCTCGCCGCCCTGACCCTCGCGGCACCGGCTTCGACCCAGCTGCATATCCCGCGCCCGCAGGCCGAGCGCGATATGGCCAAGGCCTGCGCCGGGCGCGATGGCTGGGGCGATCCGGCCCCGCCCGCGCACGTCTATGGCAACACCTGGTATGTCGGCACCTGCGGCATCACCACGCTGCTGGTCCAGACGCCGGGCGGCCTGGTGCTGTTCGATGGCGGCATCCCGCAGGCAGCGGACCTGGTGCTGGACAATGTCCGCAAGCTGGGGTTCCCGCCCAAGGCGATCCGCTGGATCCTGGTCAGCCACGAGCATTACGATCATGCCGGCGCAGTCGCCGAGCTTCAGCGCCGGACCGGGGCCAAGGTGATCGCCGGGCCAAACCAGGCCAGCATTTTGCGCAGCGGCAAGCACGATCCAAGCGACCCGCAAGCGCCTTTGCTAGCCAAGGCGCCGATCAAGCCGGTCAAGGTCGCCAAAACCCAGGCCCACGGCACTGCGCTGGTGGCGGGCGGCGTGCACTTCACCGCCTGGGCGACGCCGACGCACTCGCCCGGTTCGACCAGCTGGACCTGGCGGCAGTGTCAGGGCACCGAGTGCCGCACGATTGCCTATGCCGACAGCGCCTCGACCATTTCGGCTGACGGCTATCGCTTCGTCGATGATCCCGAGCGAGTGAAGGCGGCGCATCAGGGCCTCAAGGTCATCGCCGCCCTGCCCTGCGAGATCCTGGTCACCCCGCACCCTTCGGCCAGCGACTTGTTTCCGCGCCTGTCGGGCAGCCAGCCGCTGGTCCGGCCCGACGCCTGCACGGCCTATGCCGCCGCCGCGAGCAAGCGCTTTGCCGAGCGGCTGGCGCGCGAGACTGTCACGCCGAAATGACCAGCTGGAAGATCACTGCCCTCGCCC
>JACDQK010000212.1 GCA_015657645.1 Novosphingobium sp.
CATCAGGCTGGGCCAGCACGGCGTGGACCATGGCCGGCGATGTCGAAGGTCTCGTCGGCGAAGCGGCTGGCCCTGCGTGTTGACCAGCACGCCCCCCCTCGACCAGCAGCGGCGGCGGTACGGTCACCCCGTGCGGCTCGGCTAGCATCGGATAGCCCTGGAAGGCGCCGAGGTCGCCAGCGGCCGCGCCGAGCGAGGTGCCGATGGTGAGAGCGGTGCCCTGGCTGCCCTCGTGCCCGTGGTTGCGTGCGGAGGCCATCTCGGGGATGTGGGCCGCGATCATCGCATGGTTGGCGGCAAAGCCCCCGCAGGCGAGGACCAGCGCGCCGCAGCCGATGTGCTCGGTCGCACCGCCGGGGCGCTCGATGCTGACCCCGCGAATGCGGCCGGCGGCGTCAGCCTCGACCGTGCTGAGGCGGGCCTCGGTCAGGACCGGGATCCCGGCCTCGGCCAGGCGGACGTGGAGCAGGTCGACCATGTCCTGCCCGCCGTGCCCGGCCCAGCCGTGGATGCGCCAGGTCGAGTTGCCGTAGGAGGGCCGGAAGGTGCGGTCGAGGGTCCAGGGGAGGTCGAGGTGATCGACCATCCAGTCAAGCGTCGGGCCGGACTGATGCGCGAGGGTATGGGCGATGACCGGGTCGGCAAGGCCCTGCGTCTTGGCCATGATGTCGGCCAGGAAGCGTTCGGGGCTGTCCTCGATCCCGGCTTCGGCCTGGGCGCGGGTCCCGGCGGCGGCGATCAGGCCCTGCGACATGCCAGAGGAGCCCATCGGCCGCGCCTCGGCCTCAAGCACGGCGACCTCGGCCCCGGCGGCGTGGGCGGCCAGCGCGGCCAGCGCCCCGCAGGCACCGCCCCCGGCAACGAGGACGCGGATGGTGGTGTCGTAGTGGGTCATCGCCCGGGTGCTATCACGCCGGGCGGCACGTGCTCTCACGGGCGAGCAGGGTGACCGGCACGCGGCGATCCGTGTTGGGCTCACCGGCGATGGTCGCCAGCAGCTTGTCGACCAGCATCGCCCCGGCGGCGGCGAAGTCCGGCTGGATCGAGGAGAGCGGCGGCATGGCGTTGGCGCTGGCGCGGATCCCGTCGAAGCCGATCAGGCCGAGCCGGGCGGGGACGGCGACGCCGGCCTCAGACAGCTCGCGCAGGGTGCCCAGCGCGATCTCGTCGCAGACGGCGAAGATCGAGTCGCAGGGCAGGCCTTCGTCGATCAGCTTGCGGGCGGCGCGGCGGCCTTGCTCTTCGCGGGGGAGGCCTTCCTCGATCTCGACCAGGCGCGGGGTCAGGCCAGCTTCCTGCATGGCCTGGACATAGCCATCGTAGCGCTCCTTGAACTGGCGCTGGAGCGAGGCTTCGGAGCCGATGCAGGCGGGGGCAGAGTAGCCCGCTTCGATCAGGTGGCGGGTGGCGAGGAGGGCGCCGGCCTGGTTATCGCTGCGGATCCAGTCGAGCTCGTCGAAGGGGCTGCCCCAGCAGACCAGCCGCGTACCGCCAAGACCAAGGTCGCGGTAATAGGTCCAGGCGGGGAGGTTCTGGGTCGTGCCGATCACGATCAGCCCATCGGCGCGGCGGCGGTCCTCATAGCGGCCGGAGAGGTTCTCCGGCCCGTCCTGGAAGGAGACCAGCGTCTCGTAGCCGCGGGCCGAGGCGGCGGCGCAGACCGTGCCGAGCAGGGCATAGGTGAAGGGGTTGAGGTCCTTGCGGTCCTCATCCGGGCGGCAGATCACCACGACGGCCAGGGTGGCGGTGCGGCCGGAGCGCAGGCGGGCGGCGTTCTCGTCGACCGCGTAGTTGAGGCGGCGCGCGGCCTCGAACACGCGGGCGCGGGTTGCCTCGCTCACCACCGGGTCCCCGGCCAGCGCCCGGCTGACCGTGGACTGGCTGACGCCAGCCTCGGCCGCCACGTCGAACGAGGTGACGCGGAAGGCGCGGGTCTTGGTGGTGGTGTCCCCCATGGCCCGTGGGTTACATCGCCGAGATGCCGCCGTCGAGCTTGAGCTCGGCGCCGGTCATGAAGCGGCTCTCGTCACTGGCAAGGTAGAGCACGCCATTGGCGATGTCGTCCGGGTGGCCGACGCGCTTCAGCGGGATCTGGCGGGCCAGCTTGTCCATGATCACGTCCTTGGCCTTGCCCGAGGAGGCGACCATGCCATCGAGGATCGGGGTGTCGATGAAGGTCGGGTGGACCGAGTTGCAGCGGATGTCCCAGCCCATCTTGGCACAGTAGAGTGCGACCGACTTGGACAGCATCCACACCGCTGCCTTGCTGGCGTTGTAGCCGGGCATGGTATCTGAAGCGATCAGGCCGGCGATCGAGGAGATGTTGATGATCGAGCCGGGCTGGTTGTCCTTCAGCAAGGGCATGGCCTTCTGACAGCCAAGGAAGACGGAATCGACGTTGACGGCAAAGCCCTTGTGCCAATCGGCCAGGGTGCAGGTCTCGATATTGCCGCGCACCCCGATCCCGGCGTTGTTGACCAGGACCGAGAGCCCGCCAAGCTTGGCCGCGGCGTACTCCACGGCGGCAACCCACTGGTCTTCGCTGGTGACGTCAAGGGCAACGGAGAAAGCGGTGCCGGCACCGAGTTCGGCGTTGATCGCTTCGGCCTGGGCTGCCGCGCCTTCCGCGTTAATATCGGCCAGCAGCACGGTCGCGCCCTCGCGGGCCAGCATCATGGCCTGGGCCGCACCCAGTCCCTGCGCCGCGCCGGTGATCAGCGCCTTCTTGCCTGCAACGCGTCCTGCCATCTTGTCCTCTCCCTGTTCTTGCGCGCTGGATAGCGGCAATCGGCAGCAATGGCGAGGGGGTGAAGGTCGCTTTACCCGAGCAGTTGCGGGCCGAGCAGGAGCAGCAGCTTAACGTCCATCGCATCGCCCTTGGCGCGGCGTTCCGCGATGAAAGCGGGGAGGTCATTGCGGGGCACGCGGTGGACGGTGATCTGCTCGCTCTCGGTCCCGCCGCCGGGGCCGACCTGGACGAGGTCATGGGCGCGCAGCAGGGTGAAGCTCTCGCTGACCATGCCGGGGGAAGAGTGGAACTCGCCCAGCACCTCGATCCGCCCTGCGCGGTAGCCGGTCTCTTCCTCCAGCTCGCGGGCGGCGGCTTCGATCGGGTCCTCGCCTTCGGTCTCGTCGCCGATCAGGCCGGCGGGCAGCTCGATACAGGCGCGGCCCAGCGGCACGCGGTACTGCTCGACCAGGATGACATGGTCCTCCGGGTCGATCGCGATGATCACGGCAGCGCGGATGCCGCGCGCGCGGCTCACGTATTCCCAGCGGCCGCGGGTCTTGGCGACGATGTACTTGCCCTGCCAATGCACCTGTTCGGGTGCATCCCGGTCGTCGTGGCTCATACCTCGATCACCCGGTCGGGCAGCTCGTTCTGGTCATCGGCGGCGCGCGGAAAGTGCTCGGCCAGCACGGCGC
>JACDQK010000213.1 GCA_015657645.1 Novosphingobium sp.
CAAGGCTCTGGGCAAAACTTGGCATTTAGAAGCCTTCCCACGGATGGAGTGACCCTTCGATAGCCGAAGAGTATGAACAAGGATGGTTAACCAAACCTAGATGGTCAACCGTTCGCCGACCTATATGGGATGCCGGATCGCGACTGCGAAGGGGCATCCCGAAAATCATCAATCCGGTCGCTTGAAAAGTGCATCAGCGGCGGCGCGGTGAGCCGAAACCTTGTCCCGGTGCGCCTTGATCCGGACGATCTCTGCCTCGAGCAGGGCGATCCGTTCAGCGAGCTCGTCCTGCGAGAGGCGGTCGAGCGGTTCGACGGCCAGCTGACTGGCTGCATCGCTGCGCGTGCGGGGGCGGTCATCGTCGTCCATTCGGTCAGCAGATTCGGACTTCCTGCGCTTGCTGTCAACACGGCCAAAGGCTAGGCGATGCCAGCGCAGAGCGATGCCAACAGGAAATGGGCAAATGACCGGAATTCTTCCCGAAACGCTGCCTGAAACGATGACCGCAATCGGCTTTGACGCGCCGGGTGGCCCTGAAGTGCTTCAGCCGCAGGTTTTGCCGGTGCCGGTACCGGGCCCTGGCCAGGTGCTGGTCAAGGTTGCCTTTGCCGGGGTCAACCGGCCGGACGTGATCCAGCGCCGCGGACTTTACCCGCCGCCGCCGGGCGCTTCGCCGATCCCCGGGCTGGAGATTGCGGGCGAAGTTGTGGCCCTCGGCAATGACGTCGCTGACGTCATGCTGGGCCAGCGGGTCTGCGCGCTGGTTTCAGGCGGGGGCTATGCCGAATACTGCCTGGCCATGGTCGATCACTGCTTGCCGGTCCTGGCGGACATGCCGCTGGATCAGGCGGCGGCGCTGCCGGAAACCTTGTTTACCGTCTGGCACAATGTCTTCGAGCGTGGCTGGGCCAAGGAAGGCGAGACGATCCTGGTCCACGGCGGGACCAGCGGCATCGGCACCATGGCGATCATGCTGGGCAAGGCTTTCGGGCTTACCGTGATCGTTACCTGCGGCGATGCCGACAAGTGCGCCGCTGCGCTGGAAATCGGCGCGGACCATGCGATCGACTACAAGGCCACCGACTTTGTCGAGGAGGTCAAGACAATCACCGGCGGGCAGGGGGTAGAGCTGGTCCTCGACATGGTCGCCGGCGATTACGTCGCCCGAAACCTGCGCTGCATGAAGGAAGACGGCCGCCATGTGACCATCGCGGTCCAGGGCGGGATGCAGGCCGAACTCAACATGGCAGTGATCATGAGCCGCCGCTACACCCTGACCGGATCGACGCTGCGGCCGCGCTCCAACCAGTTCAAGGCGCTACTGGCACAGGAAATCACGGCCAATGCCTGGCCGCTGTTCACCAGCGGTGAGCTGCGCCCGATCATGGACCAGGCCTTCCCGCTGACCGATGCCGCCGCCGCCCATGCCCGGATGGAGGCTGGGGCCCATATCGGCAAGATCGTGTTGCAGGTCTGAACCTGACTCAATCCTTGCCGAATCCGCCGATATCACCTAGATGGGCCGCCGAACGGCCGCTCCGGTAAGGGGCGGCCCTATTATTTTGAACTCGATTTCTGGCGGAGAATTCCCGTGACCCAGCCCACCCCGTTGATGCCGCATGCCACTGCTTCGTGGTTGGTCGACAACACCGCGCTGTCGTTCGAGCAGATCGCCGAATTCTGCGGGCTGCACATCCTTGAAGTGAACGCGATGGCCGACGATCTGGCCAGCAGCAAGTATACCGGCCGCGATCCGGTGCGTTCGGGTGAGCTGACCATGGCCGAAATCGAAAAGGGTCAGAACGATCCGTCCTATTCGCTGGTCATGCAGAAGGCTCCGGCGCAAGTCAGCCGCACCAAGGGCCCGCGCTACACCCCGGTCTCGAAGCGCCAGGATAAGCCGGACGGCATCGCCTGGATCCTGCGCAACCACCCGGAAATCTCGGACGCGCAGATCGGCAAGCTGATCGGCACCACCCGCAACACCATCGCCGCGATCCGCGATCGCAGCCACTGGAACATCAGCAACATCCAGCCCAAGGATCCGGTGACCCTGGGCCTGTGCAGCCAGCGCGAGCTGGATGCGATCGTCGCCAAGGCCGCCAAGAAGGCCGGCTTGCTCGATCAGGCCGGTGACGACCTGCGGCTGGGCGATGACCGCGAAGCCCTGATCGAGGAGCTGCGCGCCGAGCGTGAGGCCCAGACCAAGGCTGCCTCGGAAGCAGCCCAGGAAGCCGAAGCTGCCGCCTGGCTGGAGGCCAAGCGCGCTGCCGAAGCGACCGACGAAGGTTAAGTTCACGGCCTAGGCCAGACTGTCGCTTGCGCTAGGCCGCTTGTCGCGCCACTTAAGCTGACATGAGTGTCAGCACGCCAGTCGCATCACCTGTTCAGCCTTGGCAGGCGCATTATGCGCACCCGGCGCCATGGGACACCACATTCCCGCCGCTGACGGTGCCGCAGATGTTCGCGGACAGCGTGGCCCGTTTCGCCGATCGCCCGCTGGTCGACTTCATGGGCCGCCGATTCAGCTATGCCGAGATCGCGCAGGATGCCAACGCCTTCGCTGCCGGACTCCAGGCACTTGGCGTGGCCAAGGGTGACCGGATCGGGCTGTTCTTGCCCAATGTCCCGATCTACCTGGCCGCCTATTACGGGGCGATGATCGCCGGGGCGACGGTGGTCAATTTCTCGCCGCTCTACACCGCTGCAGAACTTGCCGCACAGGTCGCGGATTCGGGGACGCGGCTGCTGGTGACGGTCGATTCTTCGGCGCTGCTCCCCACGGCCCTGGCGGTGAAGGAGCAATCGGCGCTCGAATGGCTGGTGGTCGGCTCGCTCGCCGCGCAGCTGCCCTGGTTCAAGGGCATGGCCATGCGGCTCTTTGCCGCCAAGTCGCTGAGCCCGATCCCTGAGCAGGCGCTGCGCTGGGATGACCTGCTGGCCGATACGCCCCCCTCGCGTGTGACCCTCGATCCCGAGGAAGACCTGGCCCTGCTGCAGTATACCGGCGGCACCACCGGCACCCCCAAGGGAGCGATGCTGACCCATCAGAACATCACCGCCAACACTCGCCAAGTCGAAGCGATTGACCCGCGCGAGGATGAGCGTGATGTGATTGTCGGGGTCCTGCCGATGTTCCACGTCTTCGCCAATATCTGCGTGCTCAATCGCACCGTCGTGCACGGCGGCTGCATCGCAATGCTGCCGCGCTTCGATGCCGGGCAGGCGCTGAAGACCCTGGCGCGGGTTCAGGCCACCGCAATCCCAGGCGTGCCGACCATGTATCAGGCGCTGCTCGACCACCCCTATTGCGGAAAGACCGATTTCAGCTCGCTCAGGGTCTGCATCTCGGGCGGGGCGCCATTGCCGCAGCCGCTCAAGCAACGCTTCGAGGCGACTACCGGGGCACGGTTGATCGAAGGATACGGCCTGACCGAAACCGCCGGGGTAGCCACGGCCAACCCTTATGAGGGCGAGGAACGCCCCGGCACGATCGGCCAGCCAATCCCGGGTACCCGCATCCGCCTGCTCGACAAGGAAGATCCGACGCAGGATGCGCCCGAGGGGGAGCCCGGCGAACTGGCGATCCAGGGCCCGCAGGTCATGCGTGGCTATTGGCGCCGGCCCGAAGCCGCGCTCGCCGCATTTGCCGAGCGACCTGATGGGCGCTGGCTGCGGACCGGCGATGTCGCCGTGCTGGAAGAGGGTGGTTATCTGCGGATCGTCGACCGGATCAAGGACATGATCGCAGTCGGCGGCTTCAAGGTCTTCCCGAGCGAGGTCGAAGCGGTGCTGCTGCGCCATCCGGCCGTCAAGGAAGCCCTGGTGATCGGCGTGCCCGATGCCTATCGCGGTGAAGCGCCGCGGGCCTATGTGACCTTGCAGGAAGACGCCGCTGAATCCGGTGAGGCGCTGGCCAAGTGGCTCAACGCCCAGCTTGGCAAGCACGAGCGGGTCGAAAGTGTGGTGGTGCGGGAAAGCCTGCCCAAGACGATGATCGGCAAGCTTGACCGCAAGGCGCTGCGCGCCGAGGTCGGGCTGACTTAACTCGCCCCTTAGCCAGCCAGGGTCAGCAGCTTTTCGACGCTTTCGGCCGGGCTGTCTTCGGGCTGACCGACGCCACGCGGGGCAAAGCGGCCATCGACCTGCGCACCCTGTTCGATGGTCAGCGCATCGTAATGCACGTCGCCGTGGATCCGGGCGGACTTGAGGATCACCAGTTCGCGCGCCGAAATCGAGCCGCGGACGATGCCGGCCAGACGGGCGCTTTCGGCTTTGACTGCGCCGACGATTTCACCGGTTTCGCCCTGGACGAGCGAGCTGCAAGTGACATCGCCTTCCACCTTGCCATCAATGTGCAGGTCGGTTGAAGCCGTGACATTGCCCTTGATCGCCAGATCGGCCCCAAGGACCGAGAAGGTCGATCCGCGCATGGTGTTACTGCCCGTTGGACGCGGCGCTGCCGCCGCTTTCTTGTTGAACATTTGCCGCCGCCTCAAGGAATGGTCGGGGATTGACTGCCCGGTCGTTAATCCGGACTTCGAAATGCAGGTGCGGACCCGTCGAGCGTCCGGAGTTGCCGATCAGGCCAATGACCTGCCCAGCCTCGACCGACTGGCCGAGTCGCGCCCGGAAGCCCGACATGTGAGCATATCGCGTCATCAGGCCATTGCCATGGTCGATTTCAACCGTGTTGCCATAGCCCTGCTGGACCCCGACAAAGCTCACTCGGCCGGCGGCGGCCGAATAGATCGGGGCACCGATCGGCCCCTTGAAATCAAGCCCGGCGTGGAAGGCTGCGCCCCCGGTGAACGGATCAGCGCGATAGCCAAAGCCCGATGAGATATAGGCAAGGTTGGCCGGGGTGTGTTGCGGAATGCCGGCCAGGCCGCGCTCCAGTGCGTCCATTCGCGCCAGGCTGAGGCCGAGGCGCTCGAAGCGGGGATCCAGGCCGCGCCGCTTCGGGCCGAACAGTTCGATCAGCGGACCACCCTGGGCCGACCGGTCATCGAGCCGGGCAACCATGGCATCGGGATTGAGACCGAGCGCTCGAATCCGCTGGGCGGCGGTGGCTGCGCGGCGATCGGCAAAGCGGGTCAGGCGTTCAACCAGCGCGAGCTGGCGGGCTTCGATCTTCGCCAGGCCAGCCGCTTCGGGCAGGGCAGCGCTGACCTTGTCGATCGTCTTGGTGGCCTCGCCGGTCGAATCGGTGACGGTGCCGGTCGCCTTGATGTCGTCCGGCAGCACGTCGGTCATCTTCTCGAGCACATCCTGGCGGCGGGTCAGGTCTTCGGCCACGCTTTTCAGGTCATCGCGATATTCGGCCACGCGGCTTTCCGCGGTGGCAACCTTGGCCTCGCGATTGAGCAGAGCGAGGCGGTCGCGCGTCGACATATACTGCGACACCGCCATCCCAGCCATTGAGACCAGCCAGGCGAGCAGCAGCGCGGCGGCGATGGCGGCACCCACCATCTGCACCTTGGCAGAAACCTTGATGAAACGGACCTGCCCCTGCGATCGCATGAAAATTCGCGATCCGGGAACCAGCTCCGCAGGCGGTCCCTTAACCCGCCAGCGGTCAGATTTTGCAAGACGACCCCGAGCCCTTATGACCTTCGATGCGGCCCGCTAGCAGGTATCCCCGGGGTAAGCGAATCTCCTGCAAACGGTTGTCGTTGAATCGAAAGACTCACGCGACGAGTCGATTTGGTTGCGGGAACGGTTTGGCAAGTGATAGGCGCAGCCGCAGAAATGTCCGTTCTCGCACCCACTCTCGCGCGATCCTGATTCGCTGATAACTGCTCTGGCCACGGCCGGACGCACTGCGCAGGCGCAATTGGCGCAACTCGGTTCGGACCAGCGCAAGGCCGCGCTGCGGGCCGCCGCCAAGGCGCTGCGAGCTCAGGAATCCGCCATTCTTGCTGCCAATGCGCAAGATATGGCCGCTGGCGAGGCACAGGGCCTCAGTGGTGCCATGCTCGATCGGCTGCGGCTCGATTCCGGACGCCTGGCGGGAATCGCCGATGCCGTCGCTGCCGTGGCCGATCTGCCCGATCCGGTCGG
>JACDQK010000214.1 GCA_015657645.1 Novosphingobium sp.
CGCCCCGCGATCTGCGCAGTGCGGGCAATACGGGCCTGAATCTCGGCGAGCGAGTGGCTGCTTCAGTGGCTGGATCGGTCATGGCGCGGTGCTATAGCGATGCCGTGCCGCAAAAGAAGCCCTTGCCCCAAATCTGGCTGCTGAGCGATGCACGCAACGATGCCGTGCTGGAGCAAGCACTGCGGCGCTTGCCGCGCGGCAGCGGGTTCGTCTTCAGACACTATCACTTGCCCAAGGCCGAGCGCCGCGCGCGGTTCATGGCGCTAGCGCGGATTGCCAGGGCTCGAGGCATCCGCGTGATCCTGTCGGGCAGCCCGGCCGAGGCGCAGCGCTGGGGTGCGGATGGCTCATACGGTGCCCATGGCGATGCGACATTGGCGGCCGCACACTCGCTGCGGGAGCTGCGGCGGTTCACCCGGGCCGAGGCAGTTCTGCTCTCCCCGGTCTTCCCGACCCGATCGCATCCGGGTGGGCAGGTGCTCGGTCCCCTTCGCTTTCGCCTGCTTGCCGCCCACTCACCGGCCCCCGTCATCGCGCTCGGCGGCATGAATCCGAGTGCCGCAAACCGCCTCAAATGGCCGCGCTGGGCGGGTATCGACGCCTTTTTGCGTTGAAGCGACTCGCCAGATTTCCAAGGATTCTTGACGGGGAGTCACTGGCAGGCGCATTATGCCCGCCGAACGAAGGGAAGCATCATGGCAACACGGGCAGTCAGCGCGGGAACCCGCGGCGCACAGGTCAACTGGCGCGCCACGCTGCGCCGTGCCGCGCGCCGGGCGGCCGAGATCGGCGGAGCCGGGCTGCTGCTGGCCGGCATGGTGTTCCTGGCGCTGGCGCTGGTCAGCTATCACCAGACCGATCCCTCGTGGTCGACCGCCGCCGGCGGCCCGCCGGCCAACTGGATGGGCGCACCGGGGGCCTGGGCGGCCGAACGCGCGCTGTTCCTGTTCGGCCCGGTCTCGGTCCTGTTCCTGCCGCTGCTCTATGTCGGCGCGCGCAAGCTGTGGCGCCTGGTCGAAGAAGAAGATGCCGACCTGCCCCATGCCGATCACGCCTGGTGGCGGCCGATCGGCGTGCTGCTGTTCGCCATGGCCCTGCTCGGCACGGTCCTGGCGCTGGTCTTCACCGGCCCGGGCGGTTCGCTGCCAGCCGGGATGGGCGGGATTTCGGGCCTGCTCGGTGCGCGCACGATCGAGGCGCTGGCCGGCCTGCTGCCCGAAGGCGGCCGGTTCTGGGCGATCCTGGGGGCGGGCGTGGCCTGCCTGGCGGGCGGATCGGTCCTCGCCGCGCGGGTCTTCGCGCTTGACTGGGGCAGCCTGCTGACCCTGCCCGGCTTCCTGCGCCGTGAGCGCGCCATCGAGACCGGCGGCGTGATCAGCGTCAAGCCGGTCAGCAAGCCGGCGGGCGAACCCCGCCCAATGCCGCTCGCCGCGAACGATGCACCGCGCAAGCCGCCGGTGATCAGCGATCCGAACCGCCCGGCCAAGGCGGCCCAGCTCGCCACCTCGGGCAAGCAGGGTGACCTGTTCGACAGCTATGAGCTGCCTTCGCTCGACCTGCTCAACGATCCGCCGCCGCATTCGAAGCAGAAGATCGACAAGCTGGCGCTGGAACGCAACGCCCGCCTGCTCGAAACCGTGCTCGACGATTTCAACGTCAAGGGTGAGATCACCGCAGTTCGCACCGGCCCGGTCGTCACCATGTACGAGCTGGAACCGGCCCCCGGCATCAAGGCCAGCCGCGTGATCGGCCTGGCTGACGATATCGCCCGCAACATGAGCGCGATTTCGGCCCGCGTCTCCTCCATCCCCGGCCGCACGGTCATGGGGATCGAACTGCCCAATGCCGATAGGCAGATGGTCAGCTTCAAGGAAATGGTCGCGAGCGAGGCCTTTGCCGGATCGAAAGGCATGCTGCCGATCATCCTGGGCAAGGACATCGCCGGCGAACCGGTCGTGGCGGACCTTGCCACCATGCCGCACCTGCTGGTTGCGGGGACCACCGGTTCGGGCAAGTCGGTCGGGCTCAACACGATCCTGCTCTCGCTGCTGTACCGACTGACCCCGGCGCAGTGCCGCCTGATCCTGGTCGATCCGAAGGTGCTGGAACTGAAGTCCTACGACGACATCCCGCACCTGCTCTCGCCCGTTGTGACCGAGCCGGCCAAGGCCGTGCGCGCGCTCAAGTGGGCGGTTGAGGAAATGGAACGCCGCTACCGGATGATGAGCGAGATTTCGGTCCGCAACCTTGCCGGGTTCAATGACAAGGTCACGACCGCGATTGCCAAGGGCAAGCCGCTCGGCCGCCGGATCCAGATTGGCTTCGACCCCGAGACGGGCGAAGAGCTCTATGAAGAGCACCAACTCGATTACCCGGTACTGCCGCAGATCGTGGTGATCGTCGACGAGCTGGCCGACCTGATGGTCACGGTCGGCAAGGAAGTCGAAGTGCTGATCCAGCGGCTCAGCCAGAAGAGCCGCGCCGCCGGTATCCACCTGATCATGGCCACGCAGCGCCCTTCGGTCGACGTCATCACCGGGGTGATCAAGGCCAACCTGCCGACCCGGATCAGCTTTGCCGTGACCAGCCGGATCGACAGCCGCACCATCCTGGGCGAGCAGGGCGCCGAGCAACTGCTGGGCAAGGGCGACATGCTCTACAAGCCCAACACCGATCCGATCCGCCGCGTCCACGGGCCGTTCGTTTCGGACGAGGAAGTGGAACGGCTGGCCGATTTCTGGCGTGCC
>JACDQK010000215.1 GCA_015657645.1 Novosphingobium sp.
CCGCGGCGTTGCGGATGATCGATGCCGCGCCGGTCGTGGCGGTGAAGACCGAAAGCTGCATGTCCGTGTGCTCACTGCGGAAGGCGGCGAAATTGAAGATCACGCGGCCATCGGCCAGCTTGGTCTTGATCCCGACTTCATAGCTGTCGACCTTTTCAGGACGGTAGGGATTGCACAGCTCGGTCGCCCCGCTCGGGCAGCTGGCAGTGGGCGCGACGAAGACGTTGGTCTCGCCATTGAAGCCGCCCGATTTGAAGCCACGGGCGAAGCGGGCATAGACATTGATATTGTCGCTAGCTTCCCAAGCCAGCGTCGCGGCCGGCGAGAAGTTGCTGTACTTCGCTTCGGGGATCGCACCGTACGGCAGGTTGGCGACAACCAGCGGTGAGAAGATGCCGCTGCCAGCGTCGAAATTGACGCGGAAGAAGCGCCGAACGTCCTTCTTTTCGTGGGTGTAGCGACCGCCCAGGCTCACCTTGACCGCATCGGTCAGCTTGTAATCAAGCTGGGCATAGAGCGCGATCGCCTTGGTGTTCGAGCCATAATCGGACTGCAGATCAACGCCGCCGCCGAAGTAGGTCTGGGGATTGAGCGTTTCGGCCTTCTCATCGAAATAGAAGGCCCCCAGCACGTAGTTGAGGCGGCCGTCGCCCATTTCGCCGGTCAACTGCAGTTCCTGGCTGAAGGCATGATAATCAGTGATGCGCTGGGTAAAGGCCACCGGCAGCGGCGAGCCATCGAGGTCCAGGCCATCGGCCCAATCCAGATCACGGTAGGCCGTGATCGACTTGAGCGTGATCGCGCCAAGCTCCGCCGTGAGCGTCAGGGCGTGGCCATAGCTGCGCGAACGCTCGTAGGCCGGGGCATTGATCGCCGCGGTCTCAACCCGGTTCGGATTGGTATAGAGGTTGAGCGGGAAGAAAGCGCCACCAAAGGCGTAGCCCGGGGATGCCGGATCGAAAATGTCACGCGGATCGCCGTTGCGGTTGACGCGCAGCAGCTGCGAGAATGGCGGGTCCTGGCGGGACTTGCTGTAGTCATAGGTATAGTCGGCGGTGATTGCGTCCGACAGTTCGGCGCGCAGCTGGACCATGAAGCTGCCAGAATCGATCGAGTCGGTGCGGTCAGCGCCCGAGGGCGAATTGGGGACCAGGTCGATCAACCCGTCGCGCTTGCGATACTGGCCCGAAACCTTGACCGAAAACGGGCCAAACTGCGGCAGATCGAGCACGCCGCGCACCCGGCGATCATTGAAGCTGCCATAGGTCAGATCGATCGACCCGCCGGCCTCGCCGCTGGGCTTGCGGGTAATCAGGTTGACCGCGCCGGCCAGTGCATTGCGCCCGTAAAGCGTGCCTTGCGGACCACGCAGCAGTTCGACCCGCTCGAGATCGGCGACATCGAAGATGGAGCCCTGAGCCTTGGCGATATAAACCCCATCAAGGTACAGCCCGACTGCCGGCTCCCAAGTGATGGCCGGATTGATCGTGACCGAACCGCGGATCGAAATCTGCGAAATGGTCTTGGAGGCAGGCGCCCGCTCAATCTTCACGTTCGGAGCGACCGCGCCAAGCTTGTCGATGGAATCGATCCCGCGGCTTTCGAGGAACTGGCTGCCCAGCGCCGAAATCGCAATCGGCACATCCTGAACGTTCTCGGAGCGCTTCTGCGCAGTGACAACGATATCCCCGATACCGTCATCGACAGGAGCGCTATCCTGGGCAAGGCCCGGGGCCGCAGCGAAGGCAGACAAGGCGACGAACGAAACAGTGCTAAACAGGCGCATATCGATCCTCCCGCTATGCAGCCCGGCCATCGATTGCGGCAAGATTCTGCGTAGCACAATTTGGGCATATCTACGCGATTGCCGATTGAGAGGCAATAAAAACGCTATAGCATGTCTTGAATATAACAATTGCTACGCGTTTGGAGAGACATGCTAACGATTGCCATGGCCTTGGCCGCGGCTGGCCTTCCTGATGAAAGCCAGTGCCGTACGATCGCTCAGGAGCCCGAGGCTGCCCTGGCCTACGCGGCAGGGTTGCAGGGTTTCATCTATGGCTATCCGCTGGTCGATCTACTCAAGCAGCAGCAAAACGAAACGCATCGGATCGCCCAGGATCAGCCGGTCGCAGCGCCGGTCAACACGATCGCAGTCTATCCGCACCTGCTGACCCCGGAAACGCAGGGCCAGCTGCGCGCAGCCAATGCCGATACGCTGTATCTCAATGCCTGGCTCGATCTCTCTCGCGGACCGGTGCTGGTCGATGTCCCGACCTTCGGGGCGCGCTATTACACCCTGGCCTTCATGGACCTGTACGGGCGCCCCCATCACCTCGGCACGCGCACCAATGGCGGGACGGCGCGGCGCTATGCACTGGTCGGACCATCGGGAGGCACGGTGCCGCCGGGCTATGAGACTTTCCCCCTGCCAACCGACACGGCCTGGATGCTTGGGCGGGTTCTGGTCACGGGTGACGCCGACTTGCCGCGGGCAAAGGCCCTGGCGGCAGAGATCAAGCTGACCGGCCCTGCCGGCACGCCCGTCACCGCCGCCGAACCACTCCAGCCCTATGACAGCCTGCGCTATTTCGAACTGCTCAATTCGGCGCTGCGCCAGGTCCCCGCGAAGCCCGGCGAGACAGCGCTGCTGGCCCAGTTCGACCAAGCCGGATTCGGTCCGTCGCGGCAGTTTGATGCCAGCAAACTCCGGCCGGCAGAGAAGCTTGGCCTCGGCTGCGCAGTCCGGCTTGGTCCAAAGGTCCTGGCGCAACGGGGATTCCGCCCTGCCAGGGTCCAGAACGGCTGGATGTGGTCTGGCGCGATGGCTGACCCGGGCAACGATTTCCTGCTGCGCGCCGAGGTCGCCCGCGGCGGCTATGTGAATGCGCCCGAGGAATCGATCTACCCTGCCGCGATCACCGATAATCGCGGAGAAATGCTCGACGGGCAGCGGCAGTATCGCATCCGGTTCGCGAAGGGCCAATTGCCGCCGGTGAATGCGTTCTGGTCCTTGACGGCCTATGACCGCGCTTCCTCGCAGCTCGTCGCGAACACGTTGAAGCGCTACAACATCGGCGATCGGACCCGCGGCCTGCGGTATGACCGCGATGGATCGCTCTCGCTCTACCTGTCCGCTCGCAAACCGCCTGCCGGATCATCGAACTGGCTGCCAGTTCCCGCCGGCTCATTCCACGTTGTGATGCGGCTTTACCTGCCACGGTCCGAAGCGCTCGACGGCAGTTACGCCTTGCCTCCGATTGAAAGGATCGAGCCATGATCAGACCCGCCACCTCTATCGATGCCTTTTCCCCCGAAGCCTATGCCGATGAGGCCGGTATTGCGGCCCGGTTCAAGGAAATGCGGGCGCAAGGTGACGTGTTGTGGATCGAGCAGGAACCCTATCGCCCGTTCTGGGCCGTGCTGCGCCACAACGACATCATGGAAGTGGAGCGCAACAACAAGGTCTGGCTCAACGCGCCGCGCCTGACCTTGCTGCCAAGCTGGTTCGAGGATCGCACCATCGCCCAGTTCGGCAGCCGGACTGGCCCGGTCCGCACCTTGCTGGACATGGACGAGCCCGATCATCGCAAGCACCGCAAGCTGACCCAATCGTGGTTCAATTCGAAGTTCCTCAACACGCTGCGTGAGCGGATGAGGCTGCTGGCCCGGGAATACGTCGACAAGATCGAGCAGCTCGCTCCCAAAGGCGAGTTCGACTTTGTCGAGGAGATCGCGGTGCCCTATCCGCTGATCATGATCACCTCGATCCTCGGCCTGCCCGAGAGCGACGCGCCGCTGGTGTTGCGCCTGACCCAGGAACTGTTCGGAGCCAGCGATCCCGATCGTAATGCCAATGGCGACTTCGGTCTGGCAACTGCCATGGAGTTCTTCGGCTACCTGGGCGGAGTGGTGCAGGAACGACGCAAGGATCCGCAGGACGATCTGATGTCAGTGGTGGCCACGGCGCAGATCGATGGTGAGCCGCTGTCTGACATGGATACGCTGTCCTATGGCATGCTGCTGGCGGCCGCCGGGCACGATACGACCAGCTCGAGCGTCGGCGTGGGCATGATGCAGCTGGCGCGCAACCCGGCCGAGTTTGCCAAACTCAAGGCCGATCCTGCCCTGATCGCGCCGGCCGCACAGGAGATTTTCCGCTGGGCCACCCCGGTCCGCCATTTCATGCGGACGGCAGCAGAAGATACCGAGCTGGCCGGCCAGCCGATCGCGGCCGGGGAACAGGTCGCTATCCTCTATCTGTCCGGGAACCGCGACGAGCGCGCCTTTGACGAACCCGACGCCTTCCGGATCAATCGCAGCCCCAACCGCCACCTTGGCTTTGGCTATGGTGCGCACCACTGCCTTGGCCGGATCCTCGCCGAAATGGAGGTGGAAGCCCTGTTCGCCGAGATTGCGGCGCGCGTCGCGACGATCGAGCTTGCCGGTGAGCCCGAATGGGTCAAAACCAACCACACTGGCGGACTCAAGCGTCTTCCGGTGCGGGTAACCATGCAATGACCAATCCGAGAGCCATGACCATGACCACCCTTGAAGACCGCATCGACCGACTCGAATCGCTGGACGCGATCCGCCAGTTGCCAGCGAAGTATTCGCTTGCGCTCGACATGCGTGACATGGACGCGATGGTGTCATTGTTCCCGTCCGATGTTCGCGTCGGCAAGGACGCCAGCGGTCGGCAGGCGCTGCGCGCCTATATGGACCGGACCTTGCGCTCACCCTTTACCGGAACCTCGCACCACATCGGCGGCCACGTGATCGAATTCGACGATCCGGACCATGCCCACGGCGTGGTCTATTCCAAGAACGAGCACGAGACCGGCGATGAATGGGTCATCATGCAGATGATGTATGTTGACGATTACGTCCGCCAGGACGGGCGCTGGTATTTTGCCCGGCGGCTACCGCTCTACTGGTACGCGACCGATCTGAACAAGCCGCCGATCGGTGACAACAAGATGCGCTGGCCTGGTACCGACTGGGTAGAAGGCAACTTCCACAAGCTGTTCCCCAGCTATGCCGAGTTCTGGGCACGCGAGGGCGATCATGGCGGCCCCGTGCAGGAGCCTGCCCCGCTCGACAAGTTCCTCGAAACCATGCGGCGCGGAGCAGCACCGCCGAAGGTCAAAGTGCGGGCAGACTAGAAGTAGTAACTAGCCCCATTGGCGACGAGCACCGAACCATTGACGTAACTGGCATCATCGCTGGCCAGGAAGGCAACGGTTGCCGCAATCTCAGCCGGATCAGCCATCCGTCCGAGCGGGATTGCGGCTTCCATCGAGGCAATCCATTCGTCCGGAATGCCCTGCATGATCGGCGTGTTAGTTGGTCCGGGCGCAACGGCATTGACCCGGATCCGGCGCGGTGCCAGCTCGCGCGCCAACTGGCGGGTCAACCCGATCACGGCGGCCTTGCTGGCGCAATAGTGCGCGCTGCCCTCGCCCGACTGGGCGCTGGTGGAGCTGAGATTGATGATCGCGCCCGGATTGCCATCCTGCGCAAGGACCCGCGCGAATTCGCGGCAGACATAGAACGTGCCGTTGAGGTTGACCGCCAGGACCCCGGCCCAGCCATCGTCCTCCATGTGGATCACCTGGTCGACGATCGTAGCCGAACTGCCTTGTTCGGCCAGTTCGGCATTGCGTTGGGCCATGCTGGCATAGAACTGATCAGAACCGTCATGCGCAGCCTTGCCGATGCCGGCGTTGTTGACCGCAATGTCCAGCCGCCCGAACGCCGCGCGCGCGGCCTTGACCGCAGCGGCGACCGAGGCGGAATCGGCGACATTGCAGGCCAGCGCCAGCGTCGCTCCGCTGCTGGCGGCCTGTTCCTGATCCAAGTCGAGCGCGGCAACCTGCGCACCTTCTTCCAGCAACCGCCGGACGATCGCCGCGCCAATCCCCCGGCCCGCGCCGGTCACGATTGCCGCCCGCCCGGCCAGTCGCCCGCTCATGCCGCGTTGCTACCGGTCAGGTGGTTGGCGGCGATATAGCCAAAAGTCAGCGCCGGGCCGATCGTCACACCGGCACCCGGATAGCTCTCACCCATGGCGGAAGCGGCGCTATTACCGATAGCGTAGAGCCCGCCGATCGGCTTGCCCCCGGCATCCAATACGCGGGCCAAGGCATCGGTCTTCAGGCCGCCATTGGTGCCGATATCGCCGGGATAGATCGGCATGGCATAGAATGGCCCCTTGTTTAGCGGGCGCAGGCATGGATTGGGCGAAACGCGGGGATCGCCATACATCTTGTCATAGGCCGCATCGCCGCGGCGGAAATCGGGGTCCTCGCCCTTGGCGGCATTGGCGTTGAAGCGGCTGACCGTGGCCTCCAGCCGGGCCGGATCGACCCCCCATCTGCTCCGCCAGCTCGCCGAGGGTGCGGCCCTTCTTGAAGATGGTCTTGACCATGCCGTTCTGCGCCCAGTCCGGCACCAGCGGATAGACCGGCCCGACCGGGTAGGAATGGCGATAGGTGTGGTCGAACACAAACCAGCTCGGACTCGCATCGCCGTGCTCGCGCTGCCGCCGTGCCATTTGCTGACCGACAATGTGGTATGAAGCCGCTTCGTTCAGGTAACGCTCGCCCTGCTGATTGACCATCATGCAGCCCGGAAGCGCGCGCTCGATCGTGCAGAGCCGCCCGCGATCCTCGCCCGGCACGTAGAATACCGGGGCGGCCCAGGTCGATTGCAGGTTCATCGTATCGGCACCCAGTGCCTGTCCGGCGCGGATCGCATCGCCGGTATTGCCGCTGGTTCCGCCTGAATAGAGCGCATTGGGATAAAGCGGCGCATGGGCATCGCGCATCGCCTGGTTCTTGTCGAACCCGCCCGCAGCCAGGACCACCCCCTTGCGGGCCCTGACCCGCATCGCTTTGCCATCCCGGCGGATGACCGCCCCGGCGATCTGGCCGTCCGCTTCGATCAGTTCTTCCAGCCCGCTGTTCAGCCACAGCGGCACCTTAGCCTCATTCAGCGCCAGCCGCAGCCCGCCGGCCAGAGCATTGCCCAGGGTCAGGCGGCGGTCTTTTCGCGAGGTGAAACGGAAGGGCCAATCGAACCAATAGCGCATCAGGCTCTTGGCGAGATGCCAAGGCCAGCCCTTGGCCCGAAACAGGAGGATGTAGGTCTCATCGAAATGCCAGTTGAGATAGCCGAACAGCGAGGCCGCCGGCGAGGCAAACCGCAAGGTCCGTACATCCTTGCCCAGCCTGCGCCCATCGAGCGGCAGCGGCATGTGGGTGCGATAGCCGGTTGGAGATCCGCCAGGGTTTTCGGCATGGTAATCGGGATAGGGAAAGGCGTGGTATTCAATATCAGTGTTAGCGCCCATCCAGCGCAGCATCTTGGCCGCGTTCCCAACATAGGCGCGGATATTCTCGTCCGGCACATTATCGGCCGAGAGGGCGCGAACATATTTGAAGGCATCATCGACACTGTCGTTGAAGCCCGCAGCCGCAGCTTGGTCGCTGGCCGGGATCCAGATCCCCGCGCCCGAGGTGGCAGAAGTGCCGCCCCATAGCTTCTCCTTCTCGACGATCAGAACATCGGCATGGTTCTTCGCCGCGACCAGGGCGGACAGCATGCCCCCGGCGCCCGATCCGACCACCAGGACGTCAACTTCCTTGTCCCACACTGCGCTCATCGTCGTACTCCTGCGCCTCAGGACGGAATGTAGAGTTGTGCGGACTTGCCACCATCGACCGGCAGCGCCACGCCGGTGATATAGCTGGCGGCATCGGACAGCATGAAGACGATCGCCTCGGCCAGTTCGTCCGGCTGTCCGCCGCGGCCCATCGGGATTGCCTCGGCGGTCTTGGCGGCCAGCTCGGGCGCCTTGGTCGCGAAATCGAGCGTAGCGGCGGTATTGACCTGCCCTGGCACGATCGCGTTCACGCGGATGCCCTGCCGCGCGCCTTCCATCGCCGCCACGGCAGTGAACTGGATCAGCGCGGCCTTGGACGCCGAATAGCTCGAATAATTGGCCATGGCCCGGATCGCCGTGGTGGACGAGATATTGACGATCGAGCCCTTGCCCTGTGCCGCCATGACCTTCATCGCCGCCTTGGTGCCGACGAAGACCGCATCGGCGTTGACCGCGAAGTCCTTGCGCCAATGCTCCAGTTTGAGCCGGCTGATCGGAGCGTAATGGGTCGACATGGCATTGTTGACCAGCATGTCGAGCCGGCCGTGGCGCGCGGCGACGTCTTCGACCAGCGCCTCAAAGGCCGGGAAGTCGGTCACATCAAGCTGCACGGCCTCAACTTTGCCGCCTTCGCTTTCGATCTGCGTCCGGGCACTATCGAGCAATTCCTGCCGCCGTCCGCAAATCACCACTTGCGCGCCTCGGCGAGCAAGCAAGGCGGCAGTCGCGAGGCCGATGCCGTCGCTTCCGCCGGTGACAATAGCGACCTTTCCGGTCAGATCCTGGCTCATGCCCTCTCCTGTAAGCTTGCCTTGTGCGCCATGTAGCATGGCAGATTCTTTGGAAACGCAATTGACGCAGCCATGGGCTTTCTGTCAACCTAATGCGTAATCCAAGGCATGTTGGATTACGAATCTTTTGAATCAGGAGTGAGCATGGCCGATCTTTCCGGCAAAGTGGCACTGGTTACCGGCGCCGGGCAAGGGGTTGGGCAAGGTATCGCCCTCGCCCTCGCGGCAGCAGGCGCAAAAGTGGCCGTGACCGGCCGGACCTTGGCGAAGCTGGAGGCGACCTGTAGCCTGATCACCGAACGCGGTGGCGAAGCC
>JACDQK010000216.1 GCA_015657645.1 Novosphingobium sp.
GAGGACAAGCGCCTGCCCTTTGCCGATGCCGAACCCGGCATGGCCGGCGCCGAAACGCTGCTGCCGCTGACGCTGGGACTGGTGCGTGACGGCGTGATCGACACGGCCCGCGCCTTCGCCCTGCTGGCGGGCAATCCGGCGGCGCTGCTAGGCGTCAATGCCGGGGCGCTGGCGGTCGGGGCCGAGGCTGACCTGGCCGTGATCGATCCGGACAAACCGTGGATCGTCGATTCGGACAAGATGGCCGCCGCCGCCGGCAATACGCCGTTCGACAAGCAGGGCGTTCAGGGCCGCGCGCTGGTGCTGCTGAAGGGCGGCACCGTCATCGCCCAATAGCGAAAAGGCCCCTCCCCACCGCGGTGGGAAGAGGCCTTTCGGTGACGTCGAAAGGTGGGCCTTAGCGCTTGCGGGCCAGCGCCGGAGCAGCCGCAGGAGCGGCCTTGGGCCCCACGACCGGCGCCTTGGCGCGGGCCATCTGCGTCGCGGCCGGAGCCTTGGTGCCGGGCACGCCGGTGCGGGCGGCATAGGCAAAGCAGCCCATCCCGCGCGACTTGACCGTTCCGCACAGACCCCAGGCACCCTGGCTGCCGTTGATCCCGGCGGCGGCAACTCGGAAGTAGGTCTTGCCGCGCACCTGAGCCTGCGTGATCGTCATGCGATAGCCGCGCAGTTCCGGGTTCTTGGCGGTGTAGATCCCCCAGGCACGGCGGGCGCCCTGCTGAGTGAAGAAGCTGCCAAGCTGCACCATGTGGGTGCCCGGCGCATTGGTCGGCACCGGCGCGGCATAGGCCACGCGGCGCGGCGCAGCGCGGGTCTGGGCCACGGCAACGGCGCGCGGGGCGCGGTACTGACGGGCCGGGACGGCCTGAACCACCGGCTTCGAGATGAAGGCCATGCCCGAAGCGTCGACCACCGGGGTCGGCGCGGGAGCAGCCTGCGGTTCGGCAAAGGCTGCGGCAAACTTGCTCGGCGCCGCGACCGGAGCTGGTTCGGAAGCGACCGGAGTCGTGACCGGGGTATAGTTGGCGAGCGCGGCAACCGGCTCGGCCTTGGCAACCGGCGGCAGTTCGGCCACCGGCGCGGCGGCGGCAACCTGCTGCACCGGCTCGACCGCAGCGGTCTGCGCGGCGAGCTGTTCGGTCACCGGATTGGTATTGAGCGCGAGGCGCGAGGGCTGGCCCGGGTCGCCGCGCATGGGCGCACCGAGCAGACCGGCAACGCGCAGCTGCGTGTCTTCGGGACGGGTCTGGGCGGCCCAATCGCTGATGCGGGCATCGATCTGACCCGCCGGAACGTCCTGCATCATCATGATGCGGGCTTCGCGCCAGCGGCCATCGAGGGCATAGGCATAGGCCAGGTTCTGGCGCAGCTTAGGCGTATTTTCACCATTACGCAGCGCGTCGGCGAGCACCGCGCTGCCGCGGGTCGGCTCTCCGGCCAGCGCCAGGGCCAGACCCAGGTCGGCGACCGGAATGGCATCGCGCCAGTCGTCAAGGATCGCCACGGCATCGCGGTTGCGGCCAGCGGCGGAATAGGACAGGGCCAGGCCCAGCGCGGTCTTGGCGCTGTTGTCACCCAGCTTCATAGCATCGTCAAAGGTCGCCGAAGCCGACTGGAAGCGCCGGCCTTGAGATCAGGCATGGGCCAGCAGCGCGCGGTAGCTAGC
>JACDQK010000217.1 GCA_015657645.1 Novosphingobium sp.
CCCCTTTGTCGAAAAAAGGTTTTTGCGGTACCCACCGGAATGGTCAGCTTTTTCCACTTGTCGGTCCGGGATCGACCAGGACCGACGGTTTGGCATTTGACCAGCGCATTTAGGCCGGGATTCGTGCCAAGCGCGCGCTGAACCGGGTCAGCCGCGAACAGCGAGAGCTGCTTGGACTGGAAGTTCATCGAGGTGCCGAAGGCGATGTTGGCGAAGCCGCCGGTTTCGATGGTGTGATCCACCGCCAGCGAGCCTTTCCAGACTGGAGCGTAGCCCAGCTTGGTCCCGGCCGGGATCGCAGCCGCGCCCAGCGGTGCCTTGAAGTTCACGACGTGGGCGTCGTTGATCGAAAGGCCGCCGCTGATGTTGGTGTTGCGACCAACGCGGTAAGCCATGTCGATTTCGATGCCCTTGGTCGAGACCGTGCCCGCGTTGGTGAAGCGGGTCACGACCACGCCAGCAACCAGATCCGGGTTGTTGGCCTGGAAGTTGTTGTAGCGGGCATAGTAGGCAGCGATGTTGAAGGTCAGCGCGCCGTCGAGCAGCGTGTTCTTCATGCCGATTTCGAACGAGTTCGAAGTTTCCGGCTCGATCACGTTGGTGCCGGTGCCGGTCAGGTTGAAGAAGACGTTGTAGGCCGGACCCTTATACCCGCGGGCATAGGTGACATAGGCCATGGTGTCGTCGTTCAGGTCGAACTGGAAACCGGCCTTGCCCGACAGATTGTCGTTGCTGGTTTCGGCAGTCCAGGGAACCCCGTTCGAGAACGCCGCAGCGGCGGTGGCAGCAGCACCCGGCGCAGTGCCGAGGCCGACCAGGCGGACGTATTCGTTATAAACGCCCTGGTCGAAGTTCGGCTGGATTCCCGGGCCGGTCAGTGGCGAACGACGGCTGTGGAAGACCGACAGCTTGTCATGCGTGTACCGCAGGCCGGCGATGAAGCGGATCGTATCCGACAGCTTGTAGTTCGCCTGGCCGAACACCGCGATGTTGTTGAAGGTCGAGCCGAAGGTGGCCGAACCGCTCGGGGTGGTAACTGGGTTGGCGAAGGCGCTGCCGCAAGGCACCAGCACCGTGGTCGGCGCACCAACCGCGGCCGTGCACTGGGTCACGTTGCGGGTAAAGGTACGCTCCGAGTCAGCGCGCGAGTAGAACGCGCCGAGGACGTAGGACAGCGCCTGGTCGCCAGGCGAGGTCAGCCGCAGTTCCTGCGTGAAGGTGTTCGAGGTCTGCGGGCCGCTGTCGTGCAGCTGGGCAAAGCCGACATAGGCGCGGTCAAGCCAGTCACCGTCACGAATTTCGGTGTTGTCCCAGCCGCGATAGGCGGTGATGCTGGTCAGGGTGTGATCGCCCAGGGCGAGGTCGCCCTGGAACGAAACGCCCCAGCCTTCTTCCAGCGTCGCGGTGACCAGGTTCTGCGCAACCGTGCGGGTATCGGCACCCAGCGGGGTCGGCAGGGCCAGGAAGCCCAGGCTGCTGCCCGGCAGCCCGGTGCCGGTCAGCGGACCGGTGGCGATGATGTCGGCGCAGCAATCGTCGTCGTTCTTGTAATAGTCGGCGGCGAGGTAGAGGCGCAGATCGTCGCTCGGCTCATACAGGAACTGGCCGCGAACGCCCCAGTGCTTGTAGCCGTTGACCCACTCGTTGGTGGTGGTGTTGCGGATGTTGCCGTCATATTCGCCATAGAAGGCGGTCAGACGGGCGGCCAGGTCCTGGCCAAGCGGCAGGTTGACCGCGCCCTTCAGGCGGAATTCGTTGCGCTGGAAGTAGCTGGCTTCAAGCGTGCCACCGAATTCCATCTTCGGCATCTGGGTGGTGATGTTGATCACACCGGCCGAGGCGTTCTTGCCGAACAGGGTGCCCTGCGGACCGCGCAGCACTTCCATCTGGGCCACGTCGACCATGTCGGAGAAGGCTTCGCCCGAACGCGAATAGACCACGCCGTCAACCACGGTCGAAACCGAAGGCTCACCCGCGATCGAGAAGGTGGCGGTACCGACGCCGCGCAGGAAGATCGTCTGGTTGAGGGTCGTACCCGACTTAAGGAAGTTGAGCGAAGGCACCATCTGGGCGGCGCTTTCGATCGACGGGCGCGAGGCTTCAGCCAGGCGTTCGCCGCTGAGCACCGAAACCGCAACCGGCACGTCCTGGACGTTTTCCGAGCGCTTCTGAGCGGTGACGACGATTTCGCCGGGGGCGTTTTCGTCTTCATTAGCCGTGTCCTGGGCATAGGCCGGACCAGCGAAAGCAACCAAGGCCAGCGCTGCCAGGGGCAGGGCCGACGATGTGCGAAGCATCGACTTCATGGATGTTCCTCCCTTGCACCGGGGGCCTCCTGCCCCGCGGTGTGAATCTCCTCTGCCGGAGGGATTGACCCTTCCGGTTGGTGCTTGAATTGCGGCGAGACGTCGATATGTCAAGCGGTGTCATACGGGACAGACGTGGTTAGCGCGCTGCTTGTGACATTGTCGCAACAGCGGCTTCGGGAGCTGGGGAATGGACGTGGAAGCCGGGTTTTCGGCGGTTGATGGCGGTTTCGACCTGCACTTTGCAGGCCGGCTGGTGCTGTGTCACCGGGCCGAGACCCCGGTGCTCGACTCCGCCCGCGGCAACCCGGCAGTCGTGATGTTTCGCGGCAACTTCCAGATCGACGATGCCCCTGAAGGTACGGTCACCCCGCTCGATTGTGTGGTCGAGGATAGCGCCGTTACCCTGTCGCAGGGCGGTGCGGACGTTGCGCGACTGGCTCTGGTGGAGGGCCGCCTGACCGTCACTCTGCTGACCCCGGGCCATGATCGCATCCGCCTGCGCTGGCACGGCGAGCCGGGCGAAGCGGTGTGGGGCGGGGGCGAGCAGATGAGCTACTTCGCCCTCAATGGCCGCAGCTTCCCGATGTGGACCAGCGAGCCGGGCGTCGGCCGCGACAAGACCACCGAGCTGACCCGGCAGATGGACGAAGCCGGCATGGCCGGGGGCGATTACTATCACACCAATTACCCGCAGCCGACCATTCTGACCTCGCGCTGGCTGGCGCTGCACCTCGATGCGGCCTGCTACAGCGTGGTCGATTGCACCGATCCGGCTGCCCATGCCTTCGAGGTGTGGAGCAGTGCGGCCACGTTCGAACTCTACGCCGCTGACGGTCCGGTGCAGCTGGTCGGCCAGCTGTCCTCCCGCTTCGGTCGCCAACCGCCGCTGCCCGACTGGGCGATCGGCGGGGCGATCGTTGGCCTGAAGGACGGGACCCGCAGCTTCGAGCGGCTCGATGGCTTCATCAAGGCTGGGACCGCCGTCTCGGGCCTGTGGTGCGAGGACTGGGCCGGGATCCGCGAAACCAGCTTCGGTCGCCGCCTGTTCTGGGACTGGCGCCGCGACAACCAGCGCTATGCCGATCTGCCGCAGCGCGTCGCCGCGCTCCAGGCGCGCGGCATCCGCTTTCTGGCCTATGCCAACCCCTACCTGTGCAACGACGGCATCCTCTATGAGGAAGCGCTGGAGGGCGGCCACTTCTGCCTGAAGCCCGATGCCGATGAGGTCTACCTGGTCGACTTCGGCGAGTTCGACTGCGGTGTGCTCGATTTCACCCGGCCCGAAACCCGCAACTGGTTTGCCGAAAAGGTGCTGGGGCGTGAGATGCTCGACATCGGCATTTCCGGCTGGATGGCCGATTTCGGCGAATATCTGCCGACCGACGTGCGGCTGGCCGATGGCTCGGACCCGATGGAAGCGCACAACCGCTGGCCGGTGCTGTGGGCCCAGGTCAACGCCCAGGCAGTCGAGAGCCGCGGCAAGACTGGCGATACAGTATGGTTCATGCGCGCCGGCTTCTCGGGCGTGCAGGGCTATTGCCCGCTGCTCTGGGCTGGGGATCAGTCGGTCGATTTCACCCGCCATGACGGGATCGGCACGGTCATCACGGCGGCCCTGTCGGCTGGGCTGGTCGGCAATGCCTACAGCCATTCGGACTGCGGCGGTTACACCTCGCTGCTCGGCAATGTCCGGACGGTCGAGTTGATGGAGCGCTGGTGCGAGCTGTCGGCCTTCGCCCCGGTCATGCGCAGCCATGAGGGCAACCGGCCGGACGACAACCTGCAGTATGACTCGACGCCAGAGCTGCTGGCCTGCTTCGCGCGCTGGAGCCGGGTCCACGCCCACCTCGCGCCCTACGTGCGCCACCTCTGCGACGAGGCGGTCGAACTCGGCCTGCCGGCCCAGCGCCCGCTGTTCCTGCACTATGCCGAGGATGCGAGCCTTTACGCCGTGCAGGACCAGTACCTCTATGGCGCCGACCTGGTCGTCGCCCCGGTGATCGAGGACGGCGCGCGCGAGCGGGCCGTGATCCTGCCGGGCGAGGGTGAATGGATCCACGCCTTCACCGGTGAGACCTTTGCCGCCGGCACCCATATAGTCGCCGCGCCGATCGGCTGTCCGCCAGTTTTCTATTCTGTTGAAAGCGCTTACGCTGAACTCTTTGCAGGGCTGCGTAACTTATGAGCGAGCGTTCCAACATCCGCGATGTCGCCGCGCGGGCCGGGGTGGCGGTCAAGACCGTCAGCCGCGTGCTCAACGGCCATCCTTACGTCTCGGCAGATACCAGGGCGCGGGTCGAGGAAGCGATGAAGGCGCTGGAGTTCCGGCCTTCAGTGGCCGCGCGGATCCTCTCGGGCGCGAAGAGCAATCAGGTGGCGCTGATTTACGATAATCACAGCCCCTATTACATGTTCCAGATCCAGACCGGCTGCTGGGACGTCTGCCGCGCCAAGGGCATCCGCCTGCTGGCCCAGCCGGTCGATGTGGCCGATCCCGATGTCGGCGATCAGGTCCGCGGGCTGGTCACCGAAACGCAGGTTGACGGGATTATCCTCTCCTCGCCGGTGACCGATTGCGAGCCGGTGCTGCGCGCGCTGGAGGCGATGGACATTCCCTTCGTGCGCATCTCGCCCGGCACCAATCACGCGCTGACCAGTTCGGTCTTCATGGACGATGCCCAGGCGGCCGATGACATGACGACCCACCTGATCAACGCCGGCCATCGCCGGATCGGGTTCATCAAGGGCCACCCCAATCACAAGGGCTCGGAAGACCGCCTCACCGGCTATCGCCGCGCGCTTGACCGGGCCGGGATCGCCTTTGATCCAGTGCTGATCTGCGATGGCGAATTCGATTTCGATTCCGGCGTTCGCGGGGCGGGGCGCCTGCTTGATCTGCCCGAGCCGCCGACCGCGATCTTCGCCTCGAACGATGACATGGCCGCCGGGGTCCTCGCCGTGGCCCACGATCGCAATATCGAGCTGCCGACGCAGCTGTCGGTCGCCGGGTTCGACGATACGACCCTGGCCCGCACGGTCTGGCCGCCGCTGACCACGATCCACCAGCCGATGGCCGAACTGGCCCAGACGGCGGCCGAAATCCTTATCGAAGGGGGCGACATCACCCATCGCCGCCTGCCGCACCAACTCATCGAGCGCGCATCGGTCGCGCCGCCATACAGGAAGATATCATGAGCGAACTGCCTCTCCCGCCCGCCACCCGCCAGCTTGGCACCAGCGGGATCGAAGTCTCCCCGATCGCCTGGGGGATGTGGCGCCTGGCCGAAAACGGCCGCACCGCTGCGGAAGCGGCCAAGCTGGTCCATGCCGCGCTCGATGCCGGGATCAATTTCCTCGATACGGCCGACATCTATGGCTTCAACGGCAGCGGCGGGTTCGGCGATGCCGAGGCGCTGCTGGGCGAAGTCCTCGCCGCCGAGCCGGGCCTGCGGGGCCGCATGGTCCTCGCCACCAAAGGCGGGATCATGCCGCCGCTGCCCTATGACCAGAGCGCCGACTATCTGCGCGCGGCGATCGACGCCTCGCTGACCCGGCTCAAGACCGACTCGGTTGAGCTGTGGCAGGTCCACCGCCCGGACATCCTCGCCCACCCGCAGGAAGTCGCCCGCGTGCTGGATGATGCCGTGGCCAGCGGCAAGATCCGCACGCTCGGCGTCTCCAACTTCACCCAGGCCCAGACCGCCGCGCTCAATCACTTCCTCGGCCACAAGCTGGTCTCGACCCAGCCCGAGATCAGCCCGCTGCGGATCGATTGCTTCGAGAATGGCGAGCTCGATCAGGCGATGATGCTGGGCCTCACCCCGCTGGCCTGGTCGCCGCTCGGTGGCGGGCGCCTCGCCAAGCCGGAATCTGCGCGCGATCACGCGATCTGCGCCGCGCTGGACAAGGTCGCGGGCGAGGCGGGCGTCTCGCGTTCGGTTGCGGCCTATTCGTGGCTGATGGCTCACC
>JACDQK010000218.1 GCA_015657645.1 Novosphingobium sp.
CAACCGACGCCTGGACACGAACGGGCAGTAAATCACCCGACTGAGTGCCTGTCATGACACCTCCCCCCCCGCGTCGCAGGCACTTCACTGGCCCGTCATCCCGATCATTCGGGGTGGCGGGCCCACTTTGGGCGAATGCGTGCCTCGATCCGCCAGCCATGTGCTATCAGCGGGGCAATTGCCCAGGCCCGCCCCAATTAGTTGAGTAATCCCGGTGCCTGCGATGTCCGATTGCGACATCCGCAATAGGAAGGGCCTTTGCCCATGGAAAGTTCACCGCAAGTCCCCACGGCAACCATCAGCACACTGGCGCTGGCGCTGATCATTTCGTCGCAGACCCCGGTCCTGCTGCTCGACAAAGAGATCCGGATTGTTGCCGCCAGCACGACATTCTACCGCGACTTCAAGATCGCGCGCCAATGCGGCCCACGCCAGAAGCTGGCTGAACTTGGCATGGTGAATGGAATCTGCCAAAGTTGAACCGGCTGCTGCGCGCAATTGCCGATGGCGAGCCGCAGGTGGACGCTTATGAAATGGCGCTGGCCAGGCCCGGCGAGCCCGTTTGTCAGCTGCTGCTGAGCGCGCATCGGTTGGACTATCAGCACGACGACGATGAAGTCCTGATCGTGTTGACGGTGGTCGATGTTACCGCCGCGCGGCTGGCCGATCAGCAGAAGGACGAACTGCTGCGCGAAAAGCAGCTGCTGATGAAGGAGCTGCAGCACCGCGTTGCCAACAGCCTGCAGATCATCGCCAGTGTTCTGCTGCAAAGCGCGCGCAAGGTGAATTCAGAGGAAGCCCGCCGGCATCTCAGCGATGCCCATCACCGCGTCATGTCGGTCGCCACTTTACAGCGCCAGCTGGCGATCGCCCAGGAAGGTGCGGTTCCGCTGCGCAGCTATTTCAGCGAACTGTGCGACAGTATCTCGGCCTCGATGATCCCCGAGGAGAGCCAGCTTGTGTTGCATGCGGATGTCGATGCCAGCATCGTCGATGCGCGAACTTCGGTCAGCTTGGGGTTGATCGTCACCGAACTGGTGATCAATTCGCTCAAGCACGCTTTCCCCGGCGGCGGACGCAGCGGCAATATCGTGGTCACTTACCGATCGCAGGACCAAGACTGGGTTCTGACAGTCGAGGACGACGGCGTCGGCTTCCCCGCAGATGGGGCAAAGGTCAAACCAGGCCTTGGCACTGGCATCGTCGAAGCCCTGGCGGGCCAGCTGGACGCACAGGTCGACATTGCCGATGCTCACCCAGGCACTCGCGTTACGATAACCCACGGCTAGGCGGCGCAAGCGGGAACTTTCGGCCCTGCCGCAGGTTGTTGCCATGACACTCCGGCTCCTCCGGAGCACCAATCGGCGCGCTTTGCGCCCGCGGGAACATCCCATGAAACGCATGATCATCGGGGCGGCAATGCTTGTCCTTGTCAGCTCTACGGCGCTGGTTGCCCAGTCCGGCCAGAGCCAGCGGCAGAACCAGCGGCAAAGCCAGCAGCATGAGGGCCGCCAGTGGCACGAGCCAGCTGAGCGCTGGGACAATGGCCGCCACCGCGGCTGGGGCAACGATCGCGGCAAGAGCCACCGCTGGGCCCGCGGTGAACGTATGGGCTATGGCGACTGGCGCAATGCGCGGCGGATCGATTACCGCGAGTACCGTCTGCGCCGCCCGCCGCAGGGCTATGAATGGCGCCGCAGCAACAACCGTTTCGTGCTGGTCAGGATCTCGACCGGCTACATCATGTCAGTCATAATCTTCAACGGCCGCTAGCAACCCCGCTCCCGCCTGGCCTAGTTGCCGGGCGGGGCAGGCCTTACTGCGCGATCCGGTAATCGAGGCGGGCGATCGTGCCGCCACCGGGCTTGCTGGTGATTGCGAAGGTCCCATGGAGCTGCCGGGCGAAACCGCCCATCAACAGCCGGCCCGTCGTCCGCTCGCTGTCGGCGCTGACAAAGCCGATCCCGTCATCGCTGATCGCCAGCCGGGCCTGCCCGCCCTTGCTGACAGTAAAGCGCAGCCGGATCGAACCCTTTCGCCGCTCTGGAAAGGCATAGGCATAGGCGTTGGTCACCGCCTCAACGGCAAACAGCGCCAATGGCAAAGCGCTGTCCAATGGGATCAGCATGGAAGCAGTTTTGCAGACGAAGTCGATTTCTGACCGATTGGCATGGGTGCGGCGGAACTGGGCGCACAGCTCGTGAATCAGATTGGCCACATCAAGGCTGGGTTGCCCGCCATCGTCGGCTTGCTCGTAGATCGCACGCTGGACCAATGCCAAGGCTTCGATCCGCTCACGGGTCTGGACCAATGCTTCCTGCACCGCCGGGCTCTCGGTCCGGCCGGCCTGCAGATTGAGCAGACTGGCAACAATCTGGAGATTGTTCTTGACCCTGTGATGAACTTCGAGCGCCAGCGCGGCACGGATCCTGTCCCGTTCGGCCAGTACCTCGGCCAGCCGGTCGATGTCTGCGCTCAAGGCGGCCAGTTCGGGCGGTCCGCCAAGGGAGACTGTCGCGCCTGGAACATAGGACCCGTCGGTAAGCCTTGCGACCTGCGCCCGCAGCGTCGCCACCCAATGCGGCATGGCCTAGGCAGCCTTGTCGTAAGGAGAATCGCCGGTCGGTCCGTCGATCAGCAAGGTCAACGCCTTGCGGCCGCGCGCCAGCCGGCTCTTGATCGTGCCGATCGCGCAGCCCACCACGTCGGCCGCTTCTTCATAGGACAACCCGTTGGCCCCGATCAGCAGCAGCACTTCGCGCTGTTCGGGCGGCAACAGCAGCAGCGCCTTGGCGACATCGGCCAGGTGAATCTGGTGCTGCTGGGCCGGCGCTTCGATCAGCATGCGCTCGGCCAGTTCCGGCTCAAGGCTGACGAGACGGCGGTTCTTGCGGATTGTCGTATAAAACTGATTGCGCAGGATCATGAACATCCAGGCGCGGAAATTGCTGCCGGGGATGAAGCTGGCGCGCGCGGCCCAGCCGCGCAGCATGGCGTCCTGCACCATGTCGTCAGCCAGGTCGCGGGTTCCGCACAGTCCTCGCGCGAAACTGCGCAAGGCGGGAATCAACTTCACCAACAGGTCGCGGAAAATCTGGTCAGCTTCGACCGATGCCGGCGTAACGACAGGTTCTGGCGCCAGCCGGGTCACTGCGCTGCGCTGGACTTGGCCGCAGCGATCCCCGCGTCGATTTCATCGAGAATGCGCAGGAACTCCTCGGGCACCTCTTCGCTGGCCACCACCTGGTGCAATTGCCGCAGCGCGGCCGTGACCGGGTCGAAGGCCATTGCGGAACCGTACATAGCATTGCCCTTTCTGCTCTTTTTTTCGACCATGTTGTCCTACCCAAGGCTTGTGATGCGGGGCTATGAACCCGCGAGCGCGCAAAAAGTTTCATCGTCTGCGGAACTTTTTAGTGGCTGCCCGGTTTTGGCCTTATCAAGCCAAGGAGCACCCATGTCGCTGAAAGCCGAAATCGCTCCGCAACTGCCCTATCTGCGCCGTTATGCGCGCGCCCTGACCGGATCGCAAACGCGGGGTGACCAAGCGGTGCGCGAGGTGCTTGAGGCGCTGCAGGCCATGCCTTCGGACTTCGCAACCGATGCTCCGCCGCGGCTCGAACTCTACCGGTTGTTCCACCGCCTGTGGCGCGGCATGCGCAGCGACAGCGGCAAGGAAGGTCTGCTCGCCAGCTTCTCGCTCTACGCCCGCGAAGCGCTGCTGCTGACGACGATTGAGGATTTCTCCGAGGCCGAGGCGGCGAAGATCCTCGACAGCACGATTGCCGATGTCGCCGCCGAAATCGCGCAGGCCCGCACCGCAATTGGCGAGAGCCTGCGATCGAAGGTCATGATCATCGAGGACGAGGCGATCATCGCGCTGGACATCAAGTCGATCGTCGAATCGCTGGGCCACAAGGTTGCCGGTATTGCCCGGACCCGCACCGAAGCCGCTGCCCTGGCCGCGCGCACCAACCCCGAACTGATCCTTGCCGACATCAGCCTGGCCGACGGATCAAGTGGGATCGACGCGGTCAAGGACATCCTCGCCACTGCCGATGTCCCGGTGATCTTCATCACCGCCTTCCCGGAACGGCTGCTGACTGGCGAACGCCCCGAACCAACCTATCTGATCACCAAGCCCTTCAGCCCCGCCACAGTGGCCGCGACAATCGACCAATCGCTGCTGTTCCACCGCGTTGCAGCGGACCGCAACCTGTGCGTGACTTGAAGCGCGAGAGCGAGGCCGCGGGCGCGCAGGCACTGGGTAAGGTGAGGTCGCAAGCCTGTTCTGCTACTGCTGGCGGTGCTTAGCATTGCGCCAGCGCTGTTCGTTCGCGGCAATGCAGGTTTCTGCCATGCCAAGCCCTCCACCAATCAGTCCAAGCGGGCGATGCCCACCCCTGATTGACCAGGGCGCTGGCTCGATCAGGAGCGGACGAGCCGGCCCGGTCTGGCCCCGGTATCGCTGTCCTTCTCCCGGATCATCACGCCGTTGCAGAAGGTCGCCTTATAGCCGGTCACGGGCTGCATGATGCGGGTGCCGCCGGCGGGCAGATCGCGGAAGGCAACCGGCGGGGCGGCATTGAGCCGGTCATAGTCGATCACGTTGATATCTGCGCGCTTGCCGACTTCCAGCGATCCGCGATCCCCGAAACCATACAGCGCGGCGTTGCGGGCCGTCTGCTTGTGGACCAGGAACTCGATCGGGATCCGCTCACCCTTGGCGCGGTCGCGGGTCCAGTAGCTGAGCTGGGTTGTGGGCATGGTCGCATCGCAGATTAGAGTCACGTGCGCGCCGGCGTCGCTCAGACCGGTCACCGTTTCGGGATGCTGCAACATCTCCCCGATCACCGCGAGGCTTTCGGGCAGGTTCTTGCGGCTGAACGAGGCGAAGTGCGTGCCATCCCCGGCAACCGTGAAATCATAGAGGTAGTCGAGCGGTTCCTGCCAGGCCTGGCTGGCAAGATGCCCGATCGAGCATTCGGGACCGGCCTCGAGATTGATCGGATTGGCAATCGGGTAAAGCAGGGCGGCGTTAGCTCGGAACACCCCGGCCAGGTGCTCCATCGATCCGGGCGCCTCGTGCGGAATCGACTTTTCCGACATGATCGCGGCCTTGACCTCGGGCATGCGCATCGCTGCGGCCCGCTGCGCCACGGGCAGCGCGGCCAGCTTGTCCAGGTAGGTCGGCGTCCGCATGAAGGCGTGATAGGAGCTGAGGCCGTGGAGGTAGCCGATGATCCGCGAGGGAACCTGCGGATAGAGCTGCGCGCCGGCGCGGTTGGCATCGGCTGACCAGGCCAGGATATCGCGCCACAGGTCGGGGTAATAGTCGCGCGTCTCGACCAGGGTGAAGGTCAGCGGCCGCCCGCTGGTTTCCGCGCACTTGCGCAGCAGGTCGAACTCACTCTGCGGCGTATTGCGCTCTCCCCCCAGCGCCGCCAGTTCGCCTACGGCGCCGGCCGGGATCGCCTCGATCACGCCCTTGCCCAGCTTGCGGAAGCGGCGGGCGATTTCCAGCAGTTCGTCCTCGGCGGCGAAGGTGCCGGGAACCGGTTCACCCCACAGCGCGCGGTGGCCGATCGTGCGCGAGGTAGAAAAGCCGACAGCGCCTGCCGCAATCGCCTGTTCGACCAGATCGGCAATCGTACCAATTTCCTCGGCAGTGGCATCGGCATTGGTCCGGCCGCGCTCACCCATCGCGTAATAGCGGACCGCACCGTGGGCGATCTGCGCGGCAACATCGATCGCGTATTCGCGTGAGGCGATGTAATCGAGGTATTCGGGGAAGCTCTCCCACCGGCCCCATTCGATCCCCTCGTAAAGCGCCGTGCCGGGGATGTCCTCTACCCCCTCCATCAGCTCGATCAGCGCCTGTTCCTGCCCCGGCCGGACCGGCGCAAAGCCGACCCCGCAATTGCCCATGACGACCGTGGTCGTGCCATTATGCGAGGAAGGCGCCAGCTCGCTATCCCAGCTGATCTGGCCGTCGTAATGGGTATGCACGTCGATCCACCCGGGGGTAACGATGGCGCCCTGGGCATCAATCTCGTGGCGGGCCGTGCCCGATACCTTCGGCCCGATGTCCTGAATGATCCCGTCGCTGAAGGCGATATCGCCGACATAGGGCTGCCCGCCCAGTCCGTCATAGATCCTGCCCTGTCGAATGATCGTATCGTACATCGGTGCGGCCTCTGCTTAGGGAGTCCGCTGGATAGGCCGATCCGGGCTGCGCCCAATTAGCCGTTTTGACAGCGCGGCGCAGTCACCCCGGCAAGTTACCCGCGGGCCAGCCCCGCCAGATAGCGCACCGCCAGGCCATAGCCGGCAATCCCCAGGCCCGAGATCACGCCGGTCACCGCCGCTGTCATGATCGTGTCCTTGCGCCAGGCTTCCTCGCGGCGGTGGATGTTGGAGATGTGCACTTCCACCACCGGGCATTCGACCATCTTGAGCGCATCAAGCACGGGATAGGCGGCATAGGAAAACGCCGCCGGGTTGATCACCATGCCGGCGAGGCCGCTGCGGCCCTGCTGGATCCATTCGACCATCTCGTGCTCGGCATTGGTCTGGCGAAAATCAATGGTGAAGCCCGCCGCCCCGGCCTCTGCGCGGCACAGCGCCTCGACGTCGGCGAGCGTGGCATGGCCATAAACCTCCGGCTCGCGCGTGCCGAGCAGGTTGAGGTTCGGTCCGTTGAGGACGAGGATCGTTCCGGCCATTCTCGCGTCAAGCTCCCTGTTGTGCTCCGGCCATATCCCAATCGCAGCCATGCGCAAACCCGCCCCTGCTGATTATCGGCTTGCTTTATATAAGCACGCTTATTATCTTGACTGCATGACTCCTCCGGTTGCCTATCTCCTCAGCGATTCCGCGCGCCTGTTGCGCCGCGCCTTTGACCTGCGCGTCCGCGCCAAGGGTGTAACCGGCCCCCAGGCCCGACTGCTGCTGGTTCTCGGTCTGCACGAAGGGCAGAATCAGGGCTTCTATGCCGAACAGCTGGATGTCGAGGCGATCACGCTGGGCCGGATGCTCGACCGGATGGAGGAAGCCGGACTGATCGAGCGCCGCCACGACCCGGCGGACCGGCGCGCCTGGCGCGTGCACCTGACCGCTGCCGGACATGCCCTGCTGCCGCACCTGCGTGAAGACATTGCGCCGATGGTCGAAGCCATGCTGGCCGGCTTCTCTGCCGCTGATCGTGAGCGGCTGGGCACCTTGCTCGAACAGGTTCGGGCCAATCTGAACGACATTCTCGAACCGGAGCTCGCAACCCATGGCTGAAGCCGATCCCGCCCGGCTTGATGCAAGCGAAGCCCGGCCGCTCCACCGCGCGCGCAATTGGCCGCGCCTGATCCTGATGCTGGCCGTGCCGCTGCTCGTCGTGATCGGCGGGGCAATCTACTGGTACAGCCTGCAGGGCAAGGTTTCGACCGACAATGCCTATGTGAAGCTCGACAAGGTTTCGGTCAGCTCGGAAATCGGCGGCAAGATCGTCGAGGTTGCGGTGCGCGAGGACCAGATCGTCAAGGCCGGCGATCTGCTATTCCGGATCGATCCCGAACCCTACCAGCTGCAGATGCGCCAGGCCGATGCCAGCATTGCCGCGGCCCAGGCCAATGTCGTGGCTCTGGCCAATGCCTCGGCCATGTCAGGCGCTGACACGACTGCGGCGCGTGAGAACATTGCCTTCGCCAAGTCCAACCTGGCCCGCCAGCAGGCGCTGTGGAACCGCGGCTTCACCACCAAGGCCGCGCTCGACGCCGCCCAGCACCAGGTCGCCGGTGCCGAGGCCCAGCTCGATCTGGCGCTCGCCAAGCAACGTGAAGCGAGCGCCAAGCTTGCGACCGGCGCACAGGTACCCGGGATCAACCCGCAGGTTGCCGCCGGGCAAGCCCAGCGCGCCGTGGCCGAACTCAACCTGCGCCGCACCGAAGTGCGCGCACCGATCGGCGGCACGATTGCTCAAGCCGACCGGCTGCTGGTTGGCCAGGAAGCCATTTCCGGCCTGCCGCTGCTGACCCTGGTCGCGCGCGAGGGCAGCTATGTCGAAGCCAATTTCAAGGAAACCGATCTGGCCGAAATGAAGGTCGGCCAGCGCGCCGAGCTGACATTCGACGCTTATCCTAGGCTCAAGCTGAAGGGCCATGTCGCCGCGATTGGCGCGGGCACTGGCAGCGAATTCTCGGTCCTGCCGGCGCAGAACGCCACCGGCAACTGGGTCAAGGTGACCCAGCGCGTGCCGGTGCGGATCGTGCTGGACGAGCCCAGCCCGCGCCCGCTGATCGCCGGCCTGTCAAGCAAGGTGACCGTCTACACCGCCGAAAAGCGCTAAGCCGGTGGCGAGCCGCGCCGCCTCTGCCCCATCGCGCGGTCCAGTCGCTCCGCCGGCCGGGGCTGATGTGGCCATGCTGCCGGTCGCCAATCCGGTCCTGCTGACAGTCGGGATCATGCTCGCCTCGCTGCTGCAGATCCTCGACAGTACGATTGCGAACGTGGCGATCCCGCACATGCAATCGGCGCTGGGGGCAACGCCCGATACGATCACCTGGGCGCTGACCAGTTATATCGTGGCGACTGCCGTCGCCATGCCGATGACCGGCTGGCTGTCTGACCGGGTGGGTTCGCGCAATCTGTTCATCTGGTCGGTGGCCGGGTTCATCCTCTCGTCAATGCTCTGCGGGATGTCGCAGAACCTGACGCAAATGGTGCTGTTCCGGGCGCTGCAAGGGGCGACTGGGGCCTTCATCAGCCCGCTCAGCCAGGCCGCGATGATCGACACCAACAAGCCTTCGCGCCAACCGCAGATGATGGCACTATGGGGCATGGGGATCATGGTCGGACCGATCCTCGGCCCGTTCCTGGGCGGCTGGCTGACCGAGAATGCCAACTGGCGCTGGGTCTTCTACGTCAACGTGCCGCTGGGCGCGGTGGCGCTGGCGATCCTGCTGGCCGAACTGCCCTCGCGTGAACGGCTGCGCCGCAAGTTCGACTTGACCGGCTTTGCCTTGCTGGCGATCTGCCTGACTGCGATACAGATGCTGCTCGATCGCGGCAATCACGTGGACTGGTTCGATTCGGCTGAAAGCTGGATCTACCTTGGCATCGCGATCTCGACCGCCTGGATGGCGCTGGTCCATTTCACTACCGCAGAGCAGCCGCTGTTCGATCGGGGCCTGTTCGCCAATTCGAACTTCGTGGTCGCCATGCTGATCAGTGTGGTGATCGGCGTGGTGATGTTCGCGACCATGGCGCTGCTCCCGCCGATGCTGCAGCACCTGTTCGGCTATACTGTGATCGATACCGGCGAAGCCTGGTCCGCGCGGAGTCGGCACGATGCTGTCGATGCAGTTTGCCGGCTGGCTGGTGCGGCGGGGAGTCGATCCCCGGATCATGATCACGCTTGGCTTCAGCATCGCCGCCTGGTCGCTGTGGGATATGGCTGGCTGGTCGCTGGCAGTCGACCATGAAGCGATCATGCTGGCCGGCCTGGTTCAGGGGATCGGTATGGGCCTGGTGTTCATTCCGATGAACTCCATCGCCTTTGCCAACCTTCCGGCGCAGCTGCGCACCGATGGGGCTAGCCTGCTCAACCTGTGCCGCTCGTTCGGCTCGTCGATCGGGATTGCGGTGACGACAGCGCTGGCCGCCCGCTCGATCCAGGTCAGCCACGCAGACCTGGCGGGCCATGTCACCGCTTCGGTAAGCTCGATGATTGACGTCTCCGCGACCGAACGGTTCCAGGCCGCCGGCGAGGCCGCGCTGCGGATGGTCGATGCTGAGGTCAACCGCCAGGCGGCGATGATCGGCTATGTCAACGACTTCTGGCTAATGATGTGGCTGACGCTTGCCGCCGTACCGCTGGCCCTGCTGCTACGCCGCCAGACCCCAACCGGCCCGAACTTCTAGGTTGGCTTTTTGCGCTGCAGGCCCGAGCGCTTGCACGAGGCGACCAGCTCCCCGCGCTGGTTGTAAGCCTGATGCAGGAAGGTGACGATCCCCGCATCGGGGCGCGACTTGGATTCCCGCAGCTCCAGCACCTCGGTCACGATATTTAGCGTATCGCCGATGAACACCGGCTTCGGAAAGCGCACTTCGTCCCAGCCGAGGTTGGCCACTGCCGTGCCGAGCGTGGTGTCGCCAACGCTGACCCCCACCATCAGGCTGAGCGTGAAGCACGAATTGACCAGGATCTGGCCATACTCGCTGTCCTTCATGTATTCGGCATCGAGGTGCAGCTGGGCCGGATTGTGCGATAGCGTAGTGAACAGGACATTGTCCGTCTCTGTCACCGTGCGGCGGATCGCGTGATCGAACCGCTGGCCCACCGATAGCTCGTCAAACCATACTCCGGGCATTGCGTTCTCCTAACTGCGGAACACGACCGTGCGGCTGCCGTTGAGCAGCACGCGGTCTTCAAGGTGTAGACGCACCGCCTCGGCCAGCACCCGGCGCTCGATATCACGGCCCTTACGGACCAGATCGTCAGGCGCATCGGCATGGCTGATCGGCTCGACATCCTGGTGGATGATCGGCCCTTCATCGAGGTCGGCGGTGACGTAATGCGC
>JACDQK010000219.1 GCA_015657645.1 Novosphingobium sp.
AGCCGGGAGCGCTTACCTGGGGTCTGCTCGCGATGGGGCTGATATGGGCCTTTTTCCGCAATTTGCAAGGCATTCAGGGCTACCGGCAGGGTTACGGTCAGGACTGGGGGTAGCTGATCGAGAGGACTTCCCATTCCTTCTCGCCGCCGGGCAGGTGGACCCGCCGCAGATCGCCCACCGCTGCGCCGCGCAGCGCCCGGGCGAGCGGGGCGGACCAGCCGATCAGGCCGGCGCTGGCGTCCTGCTCGTCATCGCCAACCAGGGTCAGGGTGCGCTGGTTGTCATCTTCATCAGCAATGGTGACGGTGGCGCCGAACCAGGCGCGCTGCTGGTCTTCCTGCCGGGCCGGATCGATCACCCGGCAGTTCTTCATCCGCCGCGCCAGGTGGGCGAGCTCGCGGTCGATCTCGCGCATCCGCTTGCGGCCATAGAGGTAATCGCCGTTCTCGCTGCGGTCGCCATTACCGGCCGCCCAGCTGACGATCTCGACGATGGCCGGGCGTTCGGTGCCGAGCAGATGGTCATAGCGCGCCCGCAGTGCTGCCATCCCGGCCGGGCTAATCGGCGGGCCGTCGGGCTTCATCGGCTCAGCCCGGCGTCCGCTTGCCGATGAACCGGCTGAGCGGATTGGGTCCGCCCATTCGCGCCTTGTCAGGGTGCATTGTTTCATAGACCACGGCGTTTTGCAGCACATGCTGGACGTAGCCGCGCGTCTCGCTCAGCGGGATGCGCTCGATCCAGTCGATCCAGTCGATCCCGCCATGGCGCGGATCGCCATTGGCGCGCAGGAACTTGTTCACGTTGCCCGGCCCGGCGTTATAGGCCGCCACGGCCAGCGGATAGCTGCCACCGTAATAGTCCAGCATCCGCCGGAAATAGGCGTCGCCCAGCATGATGTTGTAGCCTGCGTCGCGCATCAGGGCTTCGGGGCTGTATTCCAGGCCCAGCTTGCCGGCCTGCTCGCGGGCGGTGCCCGGCATCAGCTGCATCAGGCCGCGCGCGCCGGCATGGCTGACGGCATTCATGGCAAATTGGCTTTCCTGCCGGGTGATCGCGTGGACCATGGTCCAGTTCGATCCGGCCACGGTGGGAATGAGTGGAAAGCCGGTCTTGTGGAATTCGCCGAAGCCATCGGTATGCGCGGCCTGGGCCAGGATCACCGCCAGATCGCGCCGGCCCAGTTCGCGGGCCAGATCGGCGACCATGACGTGATCGGCTTCGGTCAAGGCCTGCTCGCTGATCTCGCGGAAAAAGCGCACGCCGGTCGGCCAGTCACTCTCGCGCGCAACTTCGCGCACGGCCAGCGTCAGCGGGCGGGCCTCGAAGGCGGCGCGTTCCGCTGCGGTCGGCACGGCGCGGGGCACCTGGTTGAAGGCCGGCAGCGGGCGGCCCAGCCGCTCCAACGAGAGCTGGCCATAGAACTGCTCAGGGTAGATCGCCGCCAGTTCGAAATAGCGGTTGGCCTCGGCCAGGTTGCCGGCCTGGGCCATGGCGCGTCCGGCCCAGTAATAGCCCTTGGCGCGGGTCTGCGGGCTGCGCGCCGCCGCGCCATAGCGGTAGAACAGCGGCGCGGCGCGGGCGGCATCGCCCAGCTCGTACAGCGCCTTGGTTCCGCCCAGCCACATCAGCGAGGTGTAGTCATCGCGGATCGCGAAGGACTGCGCGCTGACATCGGTGCCGGGCGGGAAAGTCTCGTCAATCGCGGCGGCAATCCGCACGGCATTGGCGGCTTCGCTGCGGCGGGCAACGGCCAGCAACTCGCCGATCCAGCGCCGGGCATCGCGCGGCGGGGCCGCGAGCGGCGGCCGGGTCGCGAGGACCGAGGCGGCCACGCCGGGCTGTCCGGTCGTCCGCAGCATCCGTACGCGGTTATAGACATAGCCCGCGTCGCGCAGCACGCCGGGGCCGGGATCAAGGCCCTGTGCCGCCGGGTCCTGCCCGTTGACCAGTCCCAGCCGGGCCAGGAACACTGGCCGCGCGGTGGGCGAGACATAGAGCAGCTGCCGGGTCGCCTGGGCCGCATTGTTGTTCCACAGCAGCGCATCCATCCGCGCATCGTGGTCCGCCGGAGTCAGGACGCTGGCGAGCCGGGCCGAGAGCGACGCTTCGCTCAGGTCGCTCATCGGTCCGCCGCGCCAGACTGCGCGACCGAGGTCAGTCGCTTCGG
>JACDQK010000023.1 GCA_015657645.1 Novosphingobium sp.
ATCCGCATCATGGCTGACAATGCCAAGCTGGCCGCCGCCTTCGTCAAGCGCGGGATCGTGCCGGAAAGCGGCGGCACCTGGTTCCTGCCGCGGATGGTCGGCTGGGCCAAGGCGGCCGAGATCATTTTCACTGGCCGCACCCTGAGCGCGGCCGATTGCCTGGCCGAAGGCCTCGCCAACCATGTCGTTCCGGCCGAGGAAGTCGGGGCCAAGGCCCGCGCCATGGCCGAAGAAATCGCCGCCAATGCGCCGCTCGCGGTGCTGGCCTCCAAGCGGATGATGCGGATGGGGCTGGAGGAGGGCTTCGAAACCCACGTCCAGCACGTCTACCTGCAACTGCTGCCGCTGTTCGCCAGCGATGACTTCAAGGAAGGGGTCAAATCCTTCCTGGAGAAGCGCCCGGCGCAGTTTACCGGGCGCTAAGCCAGTCAGTCGAGCGCGGCGAAGGCTTCGCAGCTTTCGTTGCAGCCCGCCACGACCAGCAGGTCATCGGCCTGGATCACGATATCCTGGGTGACATGGCGGAATGGCCCGTCCTTGGGCTTCACGCCAATGATTGCCACGTCGTGGTCCTTCATCGTGTCGAGGATCCCCAGCAGGCTGCCGACCAGCGCCTGCGGCGCGCGGGTCTTGATGATCGAGAAATCCTCGTCGAACTCGATCGCGTCGATCATCTTCCCGGTCACCAGCCGCGCGACCTGGCGGCCCATCCGTTCTTCCGGATAGACCACATGATGCGCGCCAACCCGCTCCAGAATGCGGCCGTGGGTGCGATGGACGGCCTTGGCCCAGATCTGCGGGATGCCCAGGTCGGTCAGCCCCATCACGGTCAGCACGCTCGCCTCGACATCGCTGCCGATCCCGACCACCACGCGCTGGAAGTCGGCCAGTCCGATCTGGCGCAGGGCATCGGGGTCGGTCGTGTCGGCCTGGATCACGTGCGGCATCTCGTCAGCCATCAGCTGCACCAGCTTCTCGTCGGAATCGATCGCCAGCACATCATGTCCGGACTTGAGCAGCGCTTCGGCCACGGCCGCGCCAAACCGGCCCAGGCCGATCACGGCAACGGCTTCGGGCGCGGGCTTCTTGCGTTTGGATCTAGCCAACAATGGGTTGCTCCTGCGGATAGCGATAGTGAACCGAGCGCGGCGCCAGGGCCAGCGCCGTCGCGAAAGTGATCGTCCCGACCCGGCCGACAAACATCAGCAGCACCAGCAAGAGCTGCGAAGGCTCGCTCAGCTTGGCTGTGACTCCGGCCGAGAGGCCGACCGTGGCAAAGGCCGAAATCGTTTCGAACAGGATGTAGCGGAAATCGACCACCGGCTCGATCCAGTCGATGATCAGGGTGACGATTCCGATCAGGCCGATCGCGATCAGCACGATCGACAGGGCCTGGCGCACCACGGCCGAGCCTACCCGGCGGCCGAACATCGTGGTTTCGGCATGGCCGCGGATTTCTGACCAGACAACGTAGCCAAGCAGCGCAAAGGTCGTGACCTTGAGGCCGCCGGCCGTGCCCGCGCTGCCGCCGCCGATCAGCATGAAGACGTAATTGATCGACAGCGTCGGGTCGGCAAAGGCCGCGATATCGACCGCATTGAACCCGGCCGTACGCATCGAGACCGAATGGAACGCGGCGTTGAGCAGGGCGGTGCCCGGCGTCATCGCGCCCAGCGTGCGCGGATTGGTCCATTCCGCAACCAGCACCAGCAGCGTCCCGGCGATCAGCAGAACCGCCGTGGTCGTCAGGGTCAGCCGGCTGTGCAGCGACCAGGGCCGGCGGCGACGATCCGGATTGCGCCGGACCCACAGCTCATGCAGCACGGGAAAGCCGATCCCGCCGATTACGATTGCAGCCATGATCGGCAGCAGGATCGCTGTATCGGCCTGCCAATCGATCAGGTTGGCCGAAAAGGTCGAAAAACCGGCGTTATTGAACGCTGAAATCGAATGGAACACGCCGTGCCAGGCCGCTTCGCCCACGGCCATGCCATGCCCCAGCCACCAGCGCAGCCACAGTGCCAGCGCCACCAGCGCCTCGATGGCGATGCTCGCCACGAACACCAGCTTGATCAAGCTGATCGCTTCGGCGCGGTTGAAGTGGCCATGCTCGGTCAGGGCAATCGCCCGGTCGGACAGGCTGAGCCTCCGCCCCGCGACCAGCCCCAGCAGGGTGGCGGCGGTCATGATGCCCAGGCCACCGATCTGGATCATCGCCAGGATCGCGACCTGCCCGAACGGCGACCAGAACGTGGGGGTATCGACCGTTACCAGCCCGGTCACGCAGATCGCCGAGGTGGCGGTGAAGAGCGCGGTCAGTAACCCGGCGCTCTCGCCGCTGGTCGTGGCAATCGGCAACATCAGGATCATCGTGCCCGCGGCAATCGCGGCCAGAAACGCTGCCGGGACGATCCGGGTCGGATGCGACAGTCCCTTGTTCATGGTTTGCCCGGAATGACCCCTGATCGCTGTTCGGCCGGTCATAAGGGCAAGGCGCGGCAATTCCTAGCAGGCATTGCCGCGCCGCCAATGGTTTGCTGGCCTGGCTATTCCTTCGGCAACTGCCAGCGCACCGCCCCGGTATAGCTGCCCGCCACCAGTGCGCCGGTGCTGTCGCTGGCGGGTTCGAACTTGCCGCGCAGCAGCAGCTTGGCGCAGGCCGCCTGATCGAGCGCCTCGGTCCCACTGGAGCCGGTCACCTCGCAGCCGGTGACCCGGCCATTGGTGCCGACGCTGAGCCGGAACTTCACCACGCCTTCGGCTTCGCTGCGGATCGCGCTCTGCGGGTAATCATTGGTGGTCACCCATAGGCCCGGGTTGCCCTTGGGCCGGGCCGGTTTCGTCGCGAACGTGGGGCCGGGCGAGGGGCCGGGGCCGGGGAAGGTGACTTCGTCGATACCCAGGCCCCGGTCGCCGGTGCCGATCGGGGGTAGCTCGATTGGCCCAGGCTGGTCGAACGGGTTGCGGGTGTCAGGCGGGGGCGGGGCGAGCGTGGTCGTGTTTGGCTTGCCGCGCGGCGTGACAGTCGGCGTCGGGACCGGCTCTGGCGGCTTGGGCACGAAGATTGTTTTGATCTCCCGCTCCAGCGTCGGGATCACCGTTGCGGCAAACCCCGTGACTAGGGCGTAACCGAGCCCGACATGGATCGCCCCGACCAGCGCCAGCGTGCCGAAGCGGGGGCCTGAATTGATGGTATCGACGTAAGCCATAAGCACCTCTCCATCCTCTTGGCGCCCGGGGCGCCCTGCCATCTGGAGCGGGCCGAGTCGCACCGGGCGACTGGTGAAAATGTAACATAATATCATTACATGTCGATACAGAAAGTGCAGCGTTCCGTAACGTCAACCAGTTGCCAATCGCAATTGATCCCGGCCCTGCTAGTCTCAAACAAAAGGAGGGACCGATGCCGATTCTCTATGATTTCCCCCGCGCGCCCAGCCCGCGCCGGGCCCGGATTGTGCTGGCCGAAAAGGGCATCGCGCATGAGACGAAGATCGTCGATCTGTCAGCGGGCGAGCATCTGTCCGACGCGTACCGCGCGGTCAATCCGGGGCTGACCGTTCCGGCGCTGGTGCTGGAGGATGGCACGGTGCTGACCGACAATGCCGGGATCGCTGCCTGGGCCGAGGCCTTCAAGCCCGAGCCGCCGCTGTTCGGCACCACGCCGACCGACAAGGCCGAGATTGCCAGCTGGAACAGCAAAGCCGAGGGTGAGTGCCTGATGGCCATTGCCGAGGCCATGCGCAACACCGCCCCGGCGATGAAGGACCGTGCGCTGCCCGGCCCCGTCAACTATGCCCAGATCCCCGAACTGGCTGAGCGCGGCAAGGCGCGGCTGCTGCACTTCCTCGACAAGCTCGACGCCCACCTGGCCGGCCGTGATTACCTCGCCGCCAGCGGTTTCTCGATTGCCGACATCACTTGCGGCGTCGCGGTCGATTTCTCGCGCGTGCTGCGGATCGATCCAGGCGAGGGGCGGCCCAATGTTGCGGCCTGGCGCGCGCGGCTCGCCGCCCGGCCGAGCTGGAGCCTCTAGGCGGCGATGACGCTTTCGCTCACTGTCCACGGCGCGGCGCAGACCGTCACCGGATCCTGCCACGAACTGCGCAGCGGCAAGTCACGGATCTTGCTCGATTGCGGGTTGTTTCAGGGCTCCCGCTCGCTCGAGGCGCTCAATCACGAGGAATTGCCCTTCGACGTGGCCGCGCTCGATGCCGTGGTGCTGAGCCACGCCCATATCGACCATAGCGGCCAGCTCCCGCGGCTGAGCGCGGCTGGGTACAAGGGCCCGATCTGGTGCACGAGGAGACCGCCGAGCTGCTCCAGTTCATGCTCGCCGATGCGGGGCGGATCCAGGAGTACGAAGCCGAACGCCGCAACCGCCGCCGCGACCGGGCGGGGGATGAGCCGTTCAAGCCGATCTATACCGAAGCCGATGCCATTGCCGCCGCGCGGCTGGCGCGGATCGTGAAGCTGGGCGAATGGTTCGAGCCGGCCCCGGCTTTCGCTGCCGCCTGTGGAACGCCGGCCACATCCTCGGCTCCAGCTCGATCGAGGTCGAGGCGGAGGGAACCCGGCTGCTCTATTCGGGCGATCTCGGGCCGGACAACAAGGCCTTCCACGCCGATCCCGATGCCCCCAAAGGCTTCGATCACGTGATCTGCGAAAGCACCTATGGTGACCGCAGCCGCACCAAGGTCAGCATTGCCGAGCGGCGGCAATTGCTGGAGGCGGAAATCCTCGCCGCCCGGGCGCGCGGCGGCAACCTGGTGATCCCGGCCTTCGCGCTGGAGCGCACGCAGGAACTGCTGCTCGATATCGCCACGCTGTCCAGCGCCGGGCGGATCGGCAATGCCATGGTCTTCGTCGATAGCCCGCTGGCTAACCGGGCGACCACGGCCTTCCGCAAATATGCCGACCAGCTGGAGGATACCGGCGGGCGCGATGTCTTCGGCCATCCCTCGATCCGCTATGTCAACGATGTCGCGGAATCGATGAAGCTCAACACCATGTCGGGCGCGATCATCATGGCCGCATCGGGCATGTGCGAGGCCGG
>JACDQK010000220.1 GCA_015657645.1 Novosphingobium sp.
CGCGACCTGACCCAGGCCGCGCGCGACGGCAAGCTTGATCCGGTGATCGGCCGCGACGAGGAAATCCGCCGGACGATCCAGATCCTGGCCCGCCGGACCAAGAACAACCCGGCGCTGATTGGCGAACCCGGCGTCGCCATTGGCGATGCGCAGCGCCAGGCCTTCGGCGATGGCGGTCTTGCCGACGCCGGGTTCGCCAATCAGCGCCGGGTTGTTCTTGGTCCGGCGGGCCAGGATCTGGATCGTCCGGCGGATTTCCTCGTCGCGGCCGATCACCGGATCAAGCTTGCCGTCGCGCGCGGCCTGGGTCAGGTCGCGGGCATACTTCTTCATCGCGTCATAGGCGTTTTCGGCACTGGCGTTGTCGGCCGTGCGCCCACCCGTCAGCTCCTGAATCGCAGCTTCCAGCTTCTGCGCATCGACGCCGGCCGCCTTGAGCGCCTGGCCAGCCGGATTGGTCGTGCCCAAAGCCAGGGCCTGCAGCATCCGCTGGACCGAGACAAAGCTGTCCCCCGCCTTGGCAGAGAGCTGTTCGGCTGCGTCGAGCAGGCGGACGGAATCGTTCTCCAGCCCCGGCGCGGCCTGTGCGCCGCTACCCGAAACGGCCGGAATCTTGCCCAGCGCTTCATCGACCTTCGCCTGGGCCAGACCGACATTGCCGCCGGCGCGCTGGATCAAGCCGGCAGCCATGCCTTCGTTGTCTTCAAGCAGCGCCTTCAGGATGTGTTCCGGCGTAATCCGCTGGTGATTCAGCCGGATCGCGACGGTCTGCGCGGACTGCAGGAAACCCTTGGCGCGGTCGGTAAATTTCTCGAGGTTCATGGTGTATCACCCTCCTGTGACACCGAAGGTAGTGTTGCTTATCGGCAACACAAGAGGGGTCCGCGGATTCTTTGGTGGGCGGGACGGCAAGTTGACACCCGACGCGGATTTTCTGAAATGAGATTTACAGTTAGGTATCTGTAATTGCGTTATTTTATTGCAAGCAATGTGTAACCTTTGCAATATGATCCAAACCTCTGCCCAGCGCTAAATTGCCGTTGCGGACAATACCGCCGATGCCATGCTGTAGGAAAGTTCAATTGCTGAGGATGCCCTTAAGCAGGCTACCCGCCGGCTTGAGCGGGTTGGCGCGCAGCTTGCCCTCTTCGCTGCCGATGTACTTGAAGATACCGTTCAGTGCCTGATCGGTGACCGATCGGCCCAGCTTGTCACGGCTGAGCCCGGCCACGCTGGTCAGCTTGACGCTGCGGGTCAGGTCATCGAGCAGCTTGAAGGCGCCAACCTGCCCCAGCGCGCTGTCGATCAGCGGGCGCAGCTTGCCATTGAGTTCGGGCGCAGCGCTGGTCCGCAGATACTGGCTCGCGCCGTCGCTCTGCTGGACGATGCCGGGCACGTCCTTGAGCGACAAGCGCGAGATCGCCGCGCGGAAGATTGGCTTGGCCTCTTTCGCGGCGAGGCCAGCGGCATCGTTCAGCTTGCGGGTCAGGCCATCGGTCAGCCCGGCCGAGCGGCCCCGCTCCAGCAGTCCGCCCAGTGTCCGTCCTGCACCGCCGCCCAGCAGCGGCACGGCAATCCGCACGCCCGGATCGGCATAGAAGGCCCCCGGCACCGCCAGCTTGTCGAGCGCGCTGTCCGAAGCCTTGCCGAGCAGATCGTTGAGCCCCGCGCCCAGCAGTTGTGCCTGCGCCGGTGTGCCCAGCCACAACGCCGCACCGCCCGCGCCAAGCCCTGCCAGCAAGCGGCGGCGATCCCAATTGTCCGAAGTGAATGCCATGCGACCTCTCCCATCCCGAGAGCCCGCATGGTTTCATGTATTTAGCTGATAATCAAGGCTTCCAGGCGCGGGCCAGTTCATCGAGCAGCCGCACACCAAAGCCCGTGGCGCCCTTGGGGGTCAGCGGCTTGGCGGTATCGCTCAACTCGTTGCCGGCAATATCGATGTGCGCCCAAGGGGTAGCCGGATCGATGAAGAAGCCAATGAAGTGCGCCCCGTGGCCTGCCCCTGGCGGCACGCCTTCAGTCCCATGCTTGATATCGGCGATATCAGACTTGAGGTCATCGGCGTAATTGGGGTGCAGCGGCAGGCGCCAGACGGCCTCGCCGGATGCATCGCCAGCCGCCTGAACGGCAGCAACCAGCCCTTCATGGCGGCCGAACAGCCCGGCATATTCATCGCCAAGCGCGGTCACCTTGGAACCGGTGAGCGTCGCAACATCGACGATCGCCGCCGGCTTGCGGGTGGCAGCAACATATTCGATCCCGTCAACCAGAACCATCCGGCCTTCGGCATCGGTGCTGAAGATCTCAGCCGTCTTGCCGCTCATCGTGCGGACCACGTCACCAGGGCGCTGGGCGTTGCCGTCGGGCATGTTCTCGGCCAGCGCGGCTACTGCGACCACGTGGACCGGGGCCTTGCTTTTGGCGAGGCTGAGCGCCGCACCGACCACAGCGCCCGCGCCCGACATGTCGGCCTTCATCCGCCACATGTTTGCCCCCGGCTTGATCGAAACACCGCCACTGTCAAAGGTGATGCCCTTGCCGACCATGGCCAGCGGCGCGGCATCGCTACCCTTGTAGGTCACCAGCAGCAGGCGCGATCCGCGCGGACTGCCCTGTCCGACACCAAGGATCGAGCCCATGTTGAGCTTGCGCATCGCGGCCTCGTCGAGCACCTCGATCGAAACGCCGGGAACACCGGCAAAGGCCTCGCGGGTGCGGGCAATGAAGCTGTCGGGATAGATCGTTGAAGCCGGTTCGTTCGAGAGATCGCGGCTAAAGCGCACCGCTTCGGCCGTGGCGGCATGGCGCGCGCTCCAGGCCGACTGCGCGGCCGTGGCCTCGCTGCCGACAACCGTCACCGCGGCGGTCGAAGGTGCCGAACCAGTCGTCGTCTTGTAACGGTCAAAACGATACTGGCCGAGCGCATAACCCAGTGCGGCATCAGCCATCAGTGCGCCGTTGCCAGCGCCGGCGATGGCAACAGGTGCCTTCTCGCCGCGGAGGTCCTGGGCGGCCTTGCCGGCGGCTTCCATCACCGCCTTGCTGCCCAGATCCTTGCCGAGGCCGATCACCATGATCCGCGGCCGTGCGCCGATCCCGCGCAGCGAGACCACTTCGTTGGCCTTGGCTGCGAAACTGCCAGCGACGAGAGCGGCTTCAACCGCCTTGCGCTCGTCGGCATTGAGCGGCGTATCGGCAGGCAGCGTCTTGTCGGCAGTCAGAACGACCAGCGCGGCATCGGCCGGCGCCGTGGTCGCAAAGGATATCGGCCGTTCGGCGCTGTTCTTGGCGGTCGAGGCGGGGACGCCCGACCCGATCACAGCCTGAGCCAGGGCCGGGGCAGCGGCAAGCGGAAGCGCGGCAAGGCAAGTAGCGGCCAGTAGCAGGCGCATGGTGAAATCTCCCAAGACAAGCCCCCCAGCCCGTTGTCCCGCAATTGACCATCTTCGCGCAGCATTTCAAGGTGCCGCAACGCACAGGCAATAAAATTTGGAAGGGGAGCAGGATGGGGTGGATCGGCAAGGGGCTTGGCGGCCTGGCGGTGGTCACGGGCATTGCAGCGGTTACCCTTGCGTCCTGGGAACCCTATTTCGCTGAGCAACCCGGCCCGCCGCCCGCGCCGCGCGATTACCGGGCCGAGGTGATCCGCGACGAATGGGGCGTGCCGCATATCCTGGGCAAGACCGACGCAGATGTCGCCTTCGGCACGGCCTGGGCCCATGCCGAGGACGATTTCAGCACCTTGCAGGAAGTCGTGGCGATGACCCGCGGCCGCTTTGGCGCGATTGCCGGGATGGACGGCGCGGGCGTCGATTTCGCCTATCACTTCGTCGATGCGCGCGGCGCAGCGGATCGCGGCTATGACAAGCTGCCCGCCGATGTCCGCGCCGTGCTGGAAGCCTATGCGGCGGGCCTCAACCGCTATGCTGCGCAGCACCGCAGCGAAGTACGCCTGGCGCGGCTGTTCCCGGTGAACGGCAAGGACATCGCCACTGGCTTTGCCCTGCGCCTGCCCTTCTTCTTTGGCCTGGACCGGGTGCTGAAGCCGCTCAGTGAGGGGACGGAGTTCCGCCCGGAACATGGGCCCCGGCTCGATGGCAAACCCGCTCCACTGTTCGGCCAGGGCGGCGGGGATCAGCTCGTCACCACCCGCCCGATGCCACTGCCGATGGGCGAGACGGCCGAAAATGCCGGCTCCAACGCCTTTGCCATTGCCCCGAAGCGCTCGGGCGACGGGGTGACGCGCCTGTTCTCCAACAGTCACCAGCCATGGCGCGGCGGGGTGGCCTGGTATGAATTGCGGATCGCAAGCGACCAGGGCTGGAACTTTGCCGGGGCAACCTTCCCCGGATCGCCCTTCCCCTTCATGGGCCACAACGCCAACCTGGGCTGGACCAATACGGTCAACCGGCCCGACCTGATCGATGTGTTCAAGCTTGAGCTCGATCCGATCGGCACCCGCTATCGCCTCGATGGCAAGTGGCAGAAGCTGCAAGGCAAGCGCGTGTGGCTGCCGGTGCGGTTCGGGCCCTTCGTGCTGCCGGTGCCGCGCACAGTCTGGCGCACGGTCCATGGCCCGGCGCTGATGAACAGTCGCGGGGCCTTTGCCGTGCGCTATGCCGGGATGGACCGGGTCGACAGCGTGGCCCAGTACTACCGTCTGACCAAGGCGCAGGATTTCACCCAGTGGCAGGCGGCGATGGCCATGCAGGCCGTGCCGGCGACGAACTTCATCTATGCCGACAAGGCCGGCAACATCGCCTATTGGTACAACGCTGCGCTGCCGGACCGGAGGGCGGGGCCGGACTGGCGCGGGGTCGTTCCGGGCGATAGCGCGGAGCTGATCTGGCCCGGACCGATTGACTGGAGCCTGGTCCCCAAGGTGGTCAATCCGGCCTCGGGCTATGTCTACAATTCCAACAACACGCCGTTTCTGGCGGCTGGCCCCGGGAGCGAGCTTGATCCTGCCAAGGTCCCGGCGATCTGGGGGGTCGAAACCGATCTGACCAACCGCACTTTGCGCGCCGCCAAGCTGCTGGCCGAAACGCCCCGGATCGGGCGCGCGGAGCTGCTGCGGATCAAGTACGATACCGGCTATGAGCGCGCCGGTTATGTCGCCTGGATGCTCGATGGCATTGCCGGGCTGAAGCTCTCGGGCGATCTGGCCGAGGCCCAGCGCCTGCTGGCCGGGTGGGACATGACCGCCGACGGGCGCGGGAATGGCGCCGATGCCCTGGCGGTGATGGTACTGGGTCCGGCGATGAAGGCCAGTTATGGCCTGAAGGCCCCGCCCGATCCCGAAACCGTGCTGACCGAGACGGTCGCCCACCTGAAGGAGCACTTCGGCCGGATCGACCCGCCGCTGGGCGAGGTGCTGCGCATCCGCCAGGGCAAAGTCGATCTGCCAATGGACGGCGGCGGCGATACGCTGCGCGCTGCGACCGATTGGGATGCCGATCCCGACGGGCGGCTGTCGATCAAGCACGGTGACAGTTTCGTCATGCTGGTCGAATGGGATCAGGCTGGCCGCGTCCGCTCGGAATCGATCCAGCCCTATGGTGCCGCCACAACCCGCCCGAACAGCCCGCACTATGCCGACCAGGCCCCGCTGTTCGCCGCCAAGCGGATGAAACCGGTCTATTTCGACCGCGCCACGATCCAGGCCAAGGCGCGCAGCCGCGAGGTGGTGAGCAACTGAGCGCAAAGCAAAAGGGGCCCGGTTGCCCGGACCCCTTCGCTTGTCGTTGGCCGATTGCTCAGCGCGTGCCGATCGTGTCGGCCGGAGCCGCCGGATCGCCGCTGACCGTGCCGCCGTTGGCCGGAGTCGCACGGGCGAGCAGGATGCCGGCCAGGTGCGGTGTAGCCATCGAGGTGCCGCTGATGGTGTTGTAGCCACCGCTCAGCCAGGTCGATTTGATCGACACGCCGGGCTCGGCATAGTCGATCGGCGGGTTACCAAAGTTCGAGAAGCTGGCCCAGACGTCGCCATTGGCAAAGGCCGAGACAGTGAAGATGTTTGGCCCATTGGCGCGGCCGGGCGAGCTGTTGTTGGCGTTGGTGCTTTCGTTGCCAGCGGCGAGCGCAAACTTCACCCCACCAGCCGAAGCGGCGATCACCGCATCGTCGAGCGCCTGGCTGACACCGCCGCCAAGGCTCATGTTGGCGACATCGCCCGGACGGCCTGCCCCGGCGACATAGTCTACCCCGGCGATCACGCCCGAGTTCGTCCCGCTACCGCGACGGTTGAGCACACGGACCGCGACCACCGGAGCGCCCGGCGCAACACCGATCACGCCGATCGTGTTGGCGAGCGCGGCGATGGTGCCCGCAACGTGAGTGCCGTGGCCGTTCTCATCCCACGGCAAGGTCGTGCCGCCGAGGAAGCTGCGGCTGCGCGCCGTATCGACGTTGAGATCGGGATGACTCTGGACGATGCCGGTATCGATAACCCAGGCCGTGCCAAAGGTGCCGGCCGCCCCGCCATTGACTCGGGCGATACCCCACGGCGTTTCCTGCGGCGGCTGGGTGCCGCCACCACCCGGTCGCGCTTCGATCCGGATCGGCGGGGTGGCCATGAACTGGTCCTGCTCGCAATAGGCGATGTTCGGATTGGCGGCCGTCATGCGCTCAATCGCGACAGCCGGCATGTTGGCCGAGAAGCCGCGAATGGTGTTGCGGAAGACATGGCTAATCTGGCCGCCATGGGCCTGGACGGCACCGCGCGCTTCGGCTTCGGCCTGGCCGCGCCCGACCGCGCCGGCCTTGAACACGCAGATGTAGGCATTGGCGATCTTTTCCCCGGCCACCTGGGCCTGCGCCGGAACCGCCAAAGCGGCGAACGGCAATGCGGCGAGTGCCAAACGGATCGACTTAGTCATAATCCCCATTCTCCCAAGAGTTCACATTAGTGCGACCGCCTCCGCGAAACACGGAGCGATGGGGTGAGACTAACGCACAAATGGCATGTGTCTAGTGCGGGAATTTCCCGAATCTGCACAATTTAACAAGTATTTGTTGTTAACTAACCGGCCCGCACGAAACATTGTTTCGCAGCTCCGCCTCGCCACGAAATGATGGTCAGTCTTTCGGATTTTGCAGGCTGGCAGACGCGCCTTCCGGGGGCGGTTCAGCGCCCGCCGCGCTCTCTTCAAACCGGCGATGGCGCACGATGTGCGGGGTGATGACGATGTAGAGCTCAGTCTTCGAGCGGGTCGACCGCTCGATCTTGAACAGCTCGCCAGCGATCGGGATATCGCCAAGGATCGGCACCTTGCCCTTGCGGCGCAATACGCTTTCCTGCGTCAGGCCGCCGATCACGAAGGTTTCCCCATCGCGCACCGATGCCGAAGTCTCCGCCTCGCGCTGGCTGATCGTCGGATAGCCCTGCGAAAACCCGGTCACCGAAGAGACCACGCCGTAGATCTGCGAAGTGACGTAACCATCCGGGCTGACACGCGGCGCGATCTGCAGGGTCACGCCGACGTTCACGTATTGCACCTGCTGGGAGACGGCGTTGACCCCGGACAGCGCGATCGAGGTGAGGATCGGCAAGGCATCGCCGGTGATGATCTTGGCGGTGGAACCGGACTGCGCCGCAATCCGCGGACGCGAGAGGATCCGGCCTTCGCCCTTCTCGATCTGCGCGTAGATCGCGGCCTGCAGCACACCGGAGGGCAGCACGTCGCGCGGATTGAGACTGACGCTGTTCGGCAGGAACGATCCGGTCTCAAGCCGTCCGACTGCAATCTGGCCAGCGCCATTGTTGAAATCGATCCCCAGGCTTTTCGCGCCGCTCTCGGTCAATTCGACAAACTGGGTTTCCAGGATGACACTGTCGACCGGCACGTCGATCAGCTCGATCTGGTCCTTGATCCGCGCGATATATTCCGCGCTGCCGGTAATCCAGATCGCGTTCAATCGCCGGTCGATACCCAGTCCGTTACCGAACGCCTGGCCAAGTGGCTTGGCCGGAGCCTGTGCTGCGGCCTGGTTCTGGTAGTAGTTGGGCTGATTTCCCGCCGCTGGGGAGCCAAAACCAGGCTCGCGGCGGATGAACACGTTGTTTGGTTCGATCGTGGTGCCATCACCCAGCAGGCCAATTACTTCGCTGACATCGGCATATTTGAGCGGCACCAGTTCATAGCGGTCACCGGGATTGAACGAGGCCCGCGGGCTCAGTTCGCTGGCCTTGGCAACCGGCTCGCTTTGCGAGCCGAGCGGCCGGCTACCCGTCGATTCTTCCTCGCTGACTGGCCGGATCTTGATCTGGACCGTTGCTCGCCCAGCCGGCTCGACCGTAACGGTCGCCGGTCGCGTAGTATCGAACCGGATCACCAGATCGGCACCGCGAGTCTCGAACGAGATCAGCCTGACCAGCCCCTTCTGCGCGCTGCGAACCGGGATCGAGTTGACGCGCAGCGTGTTGCGCACAATCAGTGCCGGGCTTTCCGGATTGGAATTGAGCGGTTCGACCCGGGGTTCCTGCGGCGAAAACCGCGCGATGAAACCGGCCTGCCCTTCGTCGGCCGTGACCAGCTTCAATTCTTCCAGCACCGAAGGGATCGGCGCGCCTTGCGCGAGCAGCGGCACGGCTGGCACTGCAATAAGTGCCAGACCGACCGCGGCCAGCGCGATGGCCAGCAGCCGCTTTGGGAAATTCAGCAAACCCCACCTCCGGACCCGCAGGATAGCGGGCGTTCAGCAAAGCGTAATCGGCTTGGCACGATTCGCAAGGGGCTGACGACGCATGCCGGCCCAACTGTTGCAAGGTGGTGACAAAGTGCTGAAACGGCGTAGTCTTTGCAGGACATGGGAAGAGGAGCAGGGCGATGCGGCGGATCTTGATGGGCGCGGGACTGGCCGTGCTGGCGGGAAGCGGGATGGCGCAGGACCGGAGCGCGCAGGGCGAACTTTCGGTCACGATCTATAACAACGGCCAGGCGCTGGTGCAGGACGTGCGGCAAGTGAACCTGCCGGCCGGCAGATCGCGGCAGGAGTTTCCCGATGTCTCGGCCCAGATCCGTTCCGAAACGGTGACGCTGGGCGGCGAAGGGTTCGGCATCGTCGAGCAGAACTTCGACTATGACCTGCTCTCTCCCTCGGCGCTGATGGAAAAGGCCGTCGGGCAGACGGTAACCCTGCTGCGCACCAACCCCGCGAC
>JACDQK010000221.1 GCA_015657645.1 Novosphingobium sp.
CCCCCCACAGCGGCCAGGCCGTGGCGTAGAGCTTGCCCAGGCCGACCTGATGGGCGTCTGCCGCGCTGCTGGTCCGCTTCCAGGCGATGGCCAGCGCGGCGATGATGGTAAGGCCTCCGGCCAGGGCCGTGGCGATCAGGATGTCGGTCACCGAATGGGCCAGGCCAACTGCCACCAGCGCCAGTGTGGCCAGCGGTACCAGCATCATTTCAACCGCCTGGCTGAACAGAAAGATCGACTGCGAGCGCAAGACCGTCGCCAGCATCCGGATCAGCGTACGTGTCAGCAGGATCAGGCAGAGCAGCATCAGGCTTCCTGCCGGCAGCGATGGCCGGCCGAGCAGATGGAGGAACCCATCGGAGGTCAGCAGCAAAAGCCCTGACAGTACCAATGCCAAGGCCGTCGCCTGGCCGAGCACAACCGCCAGGGTGCGACGCGAAAGCGCTTTGCCGAGGACTGCCGCTTGCGGAAACTCGCGCGCGACCGCGAGATCGAGGCCGCCAATCGCGATCGTCGCCAAAAACAGCGCGGTCTGGGAAATGAGCGCATATTGCCCGTTGGCGACCGGGCCGAACCAGCGCCCGATCGCAACGGTGAGGGCAAACCCGGCCAATACGCCCAGACCCCGCACCCCCAGCGAGCCGATCGGGGCGTGATAGGGCCGGGTCCGCTCCAGCAGCTGGTCGAATTGCGTCCGCAGGGTCATCGGGTCACACTGCCAATAGCTGCGACATAGCTGCCGGCAATACTTGCGCTGAGAAAGCGGGCTGCATCCGGACTGTCCTGCCAGCCGCGCAGTTGCGGCTTGATCGTCTTGCTGCGGATCGCCGCGACGATGGCTGCGGCGATATCCCGCGGACTTCCGGCGTCAGCGGCTCGGGCGAATTCGGCCCCGGCAAAATAGCCATCGACCGCAGTGCCCGTGGGATAGACAATCGGCGTTCCGGCCAGCAGCGCCTCGATGAACACCATGCCAAAGGTCTCGCGGCGCGAGGGGAGGGCGAATACCGCCGCGTCATTCATCCAGTCCTGGATCTGTTCGGGCGAGACCCGGCCAGACAGGGTCGTGATCTCCGCCAGGCCGGCCGTTTCAACCAGCCGCGTGACATGGGCCGTCGCTTCATCGCTGCCTGCACCCGCAATCTTGAACTTCAGCCCGGGGACTTCGCGGCGGGCGATGGCAATCGCTTCCACCAAAGCCTGCAGGTTCTTGTTCTGCCAGAAGTCCAAATTGAAGGCGGTGCAGACGGTGTCGGTGTTTTCTCTGGGTGCCAGAATTCGCTCGCTCGCGACAATGCAGGGCAGCAGCGCAGTCGGCCCGCGGCGGGCACCGAACCGGTCCTGGCACCACTGGTCGATCCACGGACTGAACGGAAAGACCTGGGCCGCCTCGTGCCACACCGCCTGATACCGGCGGTGCAGGTCACGGCGGGCCGTGATCACCTTCTGGTCGGTATTGCCTTGCAGCGAGATCACGAAGGGCTTGCCCAGACGCCGCGCCAGCGCCTGGGCAGCGAGGCCTTCAAAGCTCAGCTTATGGCCGTGGATCACGTCGGGATCGAAATTCCGCGCGGCCAGATCGGCAGCGATGGCGTCGGCCACACCGTCCATGGACCGGGCCAGCATCAGCCCCCAGCGCGGCGCATGATAGCGCAGGGTGACGAGCCCCTCTGCCGCATCGACAGTCGCGGTGCGGCCCGGCTGCACCCAGCCTTGCCAGCCGTTCACCCGGTTGAGCGAATAGACCAGGTGATCGAGCTGTCCGCCCGTCACCTCGACCAGGTTGGCAATCGCGCGGGTCTTACCCGGCTGGAACGCATCCGGATAGTCGGCCGAGATGTGCAGGACCCGCGTCATGATCGGCGCTTGCCGGAGCGAAGCGCTGGCGTCGAGCGGATTTACCAATCCAGGCCTATTCCCCAGTTACCGTCTCCGCTGTCCCGACCAGGGCCGCAGCGTCGGGCGAGGGCCGGCTGACCTTGAGGTTGGGGAGGGTAACCCCGTCAAGCGCGGCAAGGCTCCCGGTCAGCAGGGGAATATCGCCTTTGCCCTTGACCTTGCGGAAGTGATCGGCCGGATCATAGAGCTTGAGCCCGCCCGCCATCTTCGCCGGATCGAGCTGGCCCAGCGTGGCCAGCAGGTTGGCGCGGGCCTGATACTCCTCCGCCAGCGCCGAATTATAGGCGTTGCGAACGTTGAGGAGGTCGCGCGCCAGATCGAGCACATCGAGAGTGGTGCGCATGCCGGCCCGCTCCTGGCGCTGGGCGTTCTCGTAAGCGCGCTGCGCGCTGTCGACTGCCTGGCGGTAGTGATCGATCGACATCCGCGATGCGAGCAGGTTGTTCCAGGCGGTCGCGACGGCGGTCCGGCTGTCCCGCTGGGCGGCGGCGATCAGTTGCAGGTCAGCGGCATTGGCTTCGCGGGCCTGCCCGGATTCGGCGAGGCGCGCGCCGCTGTCGAACAGCGGGACCGACAGGGTCACCGTGCCGCGCACCCGCGTTCCCCGCAGGTCGCGCGCATAGTCCGACATGGAACCGTAGTCTGCCGTGCCGCGGAAATCGACGCGCGGGGCCGCTTCGGCGCGGGTTCCGGCGAGGAAGGCGCGCGAGATCCGCTCACGCGCTTGGGCCGCGCGGACCAGCGGGCTTTCATTGTCGGCCAGCCCATAGGCTTCGGACAGAGCGGTAACCGGCAGGGTCAAGGGTTCGGGCGGGGCGAGTTCGCCGGGCGGCATCCCGACCGCGCGATAGAACCGCGAGTGGATTTCCCCGAGCCGCGCCTGGGCATCGAGCAGCACGGTCTTGCCCAGCGCCAGCCGGGTTTCGACCTGCTGGACATCGGCCAGGGTAATCTCGCGCACCGCAAAGCGGGCGTTGGATTCCTCAAGCTGGCGCTGCAGCAGGGCAACGTTTTCGCGCGCGATCGTCACCGCGCCGGCCTCACGCAGGGTGCCGACATAGGCGGCGATGACATCGAGCATCACCTCGTTCTGGACCAGACGCAGCGATTCCCGGCGATAGTCGATATTGGCGGCAGCCTGGCCCACCTGGGCCTGCGATCGCCCGAAGGTCAGCAGCGGCTGGCTGAGGATCAGGCTGGCCGTGTCGCTCCAGCCCTGCTGCCGCAGGAAACTGCCGGGCAGGATCTCGTCGCGGTCGCGGGTGTAGGACAGGCTGGCGCTGGCATCGAGCCGCGGGCCGAAGGCCGCCCGTGCAGCCGGGTAGCCAAGATCGGCAGACCGGTTCGAAGCCCGTTCGGCCAACAAGCGCGGATTGGTTTCATAGCTATAGGCGATAGCCTGGGCGAGGGTGCTGGCCGAGCCGAGGCTGGCCGGTTGTTCAGGCGGCTCGACCGAGGTCAAGGCGGCCGGAATGAACTTGGCTTCGGGCGGGCCGAACGCCGGTTCGGGGTAGGTGACGCGCTCGGGTGCGCCGACCGGGACAGTCTTTGCGGCCGTCGTCTCGACCTGGCGGGGCGGGGCCGATGCGACCGGTGCGGCGGCCGCTGGAGCCGGTGAGAATGATGCGAGCACTACCTCACCCACAGGCAGCTTGGCGCGCGGCGCTGGCGTGGGTGCGGGCGGCTTGGCCGGTGCGACTGGCTTGGGGGCAGGGGGCGTGGCGGCCGCAAGGGCTTTTGGTGCCGCCTTTACCGGCGCCGCCTGCACAGTTGGCTTCGGTGCCGCCACCGCGACCACTCGCTTGATTGCGGGTGCCGCCTTTGGCGCTTGCGGTGTTGGCTTGGGCAAGGACGCTGCCACAAGCGCGACCGGTTGCTTGGCCGGGAGCGTCTGGATCACCGGTGCGGCAACAAATGCCGGGAGCGCCTTGACTGGCGCAGATGTCACCACCTGAGCCTTGGCAGGCAGGAGTGCCGGGGTGACTACAGGTTCTGGCGTCTTTGGGGGTGGCGCGGCGGCAATTGGTGCGGCCTGCACCACGGCCTGCGACACGAAGGCAGTCCGTTCAACGCGCGGCGGCAGCTTCGGCTGGGGCGTTTCAGCCTTCGCAAGCGCCACTGGCGGCGGTGCGATTCGCTGGACAACCGGCTCCGCCACGAACGTCGCGGCGGAAGCCGCCTTGATCGGTGCTGGCAACGGAGCATCGGCCTGAGCGAGCGCTGCGGCTGGCGGCTTGATTGGCTTGGGGGCTGGGGCTGCTTCAGGCGTTACGACGGGAAGCGGCTGGATCACCGGCGTCGCCACGAACACCGGACCGCGCACGACTGGCTGCGGTTCTGCCGCCTCGGCCAAAGTCGCGACAGGAACCTCAGCGACTGGTTTGGCCTCGGCCAGCGGGGGCGTGGTGTGGGCTTCAACTTCCGGCAGCAGGTCAGTGGTTGGGGCAGGCGGTGTCTCCACGGCCTCCAGCACAGATTCCGCTCCGCCAAAGCTTGGCGTGACTGCCGCCAAGCGCTGGGCGGGATCGGGCATTGCTTGGGCGACCTCGCCCGGATCCGGTTCCTGGGCTGGCGTGCCGGGGGATGGCGCCTCTTCCGCACTGGCCAGCAGCCATACGCCGGGCACGGCGGCGGCAGTGGCGAGCAGGCCTGCATACGGACGCTTCATTTCCCGATTCCCAAGCTAGGGGGGCGCGACCTCAAACCCCAACTGTTCCAAGCTGGGACAGGTTACGTTACCGGGTCGGGGAATTCACCTGCGCAGGTGCAGCTTTTCCACTGCTAAGCGGCAGACTGTGCCAGGTCGGACAGCAAGACAAAATCGCAGTTCGGCAAGCTTTTGAGGCCAAGGGCCAGCTCTTCCAGAAACCGGGTGCCTTCCGCACTGTCCCAGGCCTGGTGGTGGAACATCAGGCCGACTGCGCTGGTATGCTGGCGGGCCCGCTCGATCCTGGCCAGTACGTCACTCACTTCGCGCCGGACCGGTGCGCCATCGTCAACCGCAACCGCAATCGACAGCTCACGCAAGGGCGCTTCGGGGCGCAGCTGCGGGTGATAGGCGATCCCGCGATTGCCGATGGTGCCCATCCCCAAGCCGTGGCCCAGCCGGTAGACGAACCGGCGCAGCGGATCGACATAGGCCGCCGCCGACAGGATCGTGAACCCTTCGGCGTGGAGCGCGCGGACGGTATTGCCATCGAAACGGTGGCGCGGCGGGGTGAACAGCTTGGCGGGGAAGGCTTGACCGAGCTTGGCCTGCATGATCGCCTTGCCCTCGGCGATCACGCGCTGCTGCGTGGCCAGATCGCGCTCACGCCCGAATTCCCAGGTTAGCCGCTTGCCGCCCACGGTCATCTCATGGGCCAGCCCATGCTGACCAAATTCGCACAGGTCCGGCCGCTCGGCGTGAAAGGCGCGCAGCTGCTCCGCTGCTTCATCGGTCAGGTGCGCGGGGATGACCTGATAACTGACCGGCAGACCATGCTCGCGGAAACAGGCGACGAACCGGGCCAGCGCGGGCGTCCAGGCGCCGACATCGTCGTCGCGCAGAAAGATCCGGGTGCGGGGAGCGGGCGGGGCCATGTCAACGAACGGCATGGCCCAGCGGCCCGCAGGCGATCAAGCCCTTAATTGTCCCGGAAGGCGCGGGCGAACTGGTCGCGCAGCGGCTTGGTCAGGTAGGACAGCATCGAGCGGCTGCCGGTTTCGATGAAGGCTTCGGCCGGCATCCCCTGGCGCAGCTTGAGCTCCGGATAGCGCTTCAGCATTTCGGCATCGATCCGCACCCGCACCGGGAAGTAGCTCGAGCCGTCACGTTCACGCACGGTCGGGTCAGCGGCGACATAGAACACCTTGCCGGCGATTTCAGGCGTCGCGGTCGAGTTGATCGAAGAGAAGCGGATCCGGGCCGGCTGGCCCACCTGAACCTGCTCGATATCGTTAGGCGAAATCGCCGCTTCGACGATCAGGTTATCGTCAATTGGCACGATTTCCATGATCGGTTCGGCCGGGCGCACCACGCTGCCGATGGCGGAAAAGGCCAGCTTTTCGACCACGCCGGTATAGCTCGCCTTGACGACGCTGCGGTTCTGGCTGTCAGCCGCGGCAATATTGCGCATCTGCTGTTCATTCAGCGCAGCGTTGACCGTGGCCAGCTCGGTCCCGGCGTCGGCACGGCGTTGCTGGCCGAGCAGGACGATCTGCTGGCGGGTCTCTCCGATCCGGGCTTCGGTCTGCGCGATCGTGGCATAGAGCGCGCCGACATTGCCCTTGAGGTCAACCGCGGTGCGCTCCAGCTCGTTCTTGCGGCTAATTGTGACCAGCCCGCGATCCCACAATTCCTGCACGCCCTTGCGTTCGGGTTCGATCAGCGCGCTCTGCTGGTTGAGTGCCCCGATCTGGATGCGATAGCCGGAAATTTCACGCTGCAGCTGGGTCACCCGCGCGCC